>DAIMZS010000070.1:2872-12566 GCA_036733825.1 Rudaea sp.
ACGCGCGCGTCCGCCGCGCCGCCGTCGTGAAGCAGCACGAATCGTTGCAATCCCGGCACGCGCTGCACGAGTTGCTCCACGAGCGGCGCGAAGTCGGCGTGGAAGAGCAGCGTCTTCGCCTGCGTGTCCTCGAGCGTGTAGACGATCTGCTCGGGCGACAAGCGCACGTTGACCGTCTGCAGAATCGCGCCGAGCATCGGAATCGCGAAATAGCATTCCTGGTAGCGATGGCTGTCCCAATCCATCACGGCGACGACATCGCCGCTGTCGACGCCGAGCGACTTCAGAACGTTCGCCAGCTTGTGCACGCGCCGTCCGAACTCGGCGTACGAGTGCCGGCGCCCGTCGCTGCCGACGATCTCGTTGCCGCTGCGGTCGTCGAGCGCCGTGCGCAGCAGCTGGCCGATGTGCAGCGGATATCGGTAGCTTTCGTTTCCTGCGAGCGCATAACGCAGCGCCATCTGTTCTCCCCTGCCGGCAAGCCCCGGCGTACGTAGCTTTATGCGATGCCGAGCGCCTTGCGGTTGAAATCCCGATCGGCGCCGGTGCCGGCGAAATCGTCGAACGCGCGCTCGGTCACGCGGATGATGTGATCGCGCACGAACGGCGCACCTTCTCTGGCGCCGTCTTCGGGATGCTTGATCGCGCATTCCCATTCGACGACGGCCCAGCCGGGATAATCGTACTGCGCGAACTTCGAGAAGATCGCCTTGAAGTCGACCTGGCCGTCGCCGAGCGAGCGGAAGCGTCCGGGCCGGTCGATCCAGTTCTGGTAGCCGCCGTACACGCCCGATTTTCCGGACGGACGGAACTCCGCGTCTTTGACATGAAAGATGCGGATGAACTCGTGGTAGAAGTCGATGTGCTGCAGGTAATCGAGCTGCTGCAGGACGAAATGGCTCGGGTCGTAGAGCATTCTGCAGCGGCGATGGTTGCCGGTCGCTTCGAGAAAGCGCTCGAAGGTCACGCCGTCGTGCAGGTCTTCGCCCGGATGGATTTCGTAGCAAACGTCGACACCGGCGTCGTCGAACGCATCGAGAATTGGCTTCCAGCGCCGCGCCAGCTCGTTGAAACCTTCTTCGACCAATCCGGCCGGACGTTGCGGCCACGGATAAAACGTATGCCACAGCAGCGCGCCGGAGAACGTTGCGTGCGCGCTCAACCCCAAATTTGCGCTCGCGCGCGCCGCGAGGCGAAGCTGGTCGACCGCCCATTCGGTGCGTTTGCGCGAATGGCCGCGCACGGATTCCGGCGCAAAGCCGTCGAACAGCGCATCGTAGGCCGGATGCGTGGCGACGAGCTGACCCTGCAGATGCGTCGACAACTCGGTGATCTGCAGGCCGCACGCTTCGACGACGCCTTTGATTTCGTCGCAATAAGTCTTGCTTTCGGCGGCGCGCTGCAGATCGATGCAGCGCGCGTCCCAGCTCGGAATCTGCACACCCAAATAGCCGAGCGAAGCCATCCAGCGGCAAATGCTTTCGAGCCTGTTGAACGGCGCTTTGTCGCCCATGAATTGGGCGAGAAAGATTGCCGGACCTTTGATCGTTTTCATGACAAAGCCGTCCATTTTTTGTCGGAGTGCGCGGAGCGCACGACGGCGTCGACGAACGCCATGCCGTGCGCGCCGTCGTCGACGTTCGGAAAATCGTAGTCGCGATAGTCGATGGCGGGATCGCGTTCGTAGTCGCGCACCGCTTTGAAGAACGTGGCGTAGATGTTCGCGAACGCCTCCAGATAGCCTTCCGGATGGCCGGGCGGCGTGCGCGAGTTGCTGGCCGCGACGGCTTCCAGATAACCCCAACCCGCGCGCAATACCTGCGTCGGCGCGTCGAGCAGACGCAGGGTCAGCGAGTTCGCGTCGGCCTGCTGCCATTCGAGGCCGCCCTTGTCGCCGTAGATGCGAATGCGGATGTTGTTCTCCTCGCCGGCCGCGACTTGCGTGGCGAACAGCACGCCGCTCGCGCCGTTCTCGAAGCGCAACAGCATCGCGCTGTCGTCATCGAGGCGCCGGCCGGGCACGAAGGTCGACAGCTCGGCGTCGATCGCGGTGATGCGCAGTCCGCTCACATATTCGGCGAGATGCGCCGCGTGCGTGCCGATGTCGCCGATCGCGCCACCGGCGCCGGACCGCGCCGGATCCGTGCGCCAGCTCGCCTGCTTCTGCCCGCTGTGCTCCAGATCGGTGGACAGCCAACCCTGCGGATATTCGACGTAGATTTTCCGCACCGCGCCGATGCGCCCGGCCGCGACCAGCGCGCGCGCCTGCTTGACCAGCGGATAACCGCTGTAGGTGTAGGTCACGGCGAGCAGACGGCGCGTGCGCGCGACGATCTCCTGCAACTGCCGGGCTTCGTCGAGGGAAAAGCACATCGGCTTGTCGACGACGACGTGGAAGCCGTTTTCCAGACACAGCCGCGCCGGCTCGTAATGCACGTGATTCGGCGTGACGATCGCGACGACGTCCATGCGTTCGCCGACGGGAAGCGCCTTCTCGGCCGCGATCATCTGCGCATAGCTCGCGTACGCGCGCGAGGCCGGCAGATGATAGGTTTCACCCGCTTCGCGCGAACGTTCGGGCGAGCTGCTGAACGCGCCGCAGACGAGTTCGGCTTCGCCGTCAAGTTCCGCCGCGATGCGGTGGATGCGGCCGATGAACGAGCCGGGGCCGCCGCCGATCATCCCTATTCGCAGTTTGCGCGCCATCGCTATCTCTTGCCGCCGGCGGTCAGAGTTGTGCGGGCTGCCGCGCCCGATACAGATACAGTCCGGCAAAGACGACGACGAGCGGCAGCGCGAGCGCGGCCATCATCTGCAGCGCGGCGCCGGGGCCGAAGCTGTCGATGCGCGCGCCCATCACCGGCAGCGCCACGGCGACCGAGAGCATGCCCGCGCCGCCCATCAAGCCCATCAGCAGCGCTCCGCCGCGCGGATACTGCTGCGAGGTGACGCCGAGCATCGTCGGCCAGAGAAAGGCTTTGCCGATGCCGAACACGGTCGCCGCCGCGAACGCCATCGCGCTGCCGCTGCCCGCCTGCAGGCCGCCGAGCCAATACAAGCCGACGCCGGCCAGCGCGGAACACGCGAGCAGCGTGAGTATCGGCGCGCCGTGCGCGATGCCGCCGCCGAACGTGCGCAGCAGAAATACCAAGCCCGCGGTGTAAACGAGATAGAGCACGCCCTGCAGTTGCGGCGCGAGCGTCTGCATGACCGCCGGGAACCACTGGTCGGGACCGAGCTCGATCGCCGCGGTGAGCCACATGCAGGCGAACAGCAGCAGGAATCCGGGCCGCAGCGCTTCACGCCACATGTCCGCCGTCGGCACGTTGTTCTGCACGCGCTCGGTGGCGGGATAACGCAGCGACAGCGCCATCGCGAGATAGGCCAGCGCGGGCACGAGAATCACCGCGAGCTTGGCTTCCCAGCGCGCGTGCCAGGCCGCCGTCATCGCCACGGCGACGAGGCCGCCGATGATCATGCCGCCGGGCCACCAGGCGTGCAGCATGTTGAGGCGCTGCGTCTTGCGCTCGCTGTAGATGGTCGCGACGAGCGGATTGATCACGCCTTCGACGAGGCCCTGCGACAGGCCCATGATCATGAAGCCCGCGTACACCATCGTCGTGCCCGGATGGTCGAACACCGAGGCCACCGGCGCTTCGGGTCGCGCGGCGAACACGACCAGCGCGATGCCGGCGAAATAGCCGACCGCGGACAGCACGTGCAGCGCGCGCATGCCGACGACGTCGACGAGCGCGCCGCTGATCAGAATCGAAATCGTGAAGCACCAGAACGCCGGGCTGAAGATCAGCCCGAGCTGTTCGTTGCTCAGATGAAACGCCGCGGCCATGTCGGTCGCGATGTCGCCGCGGATCGCGAAGACCATCGAGGTGGTGACCAGCGAGATGCAACTCGCGATGAAAAGCCGGGATCTGTCCATCGTCGTCTCGTCGCTCACTGCCCGCCGAGCGGACGGATCCACATGTTGCGGAACCGCACCGGGAAGGTATGGTCCTGCAACTTGATCGGCATCGCCAGATCATGCGGCTGCCATTTCGGCAGCGCGTGGTGCACGGAGGGACCGAGCAGCGCGGTGTGATCCTGGGTGAGCACGCCGTTGTGGAAGACCGTGACGAAGCCGGACGACACCACTTTGCCGTCGGCGAAACGCGGGCTGGTGAACACGATGTCGTAGCTCTGCCACTCGCCCGGCGGGCGCGATGCGTTGACCTGCGGCGGCGTCTGCCCGTAGATCGCCGAGGCCTGGCCGTCGGCGTAGGTGGGATTGTCGTAGCTGTCGAGGATCTGCACCTCGTACAGCCCGGCGAGGAACACGCCGCTGTTGCCGCGCCCCTGACTGTTGCCGCTCGGCGGCGAAGGCTCGCGGAATTCCACGTGCAGCTGGTAATCGCCGAATTTCTGCCGCGTGACGATATCGCCGGTGCCGCCGGCGACTTCCACATAGCCGTTCTCCACTTTCCATTTCGCCGGGCCGCCGCCCTTGTCCGACTGCCACGCGTCCAGATTTTTTCCGTCGAACAGGATGATCGCATCGCCCGGTGGCTTACCGGCTTCCGCGCCGGGCGCAACGACTTTTGGATGCGGCCGGTCGCCGTCATGGACATGCCATTTCGTGCCGGGGATCAGCGGCGTGTCGTTGTAGCCGGTCGGCCATTTTTCTTCTTCGGCCGCGGCGGCGACATTGGCGAGGCACAGCATCAAAGCGGCGGCGAGCACAGTATTAGGTTTCATCAGGCGATTCCGATATATTGCTAACGTCAGATTGAAAAGCCGTTCGCCCTGAGGTATCGAAGGGCGAACTTCACGCCGAGATTGCGTTCGTGGTTCGATACCTCACCACGAACGGGAAAGCAGAGAAATACGGAGTTTCTCGTTCAACACGGATTCTTCAGCGGCTTGCCGTCGACCCGATCCTGCAGCCACGGAAGAACTCTGGAATAGTCGAACGTGCCGTGCGTCTTGTCTGCCTCGAATTCGACTTCGATCTTCGTGCCGAGCTTGCAGGCATCCTCGATCGCTTTCTTCGTCCACTCGGGCTTGATGTATTCGTCCTTGCCCGCGTAAATCACCAGCATCGGCACGTCGGTCTTGCGCTTGGCCACGGCCAGGTCTTCGAGCCGCGCCTTGAGCGCGAGCGTCGCCGCGCGATTGGCCGGCTTCAGTTCTTCGGGTTTGATCTCGCCGACGGCGCGCGCGCGGTCCTTCAGGCCGGGACCTTGGCATTGGATGAGCGCTTCCGCGTTCGTCTTCACCGAACCGCGCCGGTACAGGTCGAGGTCGAGATCCGGATGTGCGCGACCCTGCGCGATCAAGAGCGCGGTGTAGGCGGCGCTCTGGAATGGCGTCATCGTCTGGTCTTCGGCCATCTGCGCGTAGCCCGCGATGTTCGCGGCCGGCACCGCGTTCACCGCGCCGAGGAGATGCATCTCCGGCGCGTACACCGGCGCCTGCTCGGCGGAGGCCCACGACGCGCCGCCGCCCTGCGAGCCGCCGAACGCGACCCAGCGGTCGGAAATCACCCCGGGCTTGGCGTTACGCAGCGCGCGCACCGAATCGATGACGTTGTAGGCTTCCGTTCTCGAATTGAGGTACTCGTGGATGCCCGGCGCACCAAGGCCCTGATAGTCGGTGAACGCGACGGCGTAGCCGGCTTTGAGAAATTTCGTCACCAGCGCGACCTGGCCAAGCATGTTCGGCGACAGCGTCGGCCCGCACTCGGGCGTGATGCCCGTCGTGCCGTGTGCGATCGCCAGCGTGATCCAGCCGCCCGCCGGCGGCGTGCCGCCCGGAACGAACAGCGCGCCCGAGACGACCGTGTGCTGGCCGTCGCTCGAGGAGGAGCGATAGAGCACGCGCAGGGCTTCGGCGCCGAGGTCTTTGACCGACGCATCGATATCGGCGAACGGTTTGACCTCGACCAGCGTGCCCGGACCGTCGGCCTTCTTGGCAGACCGGGCAGTGTCGGTCGCGCAGCCGCTCATCAGCGCCATCGACAACAGCACCAGTGCCGCCCCACGGAATTTTTTCGTACGCATGCGCATCACTTGCCCCCTGCAAACAATCGGGTGAAGAACTCGTAGTCAATCTTTGCCGCATCCATCGGTGTGGTCGGAAACGGTTCTTCCTGTTCGACGAACATATGCTCGACCGGATGGCGGCGGACGAAGTCGACGACCTCGTTCCACTTCACCATGCCTGTGCCCGCATCGGTCGAGGCGAGTTCCATCACCGAGGTCGAGAGGCGCTTGGTGTCTTTGAGGTGCAGCAGCCGCGCGCGGTCGCCGACGAGACGGAACAACGCCGGCAGTTCCTGTCCCGCCGACACGGCCCAGCCGATATCGACCTCGAAGCTGACGAGCTTGGGATCGGTGCGCTCGACGAGCAGGCGAAAGCCGTTCGTATCGCCCGGCAGCGCGAGAAAATCCACGCCGTGATTGTGATACGCCAGCCGCAGCCCATGCTTGGCGAGCACCGCGGCCTTGGCGTTGAGCAGATCGGCGGTGCGTTTCCAGTCGTCGGCCTCGAGCGAAGCGAACAGCTTCGACACCGCGGCGACGTCAAAACCCTTCGGCGGATTGCTCAGCACGTTGTAGATGCGGTCGGGCAGCAATGGAATCGAGACGACGACGAAAGACACGCCGAGCGTCTTCACGTCGGCGGCGAATTTCGCCAGGTCGCCGGTCAGATCCCACGCCCCCTTCGCCGGCCGCGGCAGCGCGTGCAGCGCGGGTCCGACGAGCCCGGCGCCGTCCAACGCGCGCTTCAAGTCGGCGAATGAGCGATCGTAGTGGCCGGAAAATTCGACTTCACGGTAGCCGAGCGCGGCGAGCGCCTTGAACGCCGCGGCGATATCGTCGGATGGTTTGAGGCCGAGCGTGTACAGCTCCATGCCGGGCACCCAGCGCACCGGAGTTCCGCTGCTAAGCGCTTCTTTTGCACCGGCCACGCCTGCCACACCGGCGATAGCGAGCGCCGCGAGAAAACGGCGACGCGATTGAAGAGTCGATTCGTTCATGCGAGACCTACTTTTTTCAAAACTTCCGGCGGCGGTCCGTCGAAACGGGTCAACGGTATGTTGCCGATGTACTGCAGATCCTTGCGTCCCTGCGGCGTGGTGTAGAAGCCGCCGGTGGTCAGGTCGCGATAACGCGCGAAGAACTTCGCCGCCTCGACCACGTCGGCGTGGGCTTTCGGCAGATAGCAGATGTCATCGCAGATCGCGGCGATCTGTTTTGCATCGAGCGCGGCGAACGATTTGGAAAATCGGCGCGACGCCTCCGCGTCGAGCCAGCCGAACCCTTCGAGCACGAGCTTGCGGTCAGCGACCTGCTGCGGATACGGCGCGCTGACCCATTCGTCGATGAAGTCGACGACGCCGACGGCCGACGCGCTCGGCGACGTTTCGTCGGCGGGGATGATCGTGTCGCACAGTGTCGTCGCCAGCCGGCGCTGCGCGGGCGTGAACGTCAACGGCCACAACTCGCCGGGATGAAAGGCGTCGATCAGCTTCGGATCGGTGCCATAAGGTTTCGCAGCCTGCGCGCCTTCGGCCGCGTGCAATGGCACGAACTGACCGAGCGGGAATGCGGCCGCAGCGGCCACCATCCACTTGAGTGTCGTACGGCGGTCCATCACAGCTCCTTGCGTTGCATCTGATCGAGAATGCGGTCGGCGACGCGCCAGGCGTTCGCCATGATCGTCAGCGTCGGATTCTTGTCGGCGTTCGACGGAAACACCGAGCCGTCGGCGAGGAACAGGTTGTTCACGTCCCAGGCGCGGCACCATTTGTCGACGACCGAGCGCCGCGGGTCCTCGCCCATCCGTGCGCCGCCGACTTCGTGGATGATGCTGCCGCCCGGCGCGATCGCCTTGGCGCCGTCGCTCTGCGGCGGCTTGTGCGGACGCCCGCCCATCGCCTCGATCAGATCGGCGAACGTCTTCTGCATGTGCGCCGCCTGCCGCGTTTCGTGCTCCGACCATTTCCAGTGGAAACGCAGCACGGGAATCCCCCATTTGTCCTTGACCTGCGGATCGACCTCGCAATAGGACTCCTCGTTCGGAATCATCTCGCCGCGGCCGGCGAAGTTGACCATCGAGCCGAAATAGCGGCGCGCGTCCTGCTTGAGTTTGCCGCCGTAGCTGCCGCCGGTCAGCCATTCCAGCCCGGCGTTCGTGTAGAAATCGGGCATGCGCCGGTTGTCGTAGAACTCGATGTGGTAGCCGCGCGCAAATGGAAGCTTGCCGGCTTTCTGCGTCTTGTACTCCCACCACGGCACGTACATGTGCCCCCAGGTCGCACCGTCCGCATTGTGCGGCGGCAGACTTTCGAGCAGCGGAATCTGCCCGGCGAGGCTGCTGCCGACCGTGTCCATGATGTACTTGCCGACGGTGCCGCTCGAATTGGCCAGGCCCTGCGGGAATTGCGCCGACTTCGAGTTGAGCAGGATGCGCGCCGTCTCGCACGCGCTCGCCGCGAGCACGACCACGCGCGCGCGCGCCTCGCGCGAACCGCCGCTGCGCTTGTCGACGAAGCGCACGCCCGAGGCTTTGCCGTTCTTGCCGAGCAGCACCTCGGCGACCATCGCGTCGGTGACGATGTCGAGCTTGCCGGTTTCCAGCGCCGGCGGCAGGTGCACCGTCGTCGACTGATAATTCGCGCGGATCGAGCAGCCGTTGCCGCACGGCGTTGCCCAGAAACAGGGCGAGCGCTTGCGCATGTCGCGCGCGAGGATGTCCTGCGCGGCGGCGTTGCCCGGATGCAGTTTCGCCGGAATGTTCTTCCAGTCGAGCGGCTGGGTGACGACGGCGCGATGGCAAGGCACCACCGGCAAGCCGAGCTTGGATCCGTGCTTGCGGATCAACAGATCGCTGATGACCGGCTTCGGTGGCGGCAACAGCACGCCATCGGGCGAGTCGGGCGTGTTCTCCAAGCCCTCGGTCGAACCGTAGATGCCGACGAGCATCTCGACCTTGTCGTAATACGGCGCCATGTCCGCGTACGAAATCGGCCAGTCGACGCCGAGGCCGTCGCGCGAGTACGGTTTGAAATCGTACGGACCGTTGCGCAGCGAGGCGCGGCCCCAGTGATTGGTGCGGCCGCCGAGCATGCGCGCGCGCCACCACTCGAAGCGCTCGCCTTCTTTCTCGCTGGCGGAGACATAGGGCTCACCGGGCACCTGCCAGCCGCCGTCAATAGTCGCGTCGTAGAAACCGAATGGCTTGTCGGGCGTGTCGACGCCGCGCAGCGGCGCCTGATCCGGCGTCTGGAACATCGCCGTCTCGGTCGCCGGATCATACTTGCGCCCCGCTTCGAGCATGAGCACGCGCGCGCCGCCCATCGCGAGCGTGTACGCCATCTGCCCGCCCCCTGCGCCGGAGCCGACGACGATCACGTCGTACTCCCGCTTCCCCGCTGTTTCGGCATCGATGAATGACATTGCCTGGCTTCAGTTGTCCGCAGTCCGTTTCCGCCCGAACCTTCCAGAAGACTTCAGGCAACAACGAAGTTTTCGCACAGGCCGCCCGGCGGCGACCACGCAATAGTTGATCGGAAAGGTGTGTGCTTTTGGCCGTGCGGCCGAGACGGAGTCGAGGCTGGTTTTCATCGCTGCGTCGTGATCTTCACGTTCTTGAACTCGGCCGTCTCGTCGAACGAACCCAGGCCGACTTTGCCCGG
>DAIMZS010000071.1:0-12527 GCA_036733825.1 Rudaea sp.
AACGGCGGACCAAAATGCACCGGTGCTACAGCCGCGCAGCGAGCTCCGCCAACGGCGCAACGACGATGAGTCGAATCAGAATCAACGCGACCGAAGCGAGCAGAAACGAGAAATCCAATCCGCCGGCCGGCGGTATGAGATTGCGGAACGGCCGCACGATCGGCTCGGTGAGCAGTACGAGCACCTGCGCGTTCGGGTAATAGCGCTCGCGAGTGAAGAAGCTCAGCACGGCGCGGATCAGCAGAGCCAGCAGTGCGATCCATACGGCGAGATTGAGCACATTGGCCAGCGCGGCGAGCAGCCAGCCGAGCGGGCCGTAGCGCAGGCCGGAGACGGCGGCGAGCAGGGCGAGTTCGATCAGCGCGAGTACGAAGGCGATCACCAGCGAGGCGATGTCGATCTTTCCCCGGCGCGGCAGAAAGCGCCGGATCGGGGCGATGAGCGGATTGGTCAGCTTGTAGACGAACTGACAGGCCGGATCGTAGAACGGCGCATTCACCGCGATCAGCATCGCGCGGATCAGGAAAACGCCGATCAGCAGGCTGAACAATACGTCGATCAGGAACACCGCATCGTTGACCAGATTGGGCATGGAACTCAGTCGCCCATCTGCGCGGAAAGTTCCTGGCCGCGTTTGGTCGCGGCGGCGACGGCATGCGCGATGATGGCGCGCAGGTCGTTGGCTTCGAAACTTTCGACGGCGGCTTGAGTCGTGCCGTTCGGCGAGGTGACGCGCCGGCGCAGCACGGCCGGGGCTTCGCCGTCTTCGCGCAGCATGCGGCCGGCGCCGAGGCAGGTTTGCGCGGCGAGCGCGCGCGCGGTGTCGCGCGGCAGGCCTTGGGCGACGGCGGCGTCTTCGAGCGCTTCGACGAGCAGGAAGAAGTACGCGGGGCCTGAGCCCGACAGCGCGGTGACCGTGTCCATCAACGCCTCGTCGTCGATCCACACGGTCAGCCCGGCGGCTTCGAACAGGCTTTGCGCGAGCTGGCGCTGCGCCGCATCGGCATGTGCATTGGCGATGAGAGCGGTGGCGCCGGCGCCGATCAGCGCAGGTGTGTTCGGCACCGTGCGCACGATCGCGAGATCCTCGCCCAGCCACGCGGCGATCTGATCGATGCGGATGCCCGCGGCGATCGACACGATCATCGGTTTGCGCGCCTTCACCGCGTCGCGCAACGACACGCATACGGTTTTTATCACTTGCGGTTTCACCGCAAGCACGATCGCGTCGGCGTCGCGCGCCGCGTCGGCGGCATCCGCGTACGCGGTGACGCCGAAATCATGCGCGAGGGCGCTGCGCGGCTCCGCGTTCGGTTCGGCGACGGTGATCTGCGCGCCCGGCACGCCTGCGCGGGCGAGTCCGCCGATCAGGCTGCGCGCCATGTTGCCGCCGCCGATGAAAGCGATGCGAGAGGTCAGGGCGCTCATGGCGTGGCCAACACAGCGGAGACGACGATGATCTCGACGCGCCGGTTCTGCGCGCGGCCCTCCGGCGTGTTGTTGTCCGCCGCGGGATGGTCGGAGCCCACTCCCTTGCGCTCCACATCGCGGGCGGCGAAACCGTTGGCGAGGAAAGCGTCGGCGACGACGTCCGCGCGGCGCTGCGACAAGGCAAGATTGTATTCGCGTGCGCCGAGGTTGTCGGTGTGGCCTTCCACGCGCAGCTGGCGAATGTCGACGTTGAGCAGCTCGTGCGCGAAATCCGCGATCGTCTTGTGGAATTCGGGCTTGAGATCGTCCTTGTTGAACTCGAACGAGATGCGGTCGGGAAGGATGAGCAGCCAGCCGTCGTCGACTTTCTTGAAACCGAGCTTGCTCAGCGTCGCCGTCTGGCGCTGGGCCAGCGTCGGCTTAGGCGGCGTCGCGCATCCGGCAAGCAGGGCGAGCGCGGCGAGCAGAAAAGTGAACGTGAAAGCGGAAAGGCGGCGCGCGCGCGGCGCGATGAAATTCGAACTGGCCTGCATGTCTGATACCTGTGAAATCTCGAAACGGATTTTGCCTTGCGGTCGATCGTGTTATCCCGACACGTTCGTCGGCTCTTCATCGATGTTCTGCAGCGCTCGCCAGCGCGTCACCAGACCCTGCTGGTAACGGCGGTTCTTGGCCGCATACATCGCCTGGTCGGCCACGCGCACGAGTTCTTCGGTGTCGCGCGTGGAATCCGGATACACCGCGACGCCGATGCTCGTGCCCGGATGAATGACGAATCCCTCGTACTCCAGCGGGACTTCGAGCTCGGCGTGCAGGTCGGCGAGAATCTCGTGCATGTCGGCGTCGTGGGCCAGCGGCGAGAGCAGGACGACGAATTCGTCGCCGCCGATGCGCGTCGCGGTCGTTTCCAGCGGGCGCCAGGCGCGCAGGCGCACGGCGATCTGACTGAGCAATTCGTCGCCGACCGTGTGGCCGAGATTGTCGTTGACCGACTTGAACGTGTCGATGTCGAGATAGAACAAGGCCGCGCGCGTCCGCCCGCGGTTGCAGATTTCGATCGTCCTCTGCAGCGCAGGTTCGAACATCGCGCGGTTCGGCAGGCCGGTGAGCGCGTCGACGTAGGCTACGCGCCGCAGCGCGGCGTTGCTCTGCGTGAGCAGATGGTCGCGCATGCTGATTTCTTCGAGCAGCACGTTGAACTCGCTGCGCAGGTCTTCGACCTCGGCGAGCGAAGACGGCGGCGCGCGCTGGCTGAAGTCGCGGTTCTCGATCAGCTGATTGACGACGGCGCGCAGCTGGAAGATCGGCTGGGTGAAGCGCTGCGTGTACGCGCGCGCCAGGGCCAGTGCGCACAGCGCGACGAGCAGCGTGCCGAGCACGAACCAGACCGACAAGCCGCTGAGCGTGCGCAGCATCGGTTCGCCGCCGCCTTCGAGCACCACGCTGCCGATGCGGCGGCCTTCCACGGTCACGTCCTGGCTCACGCGCTCGCTGCCGATCCAGTCGGCGAACTCGCCGATGCCGCCGTCGGCGCGCGAGTCGATGCTCGCAAGGACGATATCGGAGGCGTCGCGGATCTCGCCGAAGGCGATACCTTCGGCTTTCGGGATCGACTGCAGGATTTCGGCCGCCGTCTTCGTGTCGCGGAATTCGATCGCGCTGCGGCTTTCGCTCGCCGCGAAGCTGATCAGCGTTTGCAGATGGCGCTTGGTCTGCTCGTGCAGGAAGTGATAGCTGAGCAGGAATGCACCGGCGCCGACGATCAGCACCGCGAGCGCGGAAATCGACAGCAGCGCGCGGCTGATGTGCGCGGCCGAGGCAGTCGCGGGCAGGGGCTCGTGCATGGGCCGGCTCGCGGTCATGGCACGTCCTTGTCGGCCGTGTGCGCCGAGCCGAGCGTCAGCAGGCGGGCGCTGACGCCGAGCGCGGCGTCGCGCATCGCCGAAATGTTCACTTCGAATTTCTGCCGGTCCGCCGGCAGGCGTTCGCCGAGGTGCAGGCAGATTTGCCCGCCGGCCGAGCAGAATCCGGCGCCCGAGCCGATCGCGAGAATCGGCAGGTGGCGCGTGCGCGCGAGCAGCTTGGCCGCCGTGGCCGTGTCGGCCGCGGTGAGGTCGACGACCTGGCAGTCGGCCAGCGGCGTGTCCGTGTCGATGCGGCGCACCTTGAACGCCTTGCCGCGCACGACGCGATCGGCATAGGCGCGGTCCTGCTCGAGCGGCAGGTCGCCGACGATGCAGATGTTCCAGGTTTCCAGGCGTTCCTCGTCCTGCCAGTGCACGTAGCGCACGAACGCGGCGATGTATTCCGCCGAGCTGCTCAGCCCGTCCGCCTGGGTTTGCGCATGACCGACCAACGGCGAGCAGAGCAGCCCTGCGCCCATCAACCAGGACGCGATCTGGAGGAGTCCAGCGCGAAGTGGCAACCCGCGTTTCATCGTAGGAAAGTGCGCCCGCTGTTTGCTCGCAATCGATATTTCCGGCGAGGCAGCCGGCTGACCTTTTGCCCCCTGAAACTGTGACGCAGTATACCAAATAGTCATCGGTTGCGAGGTCCAAATAGGGCCGAGCCGAGTCGGACGAGGGTTGCGCCCTGGGCGATCGCCGCCTCGAAATCCTCCGACATGCCCATGGATAGAGTATCCGCGCCAGGGTGGTCGCGCCGCAGTTCCTCGAACAAGGTCCGCATGCGCGCGAACGTGGCCTCGCGCCGGCGCGGGTCGGGATCGGGCGCCGGAATCGTCATCAATCCGCGCAAGGCGAGCCTGGGCGCCGCGCTGATCGCCGCCGCCAGGGCGCCGATCTCGCCGGGCGCACAGCCGGACTTGCTCGCCTCGTCGTCGATGTTGACCTGGATCAGCACCTGCAGCGGCGCCATCGCGGCCGGGCGCAGGCGGTCGAGCGCGGCGACGAGCTTGAGCCGGTCGAGCGTCTGCAGCCAGTGGAAATGCGCGGCGACCTCGCGCGCCTTGTTCGACTGCAGCGGGCCGATCGCATGCCATTCGAGATCGAGGTCGGCGAGTTCGCGCTGCTTGGCCAGCGCTTCCTGCACGTAGTTTTCGCCGAACGCGCGCTGGCCGAGATCGGCGAGCCGGCGCACGGCGGCGGCCGGTTGGGTCTTGCTCACCGCAAGCAGGGTGACCTCGTGCCCGGCGCGTTGCGCGGCGGCCGCCACGCGTTCTCGCACAACCCGGTAATTTGCGCTCGAATCCATGAATCCCGCACACATCGTTGTCTGTCCTGCACGTTATACTTCCGCCAACCACTACGGCAAGCATGGCGGGGGAAGCGCGTGGATATAGCGGAACTTTTGGCGTTCTCGATCAAGAACAAGGCTTCCGACCTGCATCTCTCGGCCGGCTTGCCGCCGATGATCCGCGTCGACGGCGACGTGCGCCGCATCAACATGCCGGCGCTCGAGCACAAGCAGGTGCATTCGCTCGTCTACGACATCATGTCGGACAAGCAGCGCCGCGACTACGAGGAATTCCTCGAAATCGACTTCTCGTTCGAAATCGCCGGCCTCGCGCGTTTCCGCGTCAACGCGTTCAACCAGAACCGCGGCGCGGGTGCGGTGTTCCGCACGATTCCCTCCGAGGTACTCACGCTCGACGACCTCGCCGCGCCGAAGATCTTCAAGGAATTGATCGCGCAGCCGGTAGGCCTGGTCCTCGTCACCGGCCCGACCGGCTCGGGCAAGTCGACCACGCTCGCGGCGATGGTCGACCATATCAACAAGAACGAGTACGGCCATATCCTCACGATCGAGGATCCGATCGAATTCGTGCACACCGCGAACAAGTGCCTGATCAACCAGCGCGAAGTGCATCGCGATACGCACGGCTTCAACGAAGCGCTGCGCTCGGCGCTGCGCGAGGATCCGGACTACGTGCTCGTCGGCGAGTTGCGCGACCTGGAAACGATCCGCCTCGCCCTGACCGCCGCGGAAACCGGCCACCTCGTGTTCGGCACGCTGCACACCTCGAGTGCGGCGAAGACGGTCGACCGTATCATCGACGTGTTCCCGGCCGGCGAAAAGCCGATGGTGCGTTCGATGCTGTCCGAATCGCTGCGCGCGGTCATCTCGCAGTCGCTGCTGAAGAAGGTCGGCGGCGGGCGCATCGCGGCGCACGAAATCATGGTCGGCATCCCCGCGATCAGAAACCTGATCCGCGAGGACAAGGTCGCGCAGATGTATTCGACGATCCAGACCGGCAGCGCGTTCGGCATGCAGACCCTCGACCAGTGCCTGCAGGACCTGGTCAAGCGCGGCCAGGTCACGCGCCAGGAAGCGTCGGTCTACGCCAAGAACAAAGACGTGTTCAAGTGATCCTCGTATCCTCAACGAACGCCTGACTCCGAGAACCGCCATGAGCCCAGCTGATTTCAATTCCTATCTCAAGCTGATGGTGCACAAGAAGGCGTCCGACTTGTTCATCACGGCCGGCCTGCCGCCTTCGATCAAAATCGCCGGACGCATAGGACCGATCACCAAAGAAGCGCTGACGCCGCAGCAGTCGCGCGACCTCGTGCTCAGCGTGATGACGCCCTCGCAGCGCGAAGAGTTCGAAAAGACGCACGAATGCCAGTTCGCGATCTCGCTCGCCGGCGTCGGCCGCTTCCGCGTGAGCTGCTTCTACCAGCGCAGCAACGTCGGCATGGTGCTGCGCCGTATCGAAGGCAAGATTCCGACGACCGAAGAACTCAACCTGCCGCCGATCATCAAGCAGCTGGCGATGACCAAGCGCGGCATCATCATCTTCGTCGGCGCGACCGGCACCGGCAAGTCGACCTCGCTCGCCTCGATGATCGGCTACCGCAACCAGAACTCGACCGGCCACATCATCACGATCGAAGACCCGATCGAGTACGTGCACCAGCACGCCGGCTGCATCGTCACCCAGCGCGAGATCGGCATCGACACCGACTCGTGGGAGAACGCGCTGAAGAACACGCTGCGCCAGGCGCCCGACGTCATCATGATCGGCGAGGTGCGCACGCGCGAGACGATGGAGCACGCGATCGCGTTCGCCGAAACCGGTCACCTCTGCCTGTGCACGCTGCACGCGAACAACGCCAACCAGGCGATGGACCGCATCATCAACTTCTTCCCCGAAGACCGCCGCAATCAGCTGTTCATGGACCTCTCGCTCAACCTCAAGGGCGTGGTCGCGCAGCAGCTCGTGCCGACGCCCGACGGCAAGGGGCGCCGCGTCGCGATCGAAGTCATGCTCGGTACGCCGTTGATTTCGGACTACATCCGCAAGGGCGAGGTGCACAAGCTCAAGGACGTGATGAAGGACTCGACCAACCTCGGCATGTGCACGTTCGACCAGAGCCTGGTCGCGCTGTACCACGCCGGCGAGATTTCCTACGAAGACGCGCTACGCTACGCCGACTCGGCCAACGAGGTGCGCCTGAAAATCAAGCTCGCCCAGGGCGGCGACGCGGCGTCGCTGGCGCAGGGATTGGGCGACGTCGATCTGGTCGAGGACGAGACCAAGCGCGGCGGTTACGTGTTCCGCGGCTAGCGTTTTCCTGCCGGCAGTCCTTTCCTGGCGTCATTCCCGCTTTCGCGGGAATGACGGCTCTTGTCAGCTGGCTGCGCGACGAAAACGTCGAAACCAGCGTGCGCGTACAAGCGCAGCGACGCCAACCACGCTGAAGAAAAACCCGAACGCAAGCAGCGTGGAAAGTACCTGCTTCCACAGCGCGCCGCCGACGCCGGTCGCCGTGCGAAAGCCCCAACGCATCGCCTGGATGCTCGCGAATGCGGCGAGCGCGAGCACGGCGACGTCGGCGATCCAACGCAACGCGCTGCGCGGCGTACGCGGATAGAAGCAATACAGCGCGCCGACGATGCAGAACGCCGGCAGGAACAGGATGAAGGCGAGGTCGGTCTGGACGGCGTGGGGCATGTGCGGCTCCGTCAGTCGAGCACGATGCCGTGCATCGCTTCGATGTCCGCGGCGGTCAAGTACGAGCGCTGGCCGCCGAACGTCTCGCGCACGTAGTTCGTCACCGCGGCGATCTCGGCGGGGCTCAGCTGCTGCACGAACGGCGGCATCGAATACGGCTGCGGGTTGTGCGCCGTCGTCGCCGGGAAACCGCCGTAGAGCACCATGCGCACCGCGTTGATCGGATCGGGCGCGGTGACCGCCACTGCGTCGCGCAGCGCCGGATATTGCCCACTCTTGCCCTCGCCCTCGCTGCCATGGCAATCCGCGCAATGATGTTTATAGAGGTCGGCGCCGTTGCCCATCACGGTTTGCCGCGGCGCTTCCGGCAGCAAGGTGAATTCCTTGTCGCGCTGCGGCCGCGCCGGCACACTCTTCAGATAGCGCGCCATGGCGAGTGCATCGACCTCATCGAGCGCCTGCAGACTGCGATAGACGACTTCGGCCATCGGCCCGTAGGCCGCGCCGTGATCGCTCGCGCCCGAGCGCAAATAGCCGGCGAGCTGCTCGATCGAATACCGCTGCAATTGTTTTGCGTCGAGCGGCGGCGCGTACCAGCCGCTGCCCGGAATGCGTCCGCCGGCGAGATAGCCGCCGGTAGCAAGCGCGCCGTTCGGCTCGCGCGTGCTGTGGCACATCGCGCAGTGGCCGAGTCCGTCGACGAGGTAGCGGCCGCGGTTGTCGTTCGCCGCCGGCGCAGGCTCCGGCCGGTAGTGCAGCATGCGCCATAGCACGAGCGCGCTGCGCCAGCTCGCGGGGAAATCGAGCCGATTCGCCGGCGGCACGTTTGCATTCGCCGGCAGGCTGCGCAGATAGGCGTAGATCGCGTCGATGTCCGCGTCGGCGAGCGTGGCGAAATGTTCGTACGGAAACACCGGATACAGCGGACCGCGCCGGCTGACGCCGTGGCGCATCGCGTGTGCGAACTCGTCGATCGTCCATGCGCCGATGCCGTGTTCGTGGTCGGAGGTCAGGTTCGATGAGTAGATCATGCCGTAGCCGGTGGCGAAGCCGCGCCCGCCGGCGAACGCCGCGCCGCCCGGCGCGGTGTGGCAAGCCTGGCAATCGCCGATGCGCGCGAGATATTCGCCGCGCTTGAGCGTATCGGCATCGTTCGCGACGACACGGCCGCTGTCCTTCGGCATCCGATACGGCGCGAGGCCGCCCTGCTGCTCGAACAAGAAGAAGCCGATCGCGAGCGCGGCGAGCAGGAACGGCACGGCGACGATGGCGGCGATGCGCAGCGCTTTCATCTCGACGCCTCCGCATGGGGCAGCGACCCACACGCCTTCGGCGGCACGAAGCTGCCGGCGGGCGAGGGGCGCAGACCGTCGACGTTCGACTGCTGCGAGAGGTACACCGCGATCGCGCGAATATCGTCGACCGGAATTTTGCCGGCGACGTCGTGCATGCAATCGGGCGGCGCGCCGTTGCGCACGCCTTCGCGCCACGCGCCGAACTGCGCGATCACATAATCGACCGGCAAGCCGAGCAACGCGGGCACACCCGGTTCGAGGCCGGCGAGATTCGCGCCGTGGCAAGCGCTGCACGCCGGCACGTCATGCGCGACATCGCCGTGCTCGACGAGATTCTGCGCGACCCGACGGCGCTCTTCGGTCAGCTGCGCGGCGCCCGTGTCCGCGCTGCGCGTGCGCGGCGGCAACGCGGCATAGTACTCGGCGATGCGCTGCAGGAACGCATCATCGGCGAAGCGCACGTACCACGTCATCTGCGTGCTCACGCGGCGTCCGTCGCGGAAGCCGCGCAGCTGCTCGAGCAGATAGCCGGCCGGCTTGCCGGCGAGATGTGGATAGTACTCGGCACCCTGCACGCCTTCGCCGTGCTTGCCGTGGCAGGCCGCGCAGGCGGCGAGGCGTTCGCCGAAATCGGCGGCGTCGTCCGCGCGCGCATTCGGCAGCAGCGCGGCGAGAAAAACCAGCAGGGCGAGTCGATGCAGCATCGAGATTTCCGCGGCGCGATCCGGCGGATCAGCGCGCCACGCCGTGCGGCTGGATCCAGCCCATGGCGATGCACAGCATCACGAACAGAATCAGCGCCACCGACAAGCCGATGCGGCGCGTCAGCGCGCCGACCGTACGGCCCGTGCCGCCGTTCTCGATCATCATGAAATACAGCCCCGCACCGAGGTTGTAGAGAATCGCGGCGAGAGTGGCGATGACAACGATTTTTCCGAACACGGTTCGATTCCTGTCTGCATTTTCGACATCGCACATTTTACTCGCGCGATGCCGATCCAGACCGATCAATGGCGCCGAAAAAGGCAATATCGACCCCGCGGCGGCGAGGTGTTTTGTCGCAGCTTCGGTCAATTCGTGGAACTAAACTATGCGGACTCGGCGGACGATGCGCCGTCCGTTCGGCCGATCTCATCGAGATGCGCGCGCAGCGACGACACTTCGAGCTTATTGATCGGCAGCGCGACGAACGCATCGATGCGATTCTTGAGGTAGCGGAACGCGGTTGCGAACGCCGTCATCTGCTGCACGTGCGAGCCTTCGACCGCAGCGGGATCTTCGATACCCCAATGCGCCTTGAGCGGATGTCCCGGCCAGATCGGACAGACTTCGCCGGCGGCGTTGTTGCAGACGGTGAAGACGAAATCCATCGCCGGCGCGCCGGGCGCATCGAACTCGTCCCAGCTCTTCGAGCGTAAACCGGCGGTCGGATAACCCGAGCGTTCGAGCGTTTCGATCGCGAGCGGATTGACCTCGCCTTTGGGCATGCTGCCCGCCGAGAACGCGCGAAAGCGGCCGGCGCCGTCTTTGCCGAGAATGCTCTCGGCAAGAATCGAGCGCGCCGAATTGCCGGTGCAGAGGAACAGAACATTGAAAATTCGGTCGCTCATGGCGAACTTTCCGAGGAAGAGGTAGTTGAGGGCAGAACCGCGCCCGCCGTGCGCAACGCGTGTGCCGCAGCGAGGACCAGAATGCCGCCGGCGAGTTGCGCGAGAATGAAACCGCCGGCGTCGGCCGGCCGGATGCCGGCGAAGGTCTGCGTGAACGCACGCGCGATCGTCACCGCGGGATTGGCGAATGAGGTCGACGCGGTGAACCAGTACGCCGCTGTGATATAGGAACCGACCAGGGCGGGAATCGCCTGCGAACGATGATGCAGCGCGAGCAGAATCGTCGAAAGCAATCCGGCTGTCGCGATCGCTTCGCTCACCCACTGTCCGACGCCGCTACGCGCCTTGGCGCCCGTCTGCAGCAGTGGCAAATCGAACATGAGATGCGCCAGCCAGACGCCGGCAATCGCACCGGCCAGCTGCGCAAGGACATAGCCGATCGACTCGACGCCGTTGCGATCGCCGCGCCACCACATCGCGGCGGTGACGATCGGATTGAAATGAGCGCCCGATACTGGGCCGAGCAGCGTGATCAATACGTACAGCCCGAGCCCGGTAGCCAGAGCGTTCGCCAACAGCGCGACCGCCGCGTTTCCCTGCGCCAGTTGCTCGCCCATGATGCCCGAGCCGACGACGACGGCGAGCAGTGCGGCAGTGCCGCCGAACTCGGCCAGCCAGGCATGGCGAACCGTCATGGCCGCACCGTATTGGTCGGCGCTGCAGGGATATTCATTCGGCGGATTTGGCACAGCAGGCGGACACGGATGTCTCGCCGAGCATTTGCTCGCGCGGTGTGCAGCAGGCCGCGGAATCGTTTGCGGCCTGCTTGCGATCTTCGCCGTAAACAGGCGCGGAGCCGAGCGTGTGGAATGTCTCCCAGGCAACTCCTTGCGGATCGGTCGCCCAGTGCTTGTCGGATTGGGCGTAGCAACAGGTCGTCGCCTTCTCATCGATCACCGCGCGATCAGCCTGCACGAGGCGGTCGCGGATCGATTGCAGTCCTTCCGCGCTTTCGACTTGAATGCCGAGGTGATTCACGCCGTGCTGAGAAGACCGCGTGGAAATCGCAAAATTGACGCGCGGATCGTCGAGCATCCATTTCGCGTAGTCGGGTTTGCGCACGCTCGGAGCCGCGCCGAACAGCGTCGAATAGAAACCGATGCTTTGGTCGAGATCAGCGACCGAGACGTGAACGTGAAACCGGTTCATGTTTTTTCCTCGCAGATTTGGACGGAACTACCGGTGGACAGCACGCCGCGGAATCGCCGCGGCAGCAGTTTTCGGTGAGATAGGCGATAAGGTCGTTCATGACCTCGAAATTGGCGGTATAGCGGACGAATCGCCCCTGCTGCTCGCTGCGCGTGAGGCCGGCGATGCCGAGTTCCTTGGTATGAAACGTCAGCGCCGTCGGCGCGATGCTCAGTGCTTCGGCGATCTGGCTCGCGACCGCGCCTTCCGGCCCGATCTCGACCAGATAGCGAAAAATCGCGAGGCGCGAGCGTTGCGCCAGCGCGCCCAAGGCATCCAGAGCGGATTCTTCTTTCATATTTCAATAATAATTGAAGTATTGGAAAAAGCAAGCGGTCCCTGCGCGATCCAAAAACTTTGCTGCTACGACGTCGACGGATTTGATGACCGGCGTCGACTTTCGCGGGTGGGAAATGACGGTACATCTGGATTTGTTGTACGCCGTTCCGTGCGGCAGTACGATCGTTTGCAGGCGCCGAAAGAGGAACGGGCATGCGCAAGATCGCTTTGGCTGTTTTGCTGGGCATCGCCCCGGCGGTGGTCGGCGCACAGACCGTCTACAAATGTACCGCCGCGGACGGCTCGGTGACGTTCTCGCAAAATCCGTGCGGCAAGGACGCCAAGATCGTGATGGACGCGTCCAAGAACGCGTCGGCGGGCCAGAATGGCGATGCAAAGTCGTCTGCGACACCTCCCGCGCCGGACCCGAACATCCAAGCGATCAGCGATTCCGTCGAAGATTCGAACTGCCAACGCGATGCGCAGCGCCTCGCCACGACGCCGTCGACCGAAAGGCTCGACCAGGCGCAAGCAGATCTCGCCCGCCTGCAAGCGCAGGGCGTGGTAGACAGCGCAGGAAACGTGAATTCCTCCTACGGTCAGACCGACGTCCAGCAGATTGCGGACTTGAAAGAGTTCATTTCATCTGAGCAGGCGAACATCAGCGCACAGGCGGCTGATTCGCAGAGGCGGGTTGGAGAGGCACTTGCCGCGTGCGATCGGAAGAAATCGGAGCGTGAGGCGCGG
>DAIMZS010000072.1:0-2282 GCA_036733825.1 Rudaea sp.
TACGGCGCGCCGCCGCACGGCGGCATCGCGTTCGGCATCGACCGCATCGCCGCGCTCATGGCCGGCACCGAATCGATCCGCGACGTGATCGCGTTCCCGAAGACGGCGAGCGCGCAGGATCTGCTCACCGGCGCGCCGTCGAACGTGGCCGAGGCGCAGTTGCAGGAATTGCATGTGCGTGTGGTAAAACCCGTCAAGGCCTGACGACGGAAACGGGGGACCAGCGGCAGCGTCTATGGACGAACACGTCATCCTCGTGCACGGGTTGTGGATGCGTGCCTTCACGCTCGCGGCGCTGCAGCGCCGTCTCGAGCGCGAGGGTTATACGGTGCATTCGTTCGACTATGCGAGCGTCTTCAGTTCGCACGACACGAGCGTCGACAGGCTCATCGAATTCGTGCGCTCGGTCGAAGCGGCGGATGCGCCGCGCAGAATTCACTTCGTCTGCCACAGCCTCGGCGGTCTGATGGCGTTGCGCGCGCTGCGCAAGCTGCCCAATCTCGTTTCCGGTTGCGTGGTTTGTTTAGGTTCGCCGCTGCGCGGCAGCGCGATCGCGCGCAGCATCGCGCAGCTGCCGGGCGGTGCGTTCTTCATCGGCAGAAATCTCGGCGTGCTGCTCGAAGGGTTCGAGCGTTGGGAGGGCAAGCGTTCGATCGGCGTGATCGCCGGGCGCTTGCCGGTCGGGCTCGGGCTCGTCTTCGGCGCATTGCCGATGCCGCACGACGGCACCGTCAGCGTCGAGGAGACGCAGTTGCCCGGCCTCGCCGATCACATCGTCGTGCCGGCGACGCACACGGGGCTGTTGTTCTCCGACGAGGCGGCGACGCAGACGCTTACGTTTTTGCGCAACAAACGATTTCATCACGTAACGGCAGCGTAAGATACCGATCATGGGCGCGGGCTCGACAACTCGTATTCTCGGCATCGATCCCGGCTCGCAGCGCACGGGCGTCGGCATCGTCGACGTCGATGCGGCGGGATGCACGACGCACGTGTTCCACGCGGCGGTGAATCTGCTCGACAACGAGAATTTTTCGCTGCGCTTGAAACAGATCTTCGACGCGCTGCGCGATATCGTGCTCGCGCACCGGCCCGACGAGGTCGCGATCGAGCGCGTGTTCATGGCGCGCAATCCCGATTCGGCGCTCAAGCTCGGTCAAGCGCGCGGCGCGGCGATCTGCGCGGTCGTCGCGCATGGCCTGAGCGTCGCCGAATACTCGGCCAAGGAAATCAAACAGTCGGTGGTCGGCGGCGGCGGCGCGGAGAAGCGCCAGGTGCAGCACATGGTCAGCCTGCTGTTGAACATCGAACGCAAACTGCAGGCCGACGCGGCCGATGCGCTCGCCGTCGCGCTCACGCACGCGCACGCGCGGGCGAGCGCGCAGCGCCTGCGCGCGGGCGTCGCCCTTGCAACGCGCACGCGCGGCACCACATCCTCCTGGAGAAGTTTTCGATGATCGGCCGCCTGCGCGGAATTCTCGCCTCCAAACAGCCGCCGTGGCTGGTGATCGATGTCGGCGGCGTCGGCTACGAGGTCGAGGCGCCGATGTCGACGTTCTTCGATCTGCCCGAAGCGGGCCGCGAGGTCGCACTCTACGTGCATTACGCGGCCAAGGAAGACACGGTGTCGCTGTACGGCTTCCTGCGCGAAGCCGAGCGCGTGCTGTTCCGCACGATTCAGAAAGTCTCGGGCATCGGTGCGAAAACCGCGCTGGCCGTGCTTTCGGGCGTGTCGACCGACGAATTCGCGCGCCTCGTGCAGTCGGGCGATATCGCCGCGCTGACGCGCATCCCCGGCATCGGCAAGAAGACCGCCGAGCGCATCATCGTCGAGCTGCGCGATCGCGTCGACGGCATGGCGCTGACCGGGCCCATCGGCGCCGCCGGAGGCGTGCCGAAAGATCCGCAAACCGAAGCGGCGAGCGCGCTGCAGCAGCTCGGCTACAAGCCGGCCGAGGCCGCGCGCCTGGTCAAGGACGCCGCCGCGAACGGCGACGACGCCGAAGCCATCATCCGCAAAGCGCTCAAAGCCGCTTTGCGCTAACCGACGTATTGCGACTCGTTTTTGCCGTAGGGGTACTCATGCAAGCCAACGCACAAACGCTCACCGGCTCGGCGCGCACCAAGGCGCTCGCCGCGATGGCGCTCGGCGCGCTCGGCGTCGTCTACGGCGACATCGGCACCTCGCCGCTGTATTCCGTACAGGTCACCTTCGGCGAGCAGGGCATTCCGGTGAGCGCGGACAACGTGCTCGGCGTGCTCTCGCTGATCTTCTGGTCGCT
>DAIMZS010000072.1:2382-10920 GCA_036733825.1 Rudaea sp.
ATCGTGGTCGTGCTGTTCGCGGTGCAGCGCGGCGGCACGGCGCGCATGGGCGCGGCGTTCGGGCCGATCATGGTTCTCTGGTTTGCGACTTTGGCTGCGCTTGGTCTGTACCAAATCGCGCAGGAGCCGGGCGTGGTGTACGCGCTCAATCCGTGGCACGCGATCGTCTTCTTCCGCGACAACGGCGCGCACGCGTTTCTTGCGCTCGGCGGCGTCGTGCTCTGTTTGACCGGCGCCGAGGCGCTGTACGCGGACATGGGGCACTTCGGCAAGAAGCCCATCCGCATCGCCTGGTTCGGCTACGTTTCGCCCGCGCTCGTATTGAATTATTTCGGCCAGGGCGCGCTGCTGCTGCACAAGCCAGACGCTGTGTCGAACCCGTTTTATCTGATGGTGCCGGAAGGCCTGCTCTATCCGATGATCGCGCTGGCCACGGTGGCGACGATCATTGCCTCGCAAGCCGTGATCACCGGCGCGTTCTCGATGACGCGCGAAGCGATCCAGCTCGGTTTCGCGCCGCGCATGGCGATCAAACACACCTCGAAGGAGACGCAGGGGCAGATCTTCCTGCCCTGGGTCAACGGCACGCTGATGGTGTTGATCCTCGGCGCGGTGGTCGGCTTCCGCTCGTCGGAGAACCTGGCTGCGGCTTACGGCATCGCGGTGACCGGCACGATGGCGATCACCACCTGCCTCGCTCTCGTCGTCGCGCGGCGCCTGTGGGGATGGAACCGCGCCCTCGTCGTGCTCGCCGGCGTCGTCTTCCTCATCATCGACGTCGCTTTCTTCAGCGCGAACGCGATCAAGATCGAGCACGGCGGCTGGTTTCCGCTCGTGCTCGGCCTCGTCTCGTTCCTGATCATGAGCACCTGGCGCAAGGGCCGCGAACTGGTGCTGCGCGAGCTGCGCCAGGGCGGTCTGGCGCTCGAGCCATTCATCGAAAGCGTCACCGCGCATCCGCCGCTGCGCGTGCCCGGCACGGCGGTGTTTCTCACCGCGAACGTCAACGCGGTGCCGAACGCGATGCTGCACAATCTCAAGCACAACAAGGTGCTGCACGAGCGCAACATCCTGATGACCGTCGAGACGCTCGACACGCCCGTCGCCGAATACGGCGAGCGCACCGAGATCACCGCGCTCGGCCACGATTTCTACCGTGTCGTCCTGCGCTACGGCTTCGCCGAAGATCCGGACATTCCGATGTCGATGCAGAACTGCGAAGCCAAAGGTCTCGGCTTCGACATGATGGACACGACTTTCTTCCTCAGCCGCGAAAACGTCATCGCCTCGGCCGGCCGCGGCATGCCGATGTGGCGCGACAAGCTGTTCGCCTTCCTCACCCGCAACGCGAGCCCGGCGACGGCGTTCTTTCGCATTCCCGGCAATCGCATGATCGAGCTGGGGACGCAGGTGGAGATTTGAGGAAACGCCTGTTCCGGCTGGATTTTTAAAGCGAAATGATATACATTGTTTAGTGTATATCTACAGAGGGTGTGGCAGTCATGCAGGTCGCAAAGTGGGGCAACAGTCTCGCGATCCGGTTGCCGGCCGCCGTGGTCGAGGCGCTGGAACTCAAGCCGGGGGATCAGGTCGAGATCGGCATCGCCGGCAAGCGCGACTTCGTTGTGAGCCGCGATCGCAGCCGTGAAAAGGCGATCGAGCGCATCCGCAAGCTGCGCCGCCCTTTGCCGCGCGGCTTCAAATTCGATCGCGCCGAAGCGAATGAGCGCTGAAGCGTTTCTCGACACTAATGTCCTGATCTACGCGTTCGCGCAAGGCGACCCACGTAGCGAGGCGGCCGAGTCGCTGCTTGCCGAAGGCGGTGTGCTCAGCGTGCAGGTACTGAACGAATTTGCGGCGGTGGCTCGGCGCAAGCTCAAGATGGATTGGGTGCAGATCACAGAAGCCTCGGCAGCACTGCGCGAATTGTGCAAGGTCGTGCCGGTCGACGAGGCGACCCACGAGGCCGCGTTG
This sequence comes from Rudaea sp., assembly GCA_036733825.1. GTDB lineage: Bacteria > Pseudomonadota > Gammaproteobacteria > Xanthomonadales > Rhodanobacteraceae > Rudaea. Next base: position 4,357 of record DAIMZS010000072.1, read on the forward strand.
CAGCTGGCTTCCCGCCACTCATTCCAGTTCTACGATGCGCTCGTCATCGCGGCGGCGAGGCAGGCGGAATGCACCGTGCTGTACTCCGAGGACATGCAGCACGATCTGATCGTCGACAAGCAGTTGCGCATCCGCAATCCGTTTCTGGCGCAGCAGGACGCAACGACATGAACGACCGCCTGATTTCATCGACGGCCACGCGCGAGGACGAGGCTCTCGAAGCCTCGATCCGCCCACAAAAATTATCCGAGTACCTCGGCCAGCAGGCCGTGCGCGAGCAGCTCGGCATCTATATCGAGGCGGCGAAGCGGCGCGGCGAGGCGCTCGATCACGTGTTGATCTTCGGTCCGCCCGGACTCGGCAAGACGACGCTTTCGCATGTGATTGCGAACGAGCTCGGCGTCAATCTGCGCACGACGTCGGGGCCGGTGATCGAGCGCGCGGGCGATCTTGCCGCGCTGCTCACCAATCTGCAGCCGCGCGACGTGCTGTTCGTCGACGAAATCCATCGTCTGTCTCCGGTGGTCGAGGAAATCCTCTATCCGGCGATGGAGGACAACCAGATCGACATCATGATCGGCGAAGGCCCCGCGGCGCGTTCGATCAAGCTCGATCTGCCGCCGTTTACCCTGATCGGCGCGACCACGCGCGCCGGCATGCTGACCAATCCGCTGCGCGACCGTTTCGGCATCGTGCAGCGTCTGGAGTTCTATACGCCGGACGAGCTTGCCGCGATCGTGCGGCGCTCGGCGAAAATCCTCGGCATCGCCTGCGCCGACGACGGCGCGGCCGAGATCGCGAACCGCGCGCGCGGAACGCCGCGCATCGCCAACCGCCTGTTGCGCCGCGTGCGCGACTACGCCGAGGTGAAGGCGGGCGGTCGCATCACGCGCGAGGTCGCGATCGCGGCGATGGAGATGCTGAAAGTCGACGGCGCCGGCTTCGACGCGCTCGACCGACGCCTGCTCGGCACCATCATCGACCACTTCGACGGCGGCCCGGTCGGCGTGGAATCGCTCGCCGCGGCGTTGAGCGAGGAGCGCGGCACGATCGAAGACGTGCTCGAACCGTATCTGATCCAGCAGGGTTATCTGATGCGCACCGCGCGCGGACGCATGGTCACCGGCAAGGCGTATCGTCACCTGGGTCTGAAGGCGCCGAAGCGTTCGCCGCAGCCCGAAGACCTGTTCGACGGCAGTGAGGCCGAATCCGGCGAATGAATACCGACACGGCCGCGGCGGCGCCGGTCTTCACCTGGCCCGTGCGCATCTACTGGGAAGACACGGATGCCGGCGGCGTCGTCTATTACGCCAACTATCTGCGCTTCCTCGAACGGGCGCGCACGGAATGGCTGCGCAGCCTCGGCATCGACCAGTCGCGTGTGCGCGACGAGCTCGGCGTGGTCTTCGTCGTGCGCGACGTCGCCGTCCAATACCAGGCGCCGGCGCGGCTCGACGACGAGCTGGAATCCACCATCGACGCGGTCGAACCCCGTTCAGCTTCGATGACTTTTGCGCAACGTATACTTCGGCGCAGTGACGGCGCCGTGCTGGTGACGGCCCGGGTGCGCGTGGCCTGCGTCGGCGCCGCCGACTTCAAGCCGCAGCGCGTTCCCGAATCCTTAGTTTTCCCCATAACGAAAAGACCGATATGCCCGCCCCCAGTGGTCTGAACATCCTCGACCTCGTGCTCAATGCGAGCATCTTCGTCAAGCTCGTGATGCTGCTTCTGCTGATTTTTTCCTTCATGTCCTGGGTGATCATCTTCCGCAAGCGGGCGATGCTCAACCGGGCGATGGCGGGCGCGGACGAGTTCGAAGAGCGCTTCTGGTCCGGCGCGGATCTCGCCGGCCTGTTCCGCGAAGTGACCTCGAACGGCGCCACGACCGGCATCGAGAGCATCTTCGAAGCCGGCTTCCGCGAATTCGCGCGCCTGCGCCAACGCGGCCGTCTGGACGGCCGAACCATTCTCGAAGGCGCGCAGCGCGGCATGCGCGTGGCGGAATCGCGCGAGCTCGATCGCCTGGAACAGAACGTCGAATTCCTCGCCAACGTCGGCTCGATCAGCCCGTACGTCGGCCTGCTCGGCACGGTCGCCGGCATCATGGTCGCTTTCGTCGGCCTGGCGAACATGAAGGAGGCGACCATCGCCACCGTCGCCCCCGGCATCGCCGAGGCGCTGATCGCGACCGCGATGGGCCTGATCGCCGCGATTCCGGCGGTGTGGGCGTACAACCGCTTCCAGACCAAGATCGAGCGCCTGTCGACGCGCTTCGACACCTTCGTCGAAGAGTTTTCCTCGATCCTGCAGCGGCAGGTGCATGCGGACGATGGCGCCTGACCCCGCGCCGCGCCGAATCACGTTGAAGCCATCATGCGCACGCGCAAAAAACGCAAACTGAAAGCCGAGATCAACGTCGTTCCGTACATCGACGTGATGCTCGTGCTGCTGATCATCTTCATGGTGACGGCGCCGCTGCTCAACCTCGGCGTCGACATCCAGCTGCCGCAGTCGACGGCGAAGGCCGTGCAGGTCGACAAGGAACCCGTGCTGATCACGGTCGACAAGGACGGCAAGCTGTTCCTCACCCTCGGCAGCCTGCCGCGCGAGTCGATCGAGCAGGATGCTCTGATCACAAAGGTCGGCGCCTTCGTGCGGCAGAACCCGCAGGTACCGGTACTGATCGGCGGCGACAGCCGTGCAAGCTACGGCATGGTCTACGACATTCTGCCGGGCCTGCAGCAGGCCGGCGTCACCAAGGTCGGGCTGATGAGTCAGCCCGTGCAAGACAAGAAGCAATAGCGATCCGCGAGGGTCGATCACGAGACGATGGAAACTTCCAGCGACAAGGCGCGCGCCTATCTGTATGCACTGCTGGTGCATTTGGCGGTGTTCGCCTCGCTGTTTGTCGGCCTGCTCTGGGTGACGCCGCAGGCGATGCCGCTGCTGCAGGGGCCGATCATCGAAGCCGAGCTCGTCGGCAAGGTCGCCGCGCCGCGGCCGCGGCCGCCAAGCAAGACGCCGCCCGCGCCGCCGAAGGAAGACGCTGCGCCGCCGCCTTCGCCCACTCCGGCGCCGCCGCCTCCGCCGCAGCCGGAAAAGACGCCGCCGCCGACGGTGCAGAAGAACGACAACCGCGATCAGGAAAAGATCGCCGAAATGGCGATGCTGAAAGCCGAACAGGCGAAGAAGGCGGAAGAGGAGAAGGTCCGCCAGAAGCAGATCGAATTGCAGCAGGAGAAGGACCGCAAGGAGGCCGAGGCCAAGGAGAAGCAGGAACAGGTGCAGAAGCAGCTCGAGGAAGTCCGCAAGGAGCGTGCGGAGAACGACAAGAAGCTCAAGCTCGCAAAGCAACGACTGCAGCAGCTCGACGACCTGGCCAAGCAGCAGGCATCGGCCAAGCCGGTAAAAGCACCGCCCGCCGACGTGCCCGAGGCCGCCGAGGCGCGCACCGGCATGAACGGCACCGATACGAGCCTCCTCGCTGAATACAGTTCAGCGATCGTCAAGGTGGTGACTGATAATTGGAATCGTCCGGATACGACGCCGACCGGGGTACGCTGTGCGATCACGATCACCCAGATTCCCGGGGGCACCGTGATCAATACGACGATCGGTTCGCCGTGCAACGCCGATATGGTGACGCAGAATTCGATCAAGCAGGCCGTCACCAAGGCGCAGCCGCTGCCGTACAAGGGTTATGAAAGCGTCTTCCAGCGCAACATCACTTTCATTTTCAGATACGACGGAACTTAAAGACATGTATCAGCGATTTCAGACCTGGCTTGCCGCGTTCATCCTCGCGTTGTGCGCGACGCCCTTGTTCGCGCAGGGCGGTCTTACGCTCGACATCGTCAACGGCAGCCCATCGGCGCTGCCGATCGCGGTCGTGCCGTTCCAATGGCAGGGCGGCGGCGCGCCGCCGGAGACGAACGTCTCCGACATCGTCAGCAACGATCTCAACCGCTGCGGCCAGTTCCGCTCGCTGCCGAAGTCCGACATCGTGGAGACGCCCGCGCGCGGCAGCGACATCAAATTCCCGACCTGGCGCCTGCTCAAGCAGGATTACATCGTCGTCGGCCGCGTCATCGATGCCGGCGCGGGCGAGGTGAAGGTCGAGTTCGAGCTGTTCACGGTCGGCGACCAGAAGAACCTCGCCAGCCTCGCGATCAGCGGCCAGCGCAGCGACATGCGCGGCATCGCCCATCAGGTCGCCGACGTGATCTACGAGAAGATCACCGGCGTGCGCGGCGCGTTCTGGACGCGCATCGCTTACGTCACCGCGCGCGGCACGGGCAACAACGCCTCCTATGCGCTGATGATCGCGGACTCCGACGGCTACGGCCCGCAGACCGTGGTGTCCTCGCGCCAGCCGCTGCTGTCGCCGGCGTGGTCGCCGGACGGCCGCAAGCTCGCCTACGAATCGTTCGAGCGCGGTTCCTCGGCCATCTACATCCAGGACATCGCCACCGGCGCGCGCGAAGTCGTCTCCGCGCGCAAGGGCATCAACGGCGCGCCGGCGTTCTCGCCAGACGGCAGCCGCCTCGCACTGAGCCTGTCGAACGGCGTCAATCCCGACATCTACGTGATGGATCTCGGCAGTCGCGCGCTGAGTCAGCTCACGCGCAACTATGCGATCGACACGGAACCGGTGTGGTCGCCGGACGGAAGTTCCATCTATTTCACCTCAGACCGCGGCGGCAAACCGCAGGTTTATCAGGTCTCTGCCGGCGGCGGCGGCGAGTCGCGTGTGACCTTCGCCGGCGACCAGAATGCCAAGCCCTCGGTGAGCTACGACGGCAAGAAAATCGCCGTGTCGCAGGGCAATAAAAACATGTATCATATCGCTGTTTTGGATCGTGCTTCGGGCAGCAACACGGTCATTTCGCCGGGGAATTTCGACGAATCGCCGAGCTTCGCGCCGAACGCGAGCATGCTTTTGTACGCCGCCACCGAAGGATCGCGCGACGTGCTCTACGCTGTATCGGCGGACGGTCGCGTCCGTCAACGGCTGGTCTTGGCCGACGGGGACGTGCGTTCGCCGGCCTGGGGCCCGTACCGGCAGCGTGGACAATAAGAAAGAAAACATCTCGACAGGATGCCGAGAGACCGAACTACTCCCTATGGCTAACCACTGAGGCAATGACGATGAAAACCCCATTTCGCGTTCTCCTGACCACCGTCGCTGCGGCCGCCGCGCTGACGGCCTGCGCCGGCAAGAAGACCAAGCCGACCCCGCCGCCGCCGCCGGAAGCCACGACGACGACCACGACGCAGACCAACACGGGCCGCTACACCGTCGAGAGTCTGGACAAGGATCCCTGCCTGCGTCAGCGCGTGATCTACTTCGATCTGGACAAGACCGAGATCCACTCGGAATTCCAGGCGCAGATCGCCTGCCACGCCGAATACCTGCGCCAGTTCCCGGGCGCGAAGGTGACGCTGGAAGGCAACGCCGACGAGCGCGGTACGCGCGACTACAACCAGGGCCTCGGCGAGCGCCGCGGCAATGCGGTTTCCAGCGCGCTCGGCGCCGCCGGTGCCTCGACCAGCCAGCTCAACGTCGTCAGCTACGGCGAAGAGCGTCCGGTCTGCCGCGAGCACAATGAAGATTGCTGGCAGAAGAACCGCCGCGTCGAGATCGTCTACACCTCGAAGCAGTAAGGCGGAACAACGGGCGAAGCGCGAGGTCCAAACACCGCTGCGCTTCGTCCTTGTCAATATGACCGATGAAACTATGTCAATGATTTCGACTCGTTTCGCATGCGCGGCGGCCCTCGTGGCCGCCGTTGCATTTTCCCTTCCCGTGCATGCCCAGCGCGAAAGCCTGGCCGAACGCGTGGCCCGGCTCGAACAGCAGCAGGGGCAGGGCGGCGCACAAGCCGGTGGCGTCGAACTCGTCAACCAGCTCAATGCGCTGCAATCGCAAGTGCAGCAGCTGCAGGGCCAGAACGAAGAGCTGCGGCACCAGCTCGAGCAGCTCAAGCAGCAGGGCAAGGATCAATACATCGATATCGACTCGCGGCTGAGCAAGCTCGAGGGCAAACCGCCGGGCGCGTCCGCGCCGCCGGCCGGCGCTTCGCCGAACAACGGCCAGATGCAGGACATCACGCTCGGTGGCGCCGCCGCACCGGCGAACACCGCGCCGCCGCCGGCCGGCGCGACGCAGCAGGCGTCGCCTCCGCCGCCGTCGAATCCGGCCGACGAGAAGGCCGCCTACGACCAGGCGTTCGCCGCGCTGAAAGATGGCCGTTACGCCGAATCCGCGCGTGCGTTTCAGGGCTTCCTCGGTCAATTTCCGAACAGCGACCTCGCGCCGAACGCGTATTACTGGCTCGGTGAGTCGTACTACGTCACGCAGAACTACCCGATCTCGCTCGACGCATTCAACAAGCTGCTCGCGCAATATCCGAATAGCCAGAAGGCATCCGCCGCGCTGCTCAAGGTCGGCTACTGCCAGTACGAACTGAAGCAGTGGGATCAGGCGGAAAACACGCTCAATCAGGTCGTCGCGAAATACCCCGGCACGCAGGAAGCGAATCTTGCGCAGGGGCGTTTGCGTGC
>DAIMZS010000072.1:11020-12303 GCA_036733825.1 Rudaea sp.
CGAACGCCTGCGCATCACCGAAATCTTCCACTCGCTGCAAGGCGAGGCGCGCACGGTCGGCTGGCCGACCGTGTTCGTGCGCCTCACCGGCTGCCCGCTGCGCTGTGTGTGGTGCGACACGGAGTATTCCTTCCACGGCGGCGAATGGCGCGAGATCGGCGACATCGTCGAGGAAGTGAAAAGGTATAAAACGCGGCATGTCTGCGTCACCGGCGGCGAGCCGCTCGCGCAGAAGCGCTGCCTCGACCTGCTGCGCCGTCTCTGCGACGAGGGCTTCGATGTGTCGTTGGAAACTTCCGGCGCACTCGATGTCTCGCAGGTCGATCCGCGCGTCAGCCGCGTCGTCGACGTGAAGGCGCCCGGCTCGGGCGAATCCGCGCGCAATTTGTGGAGGAACCTCGACGCGCTCAGCGCGCGCGATCAGATCAAATTCGTCCTCGCCGACCGCGCCGACTACGATTGGGCGCTCGATGTGCTGGACGTGCGCGATCTTGCGTCGCGCTGCGAAGTGCTGTTCTCGCCCGTGGCCGGCAAACTCGCGCCGCGCGACCTCGCCGATTGGATCATCGCCGACGGCCGGCAAGTCCGAATGCAGGTGCAGTTGCACAAGCTGCTTTGGGGCAATACGCCGGGCAAATAATCGAATCACCGAACGAGTCGCTTCATGACCACTGCATCGGCATCTCCAAAGCGCGCCGTCGTCCTCGTCTCCGGCGGCATGGACTCCGCCGTCACCCTCGCCATCGCGAAAGCGCAGGGCTATGTCTGCCACGCGCTCAGCGTCGAATACGGCCAGCGCCATTCCTCCGAACTCGCCGCCGCGCAGCGTGTCGCCGCGCGCTACGCGGTCGCGCACAAGACCGTGCGCGTGGACCTGCGCAGCATCGGCGGCTCCGCGCTGACCGACGACATCGACGTACCTGAGCAGGGCGGCGAGGGCATTCCCGTCACCTACGTGCCGGCGCGCAACACCATCATGTTGTCGATCGCGCTCGGCTGGGCCGAGGTGCTCGGCGCGCAGGACATTTTCTGCGGCGTGAATGCCGTCGACTACTCCGGCTACCCCGATTGCCGGCCCGAATTCATCGAAGCGTTCGAGCGTCTCGCCAACCTTGCGACCAAGGCCGGCGTCGAAGGCGCGAAGCTCGGCGTGCACGCGCCGCTGATCCGCCTGAGCAAAGCCGACATTGTCCGCCGCGGCCTCGAACTCGGCGTCGATTTCTCCGAAACCGTGTCGTGCTACCAGGCCGACGCGGACGGCCGCGCCTGCGGCCACTGCGATG
>DAIMZS010000073.1:0-6346 GCA_036733825.1 Rudaea sp.
GGTCGAGTTGGAAGCGATGCAGGAAGTCGTTGGCTGTCGTCATGAATCGTATCGTCGAATCGGGTGGAATACGGGTAGCGGACTGTCGCCGCCACGGTCGCCAGTGTATGCGGGTGGGCGCGGTAGGATGCAAGAGGAAACGCACTCGGCGATCGCCCGAAATTTTCCATCGTGCGAACCTGATTCAGACCGGATATTGCAAGAAGATGCTGCGGGAAGGCGATTCGAATCCACGGGAGGACGCTGCTTGAAACGAATTGACGGAGTTTTCCGCTGCGCTGCGGCGCTGGCGATGCTGATGGCGCAGGCCGGCTGGGCCGGTGAATGGTCGCCGCCGGCGGGCATCGAGCAGATTCCGCTTTGGCCCGAGAACGCGGCCATCGCGCGTCCCGATGTGAAAAGTGAAGAAAACTACAGGACGTCAACGTCGCCGGTCGCCGGTCGCGCGTGGACGAGAGTCGAGAACGTCGTGCGCCCGACGATGTCGGTGTTTCCGGCGAAAGGGACGAACACCGGCGCGGCCGTCGTGGTGTTTCCGGGCGGGGGCTACGAGATCCTCGCGATCGACCTCGAAGGCACCGAAGTCTGCGACTGGATCACTGCCAAGGGCGTCACCTGCGTCGTGCTCAAGTACCGCGTGCCCGGCGGCGGGCCGTACGGTTTGAAAATGCCGCGGGTGCCGATGGCGCTGCAGGATGCGCAGCGTGCGATCGGCCTGCTGCGCGAGCGCGGCAGCGAGTGGGGCATCGATCCGCACAAGATCGGCGTGCTCGGGTTTTCCGCCGGCGGCCATCTCGTCGCCTGGGTCAGCAACGAAGCCGCGCGCCGCTACCGGCCGGTCGATGCGGCCGACAAGCAGAGCAGCCGCCCGGATTTCGCGGTCCTGCTCTATCCGGGCCACATCTGGGATTACGTGGACGATTACGTGCGAAAGCCGGCGAACGGTCTTCGCGTCAGCGCGGCCACGCCGCCGTCGTTCATCCTGCAGGCGCAGGACGATCCGGTCGACAACATCCACGAATCGGCCACGTATTACATGGCGTTGTTGAACGCCAAGGTGCCGGTGGAAATGCACATCTATCCGCACGGCGGCCATGCGTTCGGCCTGCGCCGCAGCGATCAGCCGATCACGCAGTGGCCCGTGCTGGTCGAAACTTGGCTGCGGACGATCGGCATGCTTCCGCGGGCGCCGTGACCAAAAGACGCGTCGAGCCGACCGACGTGCATCGCGGGTGCTTGATTTATTTTTGCTCCGCGGCCGGGCGCGCGCTCGTTTCATCCGCGTGCGTCAGCTCGTTCAGGCGTTGCCGCTTCGCTTCCGCAAATCCCGAGCGCCATCCGGCGTTCAGGGCATCGCGTATGCCGATCCAATAGTAGTTTCTACCGGCCGCCGCATTGCCGCGTTTGAAGTATTCATCGCCGAGCTCGAACGCGCTCGCAATCGTGGCGTCGTTGGCTTCGTATCCCGGCGCCGCAACCAGCGCGGCGCGATACGCCGTTGCGCGCTCGTCGCCGATACGCGCGTAGAAATTGCCGAAATCCTGGCTGATGCGCGGATCGATCGCGTCCTTGGCGTACGCCGCGCCGAGGTCGTCCATGGCCCCGATCAGGCCGGGATCGGAAAGTTCGGAGAGGAGGGCAATCAGTTCCGGCCGCACCGAACGGAAGTACTCCGGATTGATTCGATGGAGCAGCTTGGCGATCTCGAGCGCGCGGCCGGGGAATTCGCGAAACGTCTCCTCCACGTAGCGCTGCGTGAGCGCGATGCCGGTGATTTGGGTGAGAGCCGCATCGCGCTCCTTCGCCGGCGTGCGTTCGACGGCGGTCTGCAGCGCATGAACGTCTGCGTCCGCGTCGAATGCGGGTATGGCCCTGCCGGCCGCGCTGAAATTGCGCAAGAACAACGCCGCCGGGGGAAACTGAAGAGCGTGTCCGTAGTTGAGCCGCAGCGCCGCGGTCGGCGCGTCGTTGTTGGCCAAGAAGACGAAGGTGAGTTTCTCGCTCGGAACGTGCAGCAGGAACGACGCGTACGACGGACCCAGTCCGTACACCCAGTTCAACTTCGTCCCATGGTAGTCCTCACTGAACCAGCCCAGTCCGTACGGCGACACGGTGCCGCGGCGGAGCCGAAACGGCGCGGTCATCTCCGCGACACTGGCCGGGCGCATTAATTCGGCGCCATCGAGCGCATGGACATAGCGCACCAGATCGGCGAGCGTGGAAAGCATGCCGCTGTTCGGATAGGCGTGCCGATGGCCCCGCTGCAAATCGTCGTCGGCGACGAAGTCTCCGCGCCGCGCGTCGTAACGGTACGGCGTCACCACGCGGGAGGCGTGCGCGTCCTTTTCGCCGGGGAATTCGGTCAGCGTGTCGCGCAGGCCGAGCGGGTCGAGGATTCCGCTGTGGACCGCGCGGATGAAAGCCTGCGCGTAATCCTTGTCGCCGCTCAGCTTGGCGAAAACGCCGTAGACATAATTGAAGCGATTGCCGTTGTAGCTGAATACCTCGCCCGGAGTCGGGCTCTCCGAGGTATGCGAGAGCACGTGGCGGAGGCGGATTTCGGAGCTGTTGAAGGGCCAGGTCACCGCATCGCCGACGGGCGGGTAATCGGTGAGGTAGTCGTCGAGCTTGATCTGACCTGCTTCGGCATAGCGCATCATCAGCGCCGCCGTGAACGTTTTTGTGATCGACGCGATCGGGAAGATCGAATCGGCACGAATCGGCCTCTTGCGCTCGCGGTCGGCGAAGCCCTCGGTCTGCACGTAAACGATCCGTCCGTTGCGAGCGACGGCCAATGCATAACCGGGCAGGCGAAGCAGCTTGGCGTAGCGCGTGATCGCCGCACAGAACTGCGGCTGGGCAGAGCAATTGGGGGCCACCGCGGAATCGGGCAAACGCGCTATCGCCCGCGCGGAGAAAAGCGCGGCGAAAATTCCCGCCAGAAGCATGATCCTGCGAAACCGACGCACTGCCATAGCGCTTTCTGTGTTTGCCGAGAGAGTCGGAAAAGATGCGCAGGAGCAGGATTTGGTTTAAGCGCAAACCAACCGTGGTCCCGAAAAGTAGGTTATGCGCGGGCCGATGAAGCAAGTCAGCTTTCGCGCTCGCCGTCGTTGAGCGGCTTGGGAACGACGCACAAGGTGGCGAGTGCGATTTCTTTTTCTTTTTCGTTGGCGATGGCGTCGATCGCACTCACCGCCGCCGCGTACTCGCGCCGATGGGACGCCGCATCGCCGCTGCAGTGCGCCGCGTTCGCCGCCACGGTATGCACCATGGCGAGTTCCTCGGGAGCGCTGGCGCCGTTCGAGAAAAACTCGCCCGCCGATTTGGCATAGCGTGTGGCGAGAGCCGCATTGCCCAGCAGCGCGTGAACCTGACCGAGCAAAAGATCAGCGAACGCGGCGTTTCTCTCGTTGCCGATGGCGCTCCACAAATGAGCGGACGCATGCGCCGCATGCAGCATTTCTTCGTCTTCCTGCGCGCTGCGCCGGGGCATTTCGGCAAGCGTCCACGCGCGATTGTTGGCGAACGAAGCGAAGCGGCGGCGCCATTTCGATTCGTCATCTGGTGGTAGATTCGTAGACATGATGACTCCGGTAGCTGCCGCCTCGTTTCATTCACCGCGCTGCAGGATGATGCCCAGCTCCTCGACGTCGAGATCGCGCTCCAGTTCGTGCAGCACTTCGTCCTCGATCAGGCCGGCGCGGTGGATGCGGATCAGCTCCGCGCGTCCGGCGGCGATGCTGAGCAGGACGACGTCGAAGTGGGTGCGCACGCGCTCCATGAACGCATCCGCGTCCACCGCATAACGTTCGATGATCTCAAGACGCTTTTTGTATTCCGCCAGCAATTGCGGATGGATCAGCGCGCCGTCCGCCGCGTAGGCATTCGCTTCCACCGCGGCCGTTCGCGCACGCGCGATCGCGGCTTCCGATGCGGCCAGGGTCATTTTCGCCGGCGGGTCGGCATCGACCGGCCGCAGCCGACGGATCAGCCAGCCCAGACTCGTGCCCTGCATGACCACGGTGGCGAAGATCACGGCGAACGCGGTCACGAGCATCAGATCGCGGCCGGGCATCGATTCCGGCAGTGTGAGCGCAACCGCCAGCGTCACCACGCCGCGCATGCCGGCCCAGCTCAGCACCGTGGCTTGGCGCAGGCCGAGCGGCCGCGCGCGTTTCAGCCCGGCGGCGCGGAGCAGGCTCAACAGCCCGTCGCTGCCGAAAACCCAGACGAAACGCGCCGCCACCACCGCGAGCACGACGCCGAGGATCGGCATTGCCATCGTCGCCGCGACGGCGTCGATTCCGCCGACGCGTTCGAGCACGCCGCGCAGGGAGAAGCCGATGAGGATGAAAACCAGCGCTTCCAGAATGAACACCATCGTCTGCCAGAACGCGCTGCCGCGAAGCCGTACGCGCGCCGGCAAGATGACGTGCTGATACCAGCCCAGGACCAGCCCCGCGACCACCGTGGCGATCACTCCGGAAACATGGACGGTCTCGCCGGCGATGTACGCGGCCCAGCACATGAGCGTGTTGGCCATGATGATCAGCGTCTGATCGTGCAGGCGCTTGACGAAGAATATCCACACTCCCGAAACGGCGAGACCGGCAGCGACGCCGCCGAGCGCGAGGAAAAGAAAACTCGACACGGCCGCGCCGCCGTCGAACAGACCGCTCATCGTCGCCGCGACGGCGAAGCGGAACAGCACGAGGCCAGTCGCGTCGTTGAGCATGCTTTCGCCTTCGATCAGCGCCGACAGCCGCCGCGGAAGCTTCACGCCCTGCAGCACCGCGCGCGCCGAGACCGCATCCGGCGGCGACACGATCGCGCCGAGAGCAAAGCACGCCGTCCACGGCAGGCCGGGAACGAGCCAATGCGCGACGATGCCCACCGCCAGCGTCGTGAACACGACGGCGCCGATCGCGAGCGACAGGATGCCTGGAAGATGTCGCCGAAAGCGCCCGAACGCGGTGAAATACGCGCCGTCCATCAGCAGCGGCGGCAGGAAAAGCACCAGCGTCAGTTCGGGATCGAGCGCCAGCGGCGGCAGCTTCGGCACGAAGGCAAGCAGTCCGCCGCCGACGAGCAGCGCCGTGGCCGGCGGCAGGCCGATGCGCTGCGCCGCCCAGTGCAGCGCGACGACGACAGCGAGGAGAATCAGGACGAGTTCGAAGATCGCGACGGGATGCATCGGCGCCAGATAGCATTATTTCGTGCGGGATTCAACGCGCGCGACATGAGGGCAGCGGTCCAGTTTGAAGATCAGAGCCCGTTCGCCCTGAGGTATCGAAGGGCGAACTTCACGCCAAGATTGCCGTTCGTGATTCGATACCTCACCACGAACGGAAAGCAACCCGCACTGGACCACTGCCGACGTGCAGCCGGCAGCGGTGGGCCGAAATACCTGCCGCGCCGGTGAGTTCGCCCCAATTCATCTTGGCGGCCCCAGGTCACGCTGCTTTCAGGCGAACCGGCGTAAACCAACACAGTCTTCTGCAAAAAAGGAGAACGTGATGAAAGCGCTGACTACATTCTTCGCGGCAGCGGCTATGGCGGCCTCGGTGCAGGCCTACTCCGCGGAAGGATTCATCGTCGCGGATATCCCGTTGCAATCCGGGCCGGACGACGAATATCCGCCCGTGGACCAGCTCGCCGCCGGTACGCCGGTGAACATCGAAGGTTGTCTCGACGGTTGGACGTGGTGCGATGTGGACGCCGGCGACCTTCGCGGCTGGGTGCCGGGAACCTACATCGAACAGAATTATGGCGGCCGCTGGGTATACATCACTGACTACGGTCCGCGCATCGGCCTGCCGGTCGTCGTATTTTCATTGAACACGTACTGGGGCGCGCATTACACGAATCGTCCGTGGTTCGGTGAACGCGAACGCTGGGCTTCGCGTCAGATCCAGCCGCGCATGCCGCCTCGGCCGCAGGGCGAAGCACATGCGCCGCCGCCGCGGCCCGCGCAACGGGCGGCACAGCCGGCGCACGCTCCAGCGCCACCGCCGATGCAGCCAACCACGCAGCCGCGTCCGCCGGGGCCGAGAACGAATCCGGGCACGACTCCTCGAACCGTCGAGCCGGATCGGCCGCACGAAACCCGGCCGCAGCCACAGAACCATGCGCCGGCTCCGCCGCGAACCGAACATGCGGCTCCCGCCAAGCCGATGTCCGAACCGGCGAATAGACCGCAACCTGCGGCGCCGCGGTCGGCGAATCCGCCGCGGCCTGCGCCGGAGGCCAAACCCAAAGCCGAGCCGAAACCGCCGGTGAAAAAAGACAATCAGGACCATCGCGACGATAACAACGGACACGACGCTGCCGTCTAGGCGGCGTT
>DAIMZS010000073.1:6446-12256 GCA_036733825.1 Rudaea sp.
GATGCGCGTCATGGTGTTGGTAAAAGCGACGAAAGACAGCGAAAAGGGCATTCTTCCGCGGCCCGAAGATTTCGAGGCGATGGCCAAGTTCAACGAAGAGTTGGTCAACGCCGGCGTGGTGCTCGCCGCCGACGGCCTCAAGCCGTCCTCGCACGGCAAGCGTGTAGCGTTCGACGGCGCCCGCCGCACGGTCGTCGACGGACCTTTCGCCGAAACGAAGGAACTGGTCGCCGGCTTCTGGCTGTGGCAAGTCAAGGACATGGACGAAGCGGTCGCCTGGGTGAAGCGCTGTCCCAATCCCATGCCGGGACCGAGCGAGATCGAAATCCGTCCCCTGTTCGAGTTCGCTGATTTTCAGGAGAACCTCACGCCGCAGACCCAGGAAATTCGCGCTCGCGTGGGCGAGAAGCTCAGCGGGACGCTCGGCGAGGCGGGTGCTTTCGGCGGTCTCGGCAGCTGAGCGCGGCGAGACTCGATTTGTCATCAATATCGATCGCCGTCATCGGCCGATCGCAGATATTCATCAACATAGGAGAACGATAGTGATCCCCAAGAATACGATTTGCCTTTGGTACGACGGCACCGCGCTCGACGCCGCGAAGTTCTACGCCGAAACATTTCCGAACAGCGCGGTGGGCGCCATCCATCGCGCACCGGGCGATTATCCCGACGGCAAGGAAGGCGATGTCTTGACGGTCGAGTTCACGGTCATGGGCATCCCGTGTCTAGGCTTGAACGGCGGGCCCACGTTCAAGCACAGCGAAGCCTTCTCGTTTCAGGTCGCGACCGACGACCAAGCCGAAACGGACCGTTTGTGGAACGCGATCGTCGGCAACGGCGGTCAGGAAAGCGCCTGTGGCTGGTGCAAGGACAAGTGGGGCTTGTCGTGGCAGATCACGCCGCGAGTCCTCACCGACGCATTCACCGGCAAGGATCGCGCCGCGGCCAAGCGCGCCTTCGAGGCCATGATGAAGATGACGAAGATCGACGTCGCGGCGATCGAGGCCGCCCGGCGCGGTTGACGCGCCGGAGAGGTCTTCATACCGCGTGGTCAGCGCCGCAGCGCGTTCTCGGCCTGGCCACGCTCGTATTCCGCGAGATGCGACGCCACCTCGCGGTAGTGCGCGACCAGCGCTGAATCATCCGGCATCGACCGGGCCAACGCGATGAGAACCTGGCTGCGCTCGTAATCGCCGCCGACGTTCGCCGTCGCGTCCAGCACTGCGCCCGCGCCGGCGCTGCCGAGTTTGCCGGTGCGGATCAAAGCCAGCAACGCCTGAGCACGCTCGTAGTCGCCGCCGATTTCCAACGTCGACTGAGCGTAGGCCGGCGCGATCGCATCGACGTTGTGCGCGTGCTCGGCGATGGCGATCAGCAACTCGCTGCGCTCGTGGGCGCCGTTCACTTTGGTGCTTGCGCGCAGCAACGCGGCGAGTTCGCTGTCGTTCGGATCGTTGTGTTCCAACAAAGCGCTCAAGGCGCGGACGCGCTCATAGTCGCCATCGATGCGTACGGCCGTATCGAGCCAGCTCGCACGCACCTGCGCCGAGTTGTCGAGCCGCGGCAGGATGCCGGTCAGCAGCTCGGCGAGTTCGTAGGCACCGCTGATGTGCGCGGCCTGCTGCAGGAACGTGAGCTGCTGAGCGGCGTCGAGTTTCTGCTTGGCGAAGATCCGCGCCAGCGCCTGATGCTTTTCGTAGTCGCCGCCGATCGATCCGGCGAGGCGCAGGCAGTGATCGAGATCCGCGCTCGACAGCGGGCCTTTGTCGACGAGCAGTCCGAGGTACAAGCCGCGCACGTAGTCGCTGTGGATTTGATCGATCTCGGCCAGCACGGCCGCGGCGCCGCCGTTGGCGTAGATCCGCTGCACGCGCGCCTCGGCGCCGACGCCGCTCTCGCGGATCAGGTTCGGCAGCAAAGCCGCAAGCCACGCACGCCCGGCCGCGTCGAACGGTTGCTCGCTGCGGTCGACGAAGTAGCGGCGCTCGAGCTTGCCGCCGCGCTCGGCGAGTTCGAGGCGGCGCGTCGTGCCGTCGCGTTTTTCTTCCAGCGACGCGGTGCCGCCGGCGCTCAGGCTGGCGATATCGGTTTCATCGGCGGTGAATTCGATCTTGCCTTTCGCATCGAGCGACAGATCGTGCTGATCGTCGTCGATGATGACGCGCATTTCGCGGCTGCCGTCGTTGCTGTTTATGCTGATGCTGCTGTGCGTCTTGCCGGAGTGGTTCGCGCTCGGCGGCGACGGGGGCGATGGAGGCTGCGGCGGCGTCTGCGCCTGGGCGGCGGGGCTGAGAAAACCCACGCTCGGCAGGCCGAACGCGCAGGCGGTCAGCGCGGCGGCCGTGGCGGCGCGCAGAAGAAATCCGGGTTGGGTCGTGGACATGGCTGTTCCTTCGAGGAGACGGTCGATACGTTGGATCAAAGCGGAGCCGCGCGCGGCCATGGCCGGCATCAGCGCGTAGATGCGGTTGTCGAAATGGCGCTCGGCGCAGGCGGCCAGACATTCGGCCACGGCGTGGGCGTCGCCGGTCTGGCGCGCGGCGAACGCGTCGCAAGCGAGCTCGGCGAGTTCGTCGAGCCGGCGCTGCGCGAAACCCGCGAACGGCAGGAACCAGAACCCGGCCCGCCAGCATTCGATGGCGAGCCGCCATTGCGGATCACGCCGTGCGACATGCGCGAGTTCGTGGGCCAGCATCGCCTGCCACTGGCGCGGATCGAGCGAGGCCGCCCACTCCGGCACGAGGATGCGGCGGCCGAACGCGAACGGGCTGGCGATATCGGGCAGGGTATACAACGCCGGCATGCGCACACCGGCGCGACGCGCGAGAGCGGCAAGATCGGCGTGCGCCGGCGGCGTCATCGGCTTGGCGCGGGCGAGCGCGCGACGCAGATCCACAAAGCGGTTGCGCAAGCGTGTGCAGGCCAGCAGTGTGCCGCTGAGCCAGAGAACCAGAACCGCAGCCGGCAGCGAAGGCAGCACCGTCGCGATAGCCGACGCCGGCCGAGCCACGGGATTTTCTGGAATGGCAGCCTTGCTGGCGGAGACGGCGTTCGGCGTTTCGTTGCCAAGGTTCGCCGTGTCCGCAAGCGACGGGCTCGGCGTCGTCGCCAGAACTGTCGCGTCCGCTGAGGCCGAGCCGGACAATGCCGGCTCGAGCACCGACGCCGTCGTCGACACCGGCAGCGCCAGATGCCACGTCGGTGGCGAAGCGGGCATCAACGCTTGCAGACTGGCGGTGAGCACGCCGCCGAACAGCGCACTGCGCCACATCCATTCTCGCGTCGCGGGCGCCAGGCGCGCGATGCGATCGATCAGCTTGGCCGCGGCGAGCAGCAGGCCGCCATGCAGCGCGACCGACAATAGCCAACCCGCGAGCGAGGGTATCGAGGCGAAGTTCATGGCGCCCTCCCTTTCTTCAAGCGTTTGCGCAAGCGTTCGAGATCACCGGGTTCGATTTCAGATTCGCGCAGCAGGTGGGCAACGAGCTCGCGCGAATCGCCGCCGAAGAGAATGCCGATCAGGCCGCCGACCATCGAGCGGCGCACCTGCGATTCGCTCACGCAGGCGCGATACATGAGCTGGCGCCCTTCGCGGCGCTGGGCGACGACGCCGCGTTTTTCCAAACGCGTCAGCAGGGTCGCCACAGTGGTGTGCTTGAGCCCGCGTTCCTCGCCGAGCACCTTGGCGACATCGGCCACGCTGGTTTCGCCGCGCTGCCAGAGCACGCGCACGACGGCGATTTGCAAGTCGCTCAGGGCGACGTCCTGATCCGGATCGGGTTCGCTCATGGATTTCTTCTACGGACGTAGTACTACATTTGTAGAAGATTCGCGCCGCGCATGCAACAGGCCGAAAGTCATGGCCGCGCGGAGGAGGGGTCAACTATTCAAGGCCAGCCCTTCCACGCAGTTGCGTCCGCGGTCCTTAGCTTTGTAGAGAGCCGCATCCGCGGCTTCGAAAAGCACGCGTTCATCGTTGTCGGTCGGGACGATCGTGGCCACGCCGACGCTGACCGTAACGATTCCGTAGGGGCTGTTCTTGTGAGGAAGCGCCATGTTTCGAACACCCCAGCAGATTTCCTCGGCCACGACGGCCGCGTTCGACGCCTGGGCGCCGGGAAGCAGCACCACGAATTCTTCGCCGCCGAGGCGGACACAAAGATTGCTGTACGGCTGCGCCGTCGTGCGGATCGCATCCGCCACGTCGATGAGGCACTTGTCGCCGGCCATGTGTCCGTAGGTATCGTTGTATAGCTTGAACAGATCGACATCGATGAGAAGCAGCGAAAGCGGCTGATGAAACTTCGCCGCGCGCCGCCATTCCGTGCTGCGAACGACGTCGAACTGACGCCGGTTCGGCAGCCCCGTCAGCGAATCGAGCAGCGCCTCGTTGCGATAGTGCTGGGCGACGTCGAGGATGACCGCCAGAAACGCGGCCAATGCGAAGGCGATACCTATGATGTTGCCGGTCGCGTTCGCCGCGGTCGCGAGATCGGCCGGAATCGGGCCGCCTTGCGACATTATCGAAGCGTGGATCATCAATATCGCAATCACCGTAATCGACACGGTCATCATCGCGACGACGACGAACAACAGCCTGTCGACCCATTGATTCAGATGCCGCCGCATGGCCGCCAGCGCAATTCCCGTCAACGCCAGGCGCACAGCGAGCCGGATCGAGAGCACGATCCATTTCAAATTCGGCGACAGGAGAAGCCAGGCGGTGAGTACGACGACGCCAAGATAGATCGCAAATCGCGTGCGCAGGGCGAACCTCGCTTCTCCCACGCGCTCCTGCAACCCATGCATTTGCAGGAAGATCGACGTGAGAAAAAACGCCTGCGGAAAAATGGCGGGCCCTACCTCGGCAGAACGAAAAGAGGGAAGCAGCAGCAAATCGCACGCGGCCCAGCTCAGATATCCCAATCCCCAGAACAACGCCGGGCGGACGTTCCACCAGTACCAGGCAAGCAGAAACGCGATGCCGAGCAAAATGAGCGTCGAAATGATCAGGAAGGCCAGAAGACACCCCCGGCTATCCGCGGCGCGACGCTGACGGCAAACGAATGGAAGCGCATGTTTCCATCGAAGCCGATTCGCCCAGGGCATGGTCCGGCTACCGCGCGCGTCGAGGCAGCCAATGGCGACGTGCAGATCATGTGTCCGTTGCTGAACTCGGAGTCTCCCAGCCTCTGAGGATCATATGTGATGTATATCACATTTTCCAGATGACTCCCTGAGTTCAGAACGGGCCGGATTGGGCCCTTCTGTTTCTTCGCCGCCTCGTTTTCGCACGAATGCGAATTCGGGCTAATGCGCAGATGAAATGGCGAACCGTCTTTTGACGGCGGCTCATTGCAGCGCTATGTTTGTTACGGGGACCAAGGGGTTCGCATGGGACGTGCGAAGGGGAATCTGATCGAGAATCTTGCGACGCTGCCGTGGCCGGCAAGTGTCATCTTCGGCGTGGGCGGATTCTTTGCGATCCGTACTTTTTTGCCGATGCTCGTCAAAGGCAATCCATTCGCTCCCGTTGTCGCTGCGTTCTATTTGCCGATGTCATGGCTGGTGCTTGTCGCCGGACTGATCGGTGCGGCGATGTCGTGGGCGCAACAGCAACATCGGCGCAAGTTGCTCGATGCTCAGCGGGGACTGGAAAGTATCGCCGCACTCGGCTGGAAGCATTTCGAGCTACTCGTCGGCGAAGCGTTTCGCCGTCAAGGCTACTCTGTGGAAGAAACTGGACTCGGTGGCGCCGACGGCGGTATCGACCTCATCTTGCGCAAAGACGGTCGCCGCGTGCTCGTGCA
>DAIMZS010000074.1:0-12176 GCA_036733825.1 Rudaea sp.
TTCTCGGGGAAACAGCCTTTGGGGTGAGGCTATATGGAATCCGTGGAGGAGCAGCCGCATCAGGCGTTGTTGGTCATCGCGCACCCCGGCCACGAATTGCGGCTTTACGGCTGGCTGCGCAAGGTTCGTCCGCTCATCGCAATCCTGACCGACGGTTCCGGATCGACCGGAATATCGCGTATTGATTTGAGCCGCGATCTTTGCGAAAGCCTGGGCGGTGAAATCGTCGTTCCGGGACGCTTCGTCGAGCCCGACTTCTACTCGTTGATCCTGCGCGGCGAGACGGCGCCTTTCCTCGCTTTCGCACAGGAACTGGCGCACATCATCGACGAGCGAAGCGTCGACGTCGTCGTCTGCGATTCAGTGGAAGGCTACCATCCCGCGCATGATTTCTGTTTGCCGCTGACCCGGGCGGCGCTGGCGCTGAGCGCGTCGGCATCGTCCCGGGGAGTACGCCACCTTGAGTATCGCGTCGTCGGTCAGCCGCGGACCGTGAACGATGCGGATGCGCGGTGGCCCGTCGAGCTCGACGACGCGACGTTCAGCGAAAAGATTCGGCGCTCGCGCCGCTACGCCGAGGCCTCGGGCTCCGTGCTCGCCCAGGAAGTGGCGTACATGTTCGATACCTACGGCGAGGACGCGTTTCGCCACGAGGTGTTGCAGCGCGCCGGTAGCGAGCAGCCGCGGCTGTATGACGGCATGCGCTATTTCGAGATGCGCGGCGAGGAACAGGTTCGCGCGGGCCGCTACCGGTCCGTGCTGCGCTACACCGAGCATCTGCAACCCGTCGAGGCCGCGCTGTGCGCTCGGTCGTGAGCGAGCTCGCGGGAGCGGATTCCCGCCCGCTGCGCTTGGCCGTGGTCGGCGCCGGCAGGCAGGGCCGCCGCCATTTGGCGAGCGCGATGCGTCTTTCGGCGCAACAGAATTTTCGCCTGCGCGCAGTGGTCGACGTGGACCCGCAATGCGCCGAGCACGCGCAGGCATCCGGTGCGGAATTCTTTGCCGACGTCGCGGCGCTGCCGACCGATGTCGACGCCTGCATCGTCGCCACGCCGACCGCCACCCACTTCGAGGTGACGCAGGCGCTGCTCGAACGCGGCATGGACGTGCTGATCGAAAAGCCGGTGACCACGCGTCTCGCCCAAATCCAGACGCTGGTGCGCCTGGCCGAGGCCCGCGAGCGCATTTTTCAAGTCGGCTACCTCGAGCGGCATCACCCGGCGTTCAGCGCGGTGCAGCCCGACTTCTCGGCGCCGACGCAGATCTCCTCGCGGCGTTCGACGATGGGGCGCACGATCGCGAGCGTCGTCGATCTCGTCCTCGAGCTGATGATCCACGATCTGGACGTGATCGCCGCCTGGCTCGGCGACGAACCGACCGACGTGATTTGGCGGTATGCGCGGGCGAACGGCACCGAAGTGGCCGGCCTGCTCGAGCTGCGCTTCGACGAAGGCCATCGCGTGCGCTTGCACGCGAAGAGCGGCGCCGGCAGCGCGGTGCGCAAGACCGTCGTGCGCGGCGGCGGCGAAGTCTGGCGGTTCAGCTGGGGCAGCAGTGCGCGGCCGAGCTGGCGCGCGCACGACGAAGGCGACGTGCCGCAGCCCGTCGATTCGTTGGGCCGCCAATTGCGCGCCTTCGTGCACTCGGTGCGCACACGCACGCCGCCGCTGACCGACGGCCGCGCGGCGCTGCGCGCCATGCGTCTGGCCGAGAAAGCAATCGCGGCGCTGAATCCGCGCGCATGATCATTGCGCAATTCGATCTTCGCGCTCAGCACGCGGCGCTGCAGGAACGCCTGGATGCGGCCTGGCACAAAGTCGCACGCAGCGGCCGCTACATTCTCGGCGAAGAAGTCGCTGCGTTCGAACAGGAACTCGCCGCCTACTTGGGCGGCGGTTCCGTGGTCGGCGTCAGCTCGGGCAGCGATGCGCTTTTTCTCGCGCTGTCGGCGATGGATGTTCGCCGCGACGATGAAGTGGTGCTGCCCGGCTACAGTTTCGTCGCCACGCTCGAAGCGGTGCTTCGCGTCGGCGCGCGGCCGAAGTTCGTCGACTGCGCGAACACGGGATTCAACTGCGATCCGGCGGAGATCATCGCCGCGCTGTCGCCGCGCACGCGCGCCGTCATCGTCGTGCATTTGTTCGGCCAGCCGGTCGATGTGGCTCAGCTTGCGCCGATCTGCCGCGAGCGCGGCATCGCGCTGATCGAGGACGCCGCGCAGGCGCTGGGTTCGAGCACGCCGATGGGCAAGGCGGGTACTCTGGGCGATGTCGGCTGTTTCAGTTTTTATCCGACCAAGAATCTGGGAGCGCTCGGCGACGGCGGTGCGCTGTGGGTCCGCGATGCCGCCCGCGCCGAGCGGCTGCGCCGTCTGCGCAACCACGGAGTCGATCGGGCCGGCACGCTGCACGAATGGGGGATCAACGCTCGCCTGGACGAATTGCAGGCGGCGTTTCTGCGGGTCAAGTTGCCGTATCTCGACACGTGGATTGCGGCGCGGCGGCGGATCGCGCAGTTCTATCGCCGCGAATTGCGCGGAATGGGACTGGCGGAGACGACCGAACCCGAGCCGGGCCATAGTTTCAATCAGTTTTGTCTGCTCGACGCGCAACGCGACGAATTGTGCGAATGGCTGCACACGCAGGGGATAGGCACGCGCGTCTTCTACCGCCAACCACTTTATCGGCATCCGGCGGTTGCTAATATGGAACCGCTGCCGAATTGCGAACGGCGGGCAAAGCAGGCGCTGGCCTTGCCGATCACGCCGGAATTGTCCGAGGATGCGCTCACGCGGATCTGCGTCGCGGTAAATGCCTTCGTTGAACAGCGGCCGCGGCAAGCCGCTCCGTCGAAGTCTTGAACGTCGAGAACACGGGTTCAGCATGCGCGTATTGATCACCAACAACACCTTCGACGCGCACGCCGGCTCGGAGCTCTACGCGCGCGACGTCGCGCTTGCCCTGTTGCGCCGCGGCCATCAGCCGGTCGCGTACAGCACGCATCTGGGCGCGGTCGCGCGCGAGCTGCGCGAGGCCACCGTGCCGGTGATCGACGACCTCGCGCAATTGGCCGTCGCACCCGACATCATCCATGCCCAGCATCATCTCGATGCGATGACGGCGATGCTGCGTTTTCCGCAGGTGCCGGCCGTGTATTTCTGCCACGGCTGGGTGCCGTGGGAGGAGATGCCGCCGAAGTTTCCTTCGCTGCGCACCTACGTCGCGGTCGACGATCTGTGCGCGGAGCGTCTGCAGAGCGAATCCGGCATCGCGCCCGCGCAGATTCGGCTTATCCGCAATTTCGTCGACCTGACGCGCGTGGAGATGCGCGCGGACTTACCCGCGCGCCCGCGCCGAGCCCTGGTATTCAGCAACTATGCGCGCGAAGACGGCTATCTCGGCATCGTGCGCAAAGCCTGCGTGCTGCGCAACATCGAGGTCGAGGCGATCGGCATCCACAGCGGTCGTGTCGAAACCAATCCGGCGTCCTTGCTGCACAATTACGATATCGTTTTCGCCAAAGCGCGCAGCGCGATCGAGGCGATGGCGAGCGGCGCCGCGGTCATCGTCTGCGACGCCGCCGGCCTGGCCGGCATCGTGACCGACGACAACTATGCCGCCGGCCGTGCGTTGAATTTCGGCGTGCGCACCTTGTCGCGGGCGATCACGGTCGAGGCGATTCTCGCCGAGCTCGATGCCTACGACGCGGCACAGGCGCGCCGGGTGGGATTGCGTATCCGCGACGAGGCCGACATGGAGCGGGCGGTCGACGCGATTGTCGAAACCTACGCGCAGGCGATCGCCGCACATCGCGCAGTGCCGGTCGATGCGCATTCTCAGCTCATTGCGGCCAGCGACTATCTGCGCGGCATCGCGGCGGTGGCCAAGGTCAGGCACGCGGCCCTGCGCGCGCGCGAAGTTGCGGCGGCGGAAATGCGGCACCAGCACCTGCGCGCGGAGCAGGCGGAAGGGCGGGAGCACGCACTTTCCGCTCGGCTCGAGGAAATGAATGCGGCGCGTCGCGCGGAGTCGGCCGTCGGCGACGAGCTACAGCGCGAGAACCGACAATTGCAAGAACAGGTCGTGCAGCTCGAGCACGACATCGGCCGTGCCAGACTGGCCGCGCAAGCGCAGCAGACGCGAGCCGAAGCGCTGCTCGCCAGTTGGTCCTGGCGGATCACCGCGCCGCTGCGATGGGGCGCGCGGCTTTTCGCTCGCAAGAACTAAGGCGCGGCCGTCGCTTCACCGCGCCCTCGCTCGGCGCGATAGGGATTTTCCTTGAGGTAGCCGTCGGTCAGCGTGCGCAGAAAGGCGATCATGTCGTCGACCTCGGCCGAGGTCAGCGCGGGCCGGGCGCCGCCGTGCTGATCCGCGAACGGCGCGTCGCGATTGATGTTGGCGTGGTAAGGCGCGGGCAGATCGTCGTAGAGAATCGTCTTGCCGCGCGCGTCTTTGGCGTACCAGCGTTGCGGAGTGATATCGCGGGTGAGGTAGAAATCGATGACCTCACGCAGATCGTGGAATTTCCCGTTGTGAAAAAAGGAATTTCTCAGCGCGACGTTGCGCAGCGTCGGCGTGCGGAACAAGCCGCAGTAGCCGGCCTGGCCGGCCTTGTCCTTGCGCTCGGGCCCGCAGGCGCCGAGATCGAAGAAAGCCGGGTCGCGGTTGCGCGCAAGTTTGGCGTTGCGCGGCACGCCGAGCGCGATCAGGCCATAGTCGGAAAACGCCGGCGGCGTGCCGTCCAGTCCGCGCTTGGACAGATGGCACTGCGCGCAATTGCCTTTGTGTTCGTCTTCGAATAATGCCAGGCCGCGCCGTTCCTGCTCGCTGAGCGGCGCGTGGCCGGTGAGCCACGCGTCGTATTTGCTCGTGTACGGGCTGAACTCGGCGTAGTCCTCTTGGAAGGCGCCGAGCGCGCGGGCGACGGCGGCGAATGCGTGCTCGTCGTCCGCGAGCGCCGCGTCGCCAAGCGCGCGGCGCAGCATGGCGGCATACGGCGCCTTGCGAATGGCCGCCGCCACGCCGGCGGGCGTGCTCGCCATCTCGAACGGCGAAGTCAGAGGAATCGCCGCCTGCTGCGCGGCGGTGTCGACGCGTCCGTCCCAGGTCAGGCCGCCAGTCGGGCCGTTGTCGATCGAGCCGTCGGCTTCGTCGTCCGAATCGTAGTGGTGATTGTCGTACGGCGGCACGCGATTGAGATAGGTCAATGTCGGCGGTGCGCGCAGGCCGGCATCGCGCAGCGCCGGGCCGCCCGTTTGCACGTCGCGCGCGTCCGCCGGGTTGTAGCGGTGGGCCGGGTCATGGCAGCTCGCGCAGGATTGTTTGCCCGAGGCGGAAAACGCCGGATCGGAGAAAATGCGGCGGCCGGCCTCGCGCAGCAGCGCCGTGCGTTCGCGCGCCTGCGCGAACGCCGAATCGAACGACGGACTGTCGTCGGCCATTGCCGCCGCGACGCAGGCGGCCGTCATAAAAAGTACACAAACGAGTCGGCGCATGCGAACATTTTGCCTGAACGCCTTCTCTGCCGTGGAATCCGCATGCGCCGCTATCGACCGATCCTCGCCATCGCCGCCGTTTCTCTGCTCGCCGGATGCCAGACTGCGCCGAAGCCGGCGGCAGACAAGGCCAAGCCGAAGCTCGATGCGATCCAGACCATCGTCGTGCTCTATGCCGAGAACCGCGCCTTCGATCATCTCTACGGCACGTTCCCCGGCGCGAACGGCCTGCAGAATTTGAAACCTGAGCAATATCTGCAGCGCGACCGCGACGGCAGCGTGCTGACGAGCCTGCCGCCGGTGCCCGGCTCCGGCCTGACCGATCCGACCGATCCGAAACAGATCACGACCGAGGCGACGCGCGGCCATCCGAACCGTCCGTTCGCTCTCGACGACCCCAAGGGGTACGGCGTCGGCTTCGATTACAAGCTGCACGATTTGATCCACGCGTTCTACAACAATCAGATGCAGATCAACGGCGGCAAGAACGACCGTTTCGCCGCGTACAGCGACGCCGGCGGCCAGGTGATGGGCCACTTCGACGGCTCGAAGATGGCGCTATGGAAAATTGCGCAAAAATATACTCTGGCCGATAACTTTTTCCAGGGCGCGTTCGGCTCGTCCTTCCTCAATCATCAATATCTGATCTGCGCCTGCGCGCCGTTCGACTTCAAGACCAAGGCGGACCCGAAGACGTACGCGAGCAATATTTCCATCGTCAACGACGACGGCGTCAGCCTGACCCTCGACCCGGCAAATCCCGCTTCCGCGCTGGACGGTCCGCCGAAATATGCGCGTTATGGAACGCTGACTCCCGACTACTACGCGGTCAACACGATGCAGCCGCCGTATCAGCCGTCGGGGAACACCGCGGCCAAGGGCGGCGATCCACGTTTTGCCGACGCGGACAAGCGCAACACGTTGAGCCCGCAGGTGACAGAGACGATCGGCGACCGCCTTAGCGCGGCGAACGTGAGCTGGGCGTGGTACTCGGGCGCCTGGCAGGTTGCGCTCGACGAGAGCAAGGAGCTGTCGCGCATCGCGTTCCAATATCACCACCAGCCGTTCAACTACTACGCGAACTACGCACCCGGCAAAGCGGAACGCGCGGAACACCTGCGCGACGGCGGCCTCGACGGTGCGAAATTCCTCGCCGACATCGACGCCGGCAGACTGCCGCAGGTGACGTTCTACAAGCCGCAAGGCAGCCTCAATCAGCACGCAGGCTACGCGACGATCAGCGCGGGCGATGCGCATCTCGCCGAAGTGATCGCGCACCTGGAAAAAAGCCCGCAGTGGAAGAACATGCTGGTCATCCTCACCTACGACGAGAACGGCGGCTGGTGGGACCACGTCGCGCCGCCGAAGGGCGACCGCTGGGGGCCGGGCAACCGCATCCCGGCGATGGTGATTTCGCCGTTCGCCAAGCGTGGTTACGTCGATCACACGCAATACGACACGGGTTCGATCCAGCGTCTGATCGATCATCGTTTTGGCCTGAAGCCGCTGCCCGGCATCGAGCAGCGCGATGCGGCGCTGAAGGCGAACGGGGTGGCGCCGATGGGCGATCTCACCGCGGCGCTTGATCTGCCGCGCTAGGAAGCAGAGCGCCCCCTTCCGCCCTTCGGGCACCTTCCCCCGCCCGCGGGGGAAGGAAAATCGTTTGCTTCCCCTGCGCGCAGCGCGGGGGAAGCTGTCGCGAAGCGACTGAAGGGGGCGCTTTCAATCAAAAATAGCTAAGTCGCGGCTTGGCGCGTTGCTATGTCGAGAAATTCTTCGAGCGCGGCAATGACGCCCGCACCTTCGAACAGCACTGCATTGTGTTCGAGGATTTGTGCGCGCAGCTCAGCGCGTGCTGGTTCGTCGCCGATCAGCGCAACGGCCTTGTCGACATAGTCGTCCTCGTCCGCGGCAACGAGGCCGTCGATGCCCATCATCGCGAGCATGCCCGCCGTCTGCCGGCCGCGCGCCATCGTGCCCTGCCAGGTCAGTACCGGCGCGCCGGCGCTGAACGCGTCGAGGCTGGTCGCGCCGCCGGAAAAGCCCGGCGTGTCGAGGATCAGCGTCGCGCGCGCGACTGCGCCGAGATAGGTTTCATGATCCTTGGACGGCAGGAAGGCGAGAGCTTGCGCCGGATCGAGCCCATGCGCAGC
This sequence comes from Rudaea sp., assembly GCA_036733825.1. Classification (GTDB taxonomy): domain Bacteria; phylum Pseudomonadota; class Gammaproteobacteria; order Xanthomonadales; family Rhodanobacteraceae; genus Rudaea. Next base: position 7,648 of record DAIMZS010000074.1, read on the forward strand.
GAACGCCGTCTCGATGCGCCGGCGAAAGCGCTGCGCGACGCCGGAATTGCGCACGAAGAAACCGATGCGCGCGCCGCTGCGCTGCGCGATCCGGGCGAGCACCGCGTCGAACGACGGCGGCAGTTTGAGGTGATTCTGCAGGCACAGTGCGATCGGCGCGCCGTTGGCATGTCTATCGAGCCAGCCGCCGTCGCCGGCAACGGGCGGTCGCTCCGGAATCGTACCGAGACCGGGCAGGCGCACGAGCTTTTCGCGATAGTGCTCCTGCGCGTTGTCCGGTTCGAGTGCGTCGGCGCTGAGGAAATAATCGATGTTCGGCAAGCCGCTCGTGGCGGGATGTCCGTAGAGCGCGCACTGCACCGGCGCAAGACGCAACGCGCCGAGCACGTGATGGCGCGGATCCATGCCGATTTCCGGATAGATCAGCGCATCGAGCTGCGCGGTGCGAAGACGCTGCGCGGTGAGCAGCGCGTCGTCGTTGACTTGCTCGAAGGCGGCGACGCGTTCGGCGATGTATTCGGTGCTGAAATCGCGCGTCTCGCCGCTGTACCACACGCGCACCTCGAAGCGCGCCGGGTCGAGGCCCGCCAGCAGCTTGCGGAAGTAGCGCGACACCGTGTGATGCATCAAATGGCTGCTGACGATGCCGACGCGGATGCGGCCGCCGTGCGCGCGGGCGCGCCAATCGCAGGGTTGCGCCAGAGGCGGCGCAGCGGCATGCATGACGCGGGCGACGAGTTCGCCGAAGCGCAGATGCAGCGCCGTGTTGTCGCGCGCCTGATAATCGAGTTGGAACGGCACGACGCCGCAGACGGCTTCGTAGGCATACTGACGCTGCGCGGGCGTATCGAGATGTAAATTCGCGGCGACATCGTCGAGGCCGTGCGCGAAACGCGCGCGCTCGGCGTCGGCCTCGGCATCGCTGGCGTAGACCGAAGGCAGCGACAGCAGTACGGTCCAGCGCAGACGTTCGGTGGTGCGCTCCGCGGTCGGTGTGTTCGCGAGAAGCGAGCGTGATTCCTCGATCTCGCCGGCTTCGGCGAGCGCGAGACCCAGTTCGCATCGCGACACCCAGTCCTCGGGTGCGATCGCAATCGCCTTGCGCAGCGCGGCGATCGACGCTTCGACGTTGTGCAGCAGGCGTTCGATCCGGCCGAGCGTTGCCCACCACGGCGCCGCCGCGGGTTCGAGCGCGGCGGCCGCCTGCGCGTAAGCGAATGCTTCGCGCGCGCGGCCGAGGTCGAGCAGCGTTTGCGCCAGGATGCCGTTGGCGTACGCCGAGTCCGGATTGGTACGGCGTGCTTGCGAAAGCAGCGGGACCGCTTCATCGAGCCGGCCGCTTCGGTGCAGTAGATTGCCCAGCGCCATGGCCGCATTGAAATCGTTCGGACGCCACTGCAGCGCCTGCCGCCAGGCCTGTTCGGCGGCGGGAAAGGCGCCGAGCGCTTCCTGCGACAGACCTAGGTTGTAGATCGCCTCGACGTACTGCGCACGCGCGGCGAGCGCGGCGCGGAACGCGTCGATCGACTCGGCCGGCTTGCCCATGCGGCGCAGGACGACGCCGAGATTGTTGTGCGTTTCCGCGGACTGCGGATTGCGTTCCAGGCTGCTGCGGAAATGCTTCGCCGCGAGCGCCAGGTTGCCCGACTGCAAAGCGCACACTCCGAGCAGATGCCAGGTCTGCGGATTGCTCGGATCGAGCTTGGCGGCGCGCTGATAGTGGCTCAACGCGCCAGAAAATTGGCCTGCGCGCTGCTTGGCGATGCCTTGCTGCAGCTGTTCGGTGGCCAGTTGTTTTGTGATCGCACTCATTTTTCTTATTTGCAATAGATCGACACGTCGTCGAACTGATTATCCCCGATCCGCGGCGGCTAAATGCTTGATTTGCTCCGTCCGAATACCTCCGGTGGAAACTGAGATCTTTGTGTTCGAGGAATGACTGGGTTGGATGAGCAGAATTCAAATGTGATGGATGACTCGCATTTCCCGAATGTCGGGAAGTTGTCCGCTAAATGTCCGACTAAGTCTTTTGGACGGTGATACCTAGGACATACCAGCTCTCCATGTCATCCGACGTGGAGAGCGAATTGTGATCGTCACGATGGCCGAATGAAACTGAGGAAAGCTGCGGTCACCGTGCCTGCAGATGCCTGTAAGTATCGGCCCGCGTGAAACGAGGTAGGGCCGCTGGGAGGTCGACTTTGCCCGATAGTTGGGCAGGGAAGTGTGTCAACAACCATGAGGGTACGACATGAGACAAGGAAGGTGGACGTCCGCGACAGCGGTGGTTTTGGTGGCATTTGCCGGGGCGCTGCCTCAGATGGCACTCGCCGCAGACACAGTTACAGTGGGTGGAACGACGTGGTCATGCGATAACCGCTGTGTAGTAACTACGGATGGCTCCGGTACATCAGTCGTTGATTGTTGTGGAGGGAGAATTCACACAGTTCTTTCTCCGGGTAGACCGGCCGACTGAAAGATCAAATCCGAACCATCCGCGCAATCAACCTCTGACTGGACGGCACTCGCCCGATGCGCATCGGGCGAGCTTTTGTAGGAGAAGATGTGTGTCGATAGACAAGCGTTACGTTGCGACAGGAATTGGAGCGAGCCTTATTCTGGTAAGCGCGTACTTCGTGTACGACTTTCGCCCAGCGAGTGGAGAACTGCATTCACCGCGGCAAGACGCCAATCTTCCTTCGCGTGCCGATGAATCCGCAGATCAAACCGATAAATCTGCTGATGTTCTGGTCTCGGCACAACCTCATGTGCAGCGTTCCACGGCTGGGAATATGGCGGCGGCAGTGTCGTCGAATACCCAAACGACATCGCTGAGTCCAGCGGTGACTGGCAAGGTTTCGACGCCACGGCAGTTCGACGTCGAAAGGCAATTCGTAAAAGTATCGGCCGACGGGACCAAGCAAAAATTCAATGGGGATACGGTGCGATCCACATTGATGCAAGATTTTCAGGGCGCGGTGCAGGCGTTACAGAATCAGGCATTCAACGACGCGACTGCCGGCGAGCTAAACAACTCCTATCGCTCGGCAATCGTCGAGCAACTATCGCAAACCGACCCGAGCGCCCGCTTAAGCAACTTTGCCTGCGGGATTCAGGTGTGCTTTGGTCAAATAGATATGGGCAGCGACGCCAGCACGTGGCAGGAATGGCACAAAAAATTTTACGCCGACAGCAGAACGCCCTCCTATGTTTTCATGGAATACGACATCCAGATGGCAGATGGGTCCGTGCAACGCAGATTTGCAATTACGATCGACCCAAAGTTGAATGCGGTGGACGTTGCCCCACCTTCTTAACGGCAAAGGCGTCCATAAAAGAGTTGATTTGAGATGCAGGAGTATCGAATGACGCGCTGCCTCAATCGATGCCGAGCTTCTTCAGCTTGTAGCGCATCGCGCGGAACGTGATGCCGAGTTTCTTCGCCGCTGCGGTTTTGTTGTAGCGCGTTTCCTGCAGCGCCTTCATGATCGCTTCGCGTTCGAGGTTGGAGATGTAGCTGCCGAGGCCCATCTCGCGGGCGTCGTCTTCGGAGACGTCGTCGTCTTCCAGCGCGGACGAAGCGGCCGGCGCGCCGGGCGGATTCGGCGCGCGTGCGCGCGAGGCCAGCTGCAGATCGTCGGCGACGATCATGTTGTTCTCGCACAGGGCGACGGCGCGCTCGAGCACGTTCTCGAGCTCGCGCACGTTACCGGGAAAGGAGTAGCGCAGCAGCGCATCGAGCGCTTCGGGGCTCAGGCGCGCCGCGGGTCCGCCGGAATTCTTCGCGAGCCGTTCGAGGATGCGGCCGGCCAGCTTCGGCACGTCCTCGCGGCGCTCGCGCAGCGGCGGCACGCGCAACTCGATCACGTTGATGCGGTAGTAGAGATCCTGGCGGAACTGGCCGGCTTCGACAAGGCGGGCGAGGTCCTTGTGCGTCGCGCAGAGAATGCGCACGTCGACCGGCAGCTCGCTGCGGCCGCCGATCGGGCGCACGGCTTTTTCCTGGATTACGCGCAGCAGTTTCACCTGCATGTGCACCGGCAGGTCGGCGACCTCGTCGAGAAACAGCGTGCCGCCGGCCGCCGCCTGGAACAGGCCGACCTTGTCGCTCGTCGCGCCGGTGAAGCTGCCTTTCATGTGGCCGAAGAATTCGCTCTCCATCAGCTCGGACGGAATCGCGCCGCAGTTGACCGGCACGAACGGCGCGGCCGCGCGCGGACCTTGCTCGTGGATCAGGCGCGCGACGAGCTCCTTGCCGACGCCCGATTCGCCGGCGATGTAGACCGGCGCCTGGCTGCGCGCGAGTTTGGAAATGGTGGCGCGCAGCTGGGCCATCGCCGCCGAATCGCCGAGCAGGCGCGACGCATCCGATTTCGGCGCATCGCTGCTCTTTTCCTCGGCCAGCTTGAGCGCGGCCTGCACGAGGCGGCGCAGGATGGTGATGTCGACCGGCTTGGACACGAAATCGAACGCGCCGGCCTTGAGCGCGGTCACCGCCGCGTCGACGTTGCCGTGGGCGGTGATCATCG
>DAIMZS010000075.1:0-3193 GCA_036733825.1 Rudaea sp.
CGCCTGCCGCAGGACGGCCGCATTCCGCTGCGCGTGCAGGGCAAGGAGCTCGACCTGCGTGTGTCGACCGTGCCGACGAGCTTCGGCGAGTCGGTGGTCATGCGTATTCTCGACCGCGAGTCGGTCGTGTTCGATTTCCACAAACTCGGCTTCACCGACGAGTTTCTGCCGAAATTCCTGCGCGTGCTCGAGCTGCCGCACGGCATCATGCTCGTCACCGGTCCGACCGGCTCGGGCAAGACGACGACGCTGTATACGGCGTTGTCCAAGCTCAACACGCCCGACGTCAAGATCATCACGGTCGAGGACCCGGTCGAATACCAGATCGAAGGCATCAACCAGATCCAGGCCAAGCCGCAGATCGGCCTGGATTTCAGCCACGCGCTGCGCTCGATCGTGCGTCAGGACCCGGACATCATCATGATCGGCGAAATGCGCGATCTGGAAACCGCGAAGATCGCGATCCAGTCCGCCTTAACGGGCCACTTGGTACTGTCCACGCTGCACACCAACAACGCCGCCGGCGCGGTGACGCGTATGCTCGACATGGGCGTGGAAGATTATCTGCTCACTTCGACTGTCAACGGCGTGCTCGCCCAGCGCCTCGTGCGCCGTCTCGACACCGAGAACGCGCAGAAGTACGAAGCGATGCCCGAAGTGATCGAGGAGTTCGGCCTGCGCCGCTTCCAGCCGAACGGAAAAGTGGAATTGTATAAACCGATGCCGTCGGCGCTGTCCTCGACCGGCTATCACGGCCGTACGACGATCATGGAATTCCTCGTCATGAGCGAGCCGCTGCGCCGTCTCGTCATGCAGCACGCCGACATGACCAAGCTCGAGGAACAGGCGCGCAGCGAAGGCATGCGCACGATGTACGAGGACGGCCTGGTCAAGTCGCTGCAAGGGCAGACGACGATCGAGGAAGTGCTGCGCGTGACCTCGGAAAGCTGATGGCGCTGTACCGCTACAAGGCGATCACGCCCGCCGGCGAAGTCGTCGAGGGCCAATACGACGTCGCTACGAACGACGAGGTGATCTCGAAGATTCAGGACGCCGGCAATATTCCGCTCGAGGTGTTCGCGGCCGACGGCGCGGCGGGCGGCGGCGGATTGGCCGGCCTGTTCAAGCGCGAGGCGATGAGCCAGACCCAGGTGCTGCAGTTCACCCAGCAGCTGGCCACACTGCTGAGCGCGGGGCAGCCGCTCGATCGCGCGCTGCAGATTCTGCTCGAGCTGCCCGAAAGCGAAAAAGCCAAGCGCATCGTCGAGCGCATCCGCGATCACGTGCGCAGCGGCGCGCCGTTGTCGGAGGCGCTCGAAGCCGAACCCGGCGTATTCACGCGGCTGTACGTGAACATGGTGCGCGCGGGCGAGGTCGGCGGGTCGCTCGATTCGACGCTGACGCGCCTGGCGGATTACCTGGAACGCGCCAAGTCGCTGAAGGAAAGCGTGGTCAACGCGCTGATCTATCCGGCGATTCTCGTCGTCATGGTGTTCGCCGCGCTGTTCGTGCTGCTGACCGTGGTCGTGCCGCAGTTCCTGCCAATGTTCCGCGATATGAATGTCGAGCTGCCGCTGATCACCAAGGCCACGCTCTTTGCCGGCACGCTGCTGCAGGACTGGTGGTGGCTCATGATCATCGGCGCCGTCTTCGGCGTGGTGACGATCCGCAACCGGCTCGCCGATCCGGAAAAGAAGCTGGCCTGGGACACGCGCGTGCTCGGCATGCGCGTGGTCGGGCCGCTGGTCGGCAAGCTCGAAACGGCGCGCCTGGCGCGCACGCTGGGAACTTTGCTCAAGAACGGCGTTCCATTGCTCACGGCTTTGTCGATCGCGCGCAACGTGCTCGGCAATACGGCGCTGGCGGAGTCGGTGGACAAGGCGACCGAAGACGTGAAAACCGGCGGCGGTTTGGCGCATTCGCTCGGTCAGAGCAAGCGCTTTCCGAAACTGGCCACGCAGATGATTTCCGTGGGCGAGGAGTCCGGCGAGCTGGACACGATGATGATGAAGATCGCCGACACGTTCGACGTCGATGCGAAGAACACCGTCGATCGCATGCTCGCCGCCCTCGTTCCGATATTGACGGTGGTGATGACCGGCATGGTGGCGATCATTATGATGGCGATCCTGCTGCCCATCTTGAGTTTGAGCAGTTCCATTCAGTGAGAAATGGCCATGAAAAAGATTAGTTCTGCCCCTGTCGGCGCGGTCGGCGTGCGCCGCAACCCGCCGGCGAACCTGATGCGCAGCGCAGGTTTTACGTTGATCGAAATGATCGCGGTGCTCGTGCTGATCGGCATCGTGATGGGCGTGGTCGCGAACCGCGTCGGCGACAGCATCAACCGCGGCAAGGTCAACGCCGGCATCGCGCAGATGCGTTCGCTGGCGACGAAGGTCGAGAACTACGCGCTCGACAACGGCGGCCCGCCGGCGAATCTCAGCGATCTGGTCTCGCGGCCGAGCAGCGCGTCGAACTGGAACGGGCCGTACGCGACCGAGTCGGCGCTCAAGGATCCGTTCGGCCATCCGTTCCAGTACAAATCCCCGGGCGACGACGGCCGCGACTTCGACATCGTCTTCCTCGGCAAGGACGGGCAGCCGGGCGGCGACGGTCTGAACAAAGACGTCGGCAACTGGCAGTAATGCCCGACGGGCCGCGAGGCACGTGCAGTGGTGTGTCGGATGCGCCCGTTCCCGAACTCGAAACCTCGCCTCTTGCCCTCTCCCGTCAGCGCGAGAGGGGGGGTATGCGACGCGTTGCGCGCGACAGCGTCTCTGCGTAAGAGCGGCGGCTTCAGCCTGATCGAAATCATCGCGGTGGTGTTTCTCATCGCGCTGGCGATCGGCGCCGTGTCGATCTCGTTCTCCAAGAGCATGAGCGGCGCGAAAGTGCAGGCGGCGACGCGCGACATGGTCGCCGCGTTGCGCTATACGCGCGGGCAGGCCATCGTCAAAGGCAAGGAAACCACGTTCGGCCTTGATCTTGCGAACAACAGCTACCAGGCGCCGGGTCGGCCCTCGGTGCAGTTGCCGAAGAACATGCGCCTGACCATGTATACCGCCGATCAGGAAATCACCAGCGAAACCTCCGGGCGCATCCGCTTCTTCGCCGACGGCGCGTCGACCGGCGGGCATGTTTCCGTGCTCATGGAGCGCGTGGAATGGCGGATCAATGTGGACTGGCTGACCGG
>DAIMZS010000075.1:3293-12071 GCA_036733825.1 Rudaea sp.
GGCGGCTTCACGTTGATTGAACTGATCGCCGCGTTCGTCATTTTCGCGATCGGTTTCGGCGTGCTGCTCGAAGTGCTCGGCGACTCGATGCGCACCACGCGCCAGGCGCAGCAGGCCACGCAGGCGGCGCTGTACGCGCAGTCGCTGCTCGACGTGCAGGGCATCGGCCAGCCGCTGCAGGAAGGCGGCAGCAGCGGCGATTTCGACGACACCTATCACTGGCAGCTCAACGTGGTGCGTTATCAGCCGCAGGTGGCCTCGGCGGGAGGAACCATGGCGCCGCCGATAGCGACGCCCGGTCAGCCCGAACTGTTCCAGCTCGAGCTGGTGGTGAGCTGGGGTAACGAATACCTGCAGCACCATGCGCGTTTCGTGACCCTGCGCTCGATGGCGCAGAAGCCGCCCGGCTACAACGGCGTGCCCGGATTATGACGGCCATGCGGATGCGATCGCGCCAGCACGGATTCAGCCTGCTCGAGGTGATGCTCGCCATCCTGCTGCTCGGGCTGCTGCTCGCCGGCGCGTACAGCGGCATCACCGCGGCCGTGCACAGCATGCGCTCGGGCGAGGCGGTGATCGAGCGCGTCGACAAGGTGCGCACGGTGCAGGAATTCCTGCGTCATCAGATTTCGCGCATCCTGCCGTTCCCGTACGCGCAACAGGGAACCACCACGCCGATCGTGTTCGAAGGCGAGGGCAAGTTCATGCGCTTCGTCGCGCCGATGCCCGGCTATCTTTCGCGCGGCGGCGCGTACGTGCAGACGCTCACCCTGGCGCAGGGCAAGGACGGCGATACGCAGCTCGTCTTCACCACCACCTTGCTCAACGGCTTCAACAAGGACAAGAACAAGGCGAGCGAAGACTCGACCGTGGTCCTGCTCGACCATATCGAAGACGGCACGTTCCGCTATCGCGGCTTGAATCAGCAAGGCGAGCTGATGAAGTGGGGCGAGGGCTGGCAGGACAGCTCCACCACGCCGCTGATGGTGGCCGTGGATCTGCGCCTGGCCGACGGCCGCCGCATCCAGTGGCCGCAGATGGAGATTCCGCTGATGATGGACGTAGGCGCGCGCCGTTCGGGTCCGACGGGGTTGAGTCGATGAATGCCGTCGTATTTCCGCGCAAGAATTTTCTGCGCCGCGAGCGTGGCGTCGCATTGATTTTAGTCATGTGGGTCGTCGCGTTCATGACCGTGCTGCTCGGCAGCTTCGCGCTGATCGCACGCACCGAAAATCTCGAAGCACGGCATATGTTCGACACGACCGCAGCGCGCTACGACGCGATCGCCGGCGTCGAGCTGGCGCTGTTCCAGTTGCGCAATCCGGACCCGCTGCAGCGCTGGGTCGCCGACGGTCGGCCCTATGAATTTCCGTACGAAGGCGCCACGGTGCACGTGGAGATCACGAACGAATCCGGCAAGATCGATCTCAACGTCGCCGACAGCACCACGCTGATGACCTTGTTCCAGTTCGCCGGGCTCGATCTCGGCGCGGCCGAGGCGCTGTCCGATGCGATCCAGGACTGGCGCGACGTCGACAACGACGTGCGCCCGCACGGTGCCGAGGCACCGCAGTACGCCGCCGCCGGATTGGATTACGGTCCGACCAACCTGCCGTTCCAGACGGTGTCCGAGGTGCAGCAGGTGCTCGGGATGAATTACGAGCTCTTCAAGAAGATCGAGCCGGCGATCACGCTGTACTCGGGTTCGCGCACGCCCAATCCCGCGTATGCGCCGTACGAGGCGCTGATGGCCATTCCGGGCATGACGCAGCCGCTTGCGCAGCAGATTATCGCCGCGCGCCAGGCGGCGCCGCCGGGAACCACCAGCGCGCTCGAGGGTCTGACTTTGCCCGGAGGCGGCGCCATCGTGGCCACGGGCGGTGGTGTCACGTATAGTATTAAATCCAAGGCTACCCTCCAGAACGGTGTCAGCATTACGTTTGACACGACCGTACGCATAGGCGGCATGAGTACGTCGGGGAGGCCGTATACGGTATTGCGCTGGCGTGACGGCGAAGCGTCGTAGCGCATGCCTTCGGGGAGGGAGCTTGCGTTGTGGCGATTGCGCTCGACGCCCGTTACCTTTCGTTACGTTTTGAGAACTTATCCTCTGCGGCGCAGTCTTTAAGCGGCCGGTTGCGTTGCGAGCAAGAACAAATCAATTACAACTTTGACATCCCGATAGTTTGCCGATGAATGCGACTTCCGCCATCCAAGTTCAGCTCGCGCGCGTACGCCTGCGCTACGCGAATAGCGGGCTGCCGAAGTTCTTCGCCTGGTGGGGGCGGGAACTGAAAAGCCTGCTGCCGCAGCGCTGGCGCGAGATGTTCGCCGAAGGCGCGCAGGAACTGCTCGTCGACGCGAATGCCGGCGAAGTCGGCGTGTGGCGGCAGTCGGGCGAACGCTGCGCCGAATACGGGCGGATCCGGCGCGATCAGGCCGTCGAAGATCAGCGCAACGAGTTTTCCCGCCTGCGCGACCGCATCGACGATCCGGGCCTGCGCGTGTTTTATTGCATTCCGCCGCAGCGCGCGCTGCGGCGCGAATTGAATCTGCCGGCGGCGACGGAAGACAAGCTGCGCCAGGTGCTCTCGTTCGAAATGGATCGGCAGACGCCGTTCAAGGCCGATCAGGTCTATTTCGACTACCGCATCGCGCAGCGCGATGCCGCAGCGAAGAGTCTCAAGGTCGACCTTCATGTCGTGCCGCGCGCCCAGCTCGATCAGGAACTGGCCGCCATCGCCGGGCTCGGCATTGCGCTCGACGGCGTGGATTGTTGGCGCGGCGGCGAGGGTAGCGGACGCGCCGGGCTCAATCTGTTGCCGCAGGAACGGCGCGTGAAGCGCGTCAACCAGCGCCTGCGCCTCAACCTCGCCCTCGGTGCGGCGGCGGTGGTGCTGTTCGTCATCGCCGGCTTGCTGTTTCTCAACAATCGCCAAACCGCGCTGGACGCGATGACGGCCGAAGTGGAGAAGGCGAAGGTCGAGGCGAAGCAGACGGCGGCGCTGGCCAAGCGGCTCAAGGACAACACCACCTCGGCCAGTTATCTCTATCGCCTCAAGCGCGACACCACGCCGATGACGGCGATGCTCGCCGACCTGACCAAGCGGCTTCCGGACGACACCTTCCTCGAACGCATGACGGTCGACGAAAAGGGCAAGGTGGAAGTGCAGGGGCAGAGCAACAACGCGAACAAGTTGATCGAGGGCCTGCAGAAATCCGAAGTGCTCGACAACGCCGCATTCATCGGCACCGTGCAGCCGGATGCGCGCACGAAAAAGGATCGCTTCACGATGAACTTCCAGCTGCACAAACGCCCCGACGCGCAGCCGCCCGAGAAGGACAAGAAGCCGGGCGACAAGGCCGGCAAGCCCGCGGAGGACGCCGATGCGCCTGCTGCCTGAGTCCGCGCGCAGCCAGCGCTTCCTCGCCGTGGTGCTGTTGTTGATCACCCTGCTGCTCGGCTATCTGCTGTTCGTGCACTGGTGGCTCGTGGCGCCGTACTTGGCGATGCGCGAGCAGTACTACGATTTGAAAGACCAGCAGTTCCATTTCGCCGAATTGATCCAGAGCAAGCCGCAGATCGAGCGGCAGCTCAAGGACGTCGCCGGGCTCGAGCAGGAGAATCAGGCGTTCCTCACCGACGCCGATGCGGCGAGCGCGTTCTCGGATCTTTCCGAAAGGCTCAAGCGCGCGGTCGAGCAGAACCTCGAGCCGAATGCGCGCTGCACGGTCAACGGCATTTCGCCGTCCGGCAACCGTTCACCCGAGGTGTATCTGCGTGTCGCCGCGAATGTGAACATGAGTTGCCAGTCGGAAACCTTCGCCAAGGTGCTCTACACGCTGGAGACGAGCAATCCGTATCTGTTCGTGGATCACCTTGTGATGTACCGCATGCAGCCGATGTTCACGCCCGGCAGCAAGGCGCCGCCCGGAGCGACGCTGGTCAGTGCGCAGTTCAACTTGTCCGGTTTCCTGCGCCAGCCCGGCGGCGAAAAGGCAGGTGGCAAGTGAACCTGCGCGTCTCCCGCAGTTTGACGATGCTCTTGGCCGGCGTCTGCGGCTTTCTGCTGCTGCTCCTCGTGCTGTTCTGGTTCGGCGTGGGCCGCGGCTACAGCTGGTGGCCGCTCGATCCGACCGACGAGGCCGCGGGCAAGAAGAAGCTCGTCAACGCGCAGTACCGGTTGGGCGCGTGGGACAATTTCGCCGAGCTCAACGCGCGTCCCTTGTTCAACGAGGACCGCCGGCCGACGCCGGCGATGCCGGCCGACACGCCCAACGCGGCGCCGATTCCCAAGCTCGACGTGGTACTGTCCGGCGTCATCATCACGCCCAAAGTGCGCATGGCCCTGGTCAAGGAGAAGGGCAAGGAGAAGGCGATGACGGTCAAGGAAGGCGGCCCGATGCCGGGCGATTGGTCGGCCTGGAGCTTGGCCGAGGTCAAGCCGCGCGGTGCGGTGTTCAAGAATTCCGCCGGAGAGAGCGCGACCGTGGAACTCATCGCCGTGGCCAACAGTCAGAAGCCCACGCCGCCGCCGCCTCCGCGTACGCCGGCACCCGCCCCGGTCACCCCGGGTCAACCGCCGCAGGCCGGACAACCGCAGCAAGTGCTGCCGCCCCCGGGCATGCCGGTGGCGCCCGAAGCGGCGGCCGCAACCGCGGATTTGCAGCAGCGCATCGATGCGCGCCGGCAGCAGATTCGCGAACAGCAACAACAGCAGCAACAACAACAAGCGCAGCCGCAGCCGGATGTGCCGCAACCCGCGCAGCAGCAGCGATAATTCGAGTTTGAGAGGTATCCAAGCAATGTCGATGAAAACCGTGTTCCTGAGCCTGTGCGTCGCGCTGGCGTTTTTAATGGTCGGCTGCGGCCGATCCAAGCCGGCTTCGTCCAAGGCCGCTACCGCGGATGCCGTGGCCGAGCCGGAAGCCGCACCGCTGCCGCCGGATGCGCCGCCGCCGAAGTCCACCGCCGCTCCCGTTGCCAAGCCGGTAGCGGCGCCGCCGCAGCCGGTGTCGTTCACGCCCTTGCCGCCGGGAAAAGATCCTGTGGCCGACGCCGAGCGTCAAAAGCTCAGCGATATTCGCGCGAAACAAGCGGAAGCGGTCAAGCGCGAGAAAGAGCAACGAGCGGCCCAGCTGCGCAATCAGCCAGAGAGCAATGATGCTCAGTAATCGCGGCTTGTCATTTGAAGGAGTGCTGAAGTGATCCGACGTCAACGCGCCGCTCTCGTGATCTTGTGTGCCGTGCCCGTGCTGCTCGCCGGCTGCTCGAGCCTGCCCGGCATGAAACAGGATGCCGTGACGGCGGATCTTGCCGCGGACAGGCCGCCACCACCGCCGCCGCCGTACCATCCGCCGGACGAGTCGAAGCCGATCACGATCAAGCAGGGCACCAAGCCGCGCACGGATTCCACGCTCACGCCCGGCACCGGTCAGCTGATCAATTACGATGCCGCACGCGTGGCCCCGCCGAAGGGCGAAACGGCCGGTTCGGGCGAAATCACATTCAACTTCGAGAACCTGCCGATCCAGGCGGTGGTGCAGAACATCCTTGGCGGTCTGCTCAACGAGAACTATACGATTTCGCCGGCGGTGACCGGCAATGTCACGTTCTCCAGCTCCAAGCCGGTGGGGATCGATCAGGCGATGCCGATCCTCGAAATGCTGTTGGCGTGGACGAACAACGCGATCGTGCGCAAGCAAGGCCGCTACGAAGTCGTGCCGGTCAAGGATGCGATCGCCGGCAGCCTGAGCCCGGGTCTGTATTCGATCAAGGCCGTTCCCGGCTATCAAGTGCGCGTATTTCCGCTCAAGTACATTTCTCCGAAGGAAATGGAGAAGCTGCTCAAGCCGTACGCGAAGCCTGACGCGATCGTCTCTTCCGACAACTCGCGCGCGATGATCGTCATGGCTGGCACGGCATACGAGCTGCAGTCCTACGAGCGCACGATCAATGTCTTCGACGTCGACTGGCTCAAGGGCATGTCGGTCGGCGTGGTCGGCCTGCGCAACATGGAAGTCAGCAAGCTGATGCCCGAGCTCGACAAAATGTTCGGCGACAAAGCCGAGACGCCGATCGCGGGTATGTTCCGCTTCATTCCGATGGAGGCGACCAATTCCATCGTCGTCATCACGCCGCAGCCGGATTACCTCAAGCGCGCGCAGGAATGGATTTACCGCCTTGATCTCGGCGTCGGCGAGAACGGCACCCAGCTTTACGTCTACGACGTGAAGAATGTGAAGGCCGTGGATTTGTCCGACCATCTCAACGCGATTTTCACCGGCAAGAGCAGCGGAACCTCGAAGAGCAACTCGGGCAATACCGCGCCGGGTTTGCGCGGCAGCAACATCGGGGGCTCGCTGGGCAGTGGCATCGGCAGCGGCGCGATGAGCATCAACAACCAGCAGCGGCCGAGCACGCCGAATCTCACGACGACGGGCACCGGCACGCCGATCGGCGGCAACAAAGACACCGACATCCGCATCACGCCGATCGAAGAGAACAATCAGTTGCTCGTCATGGCGACGCCGGGCGAGTACGACTCCATTCTCGCCGCGATCCGTCGGCTCGACGTGCCGCCGCTGCAGGTGCAGATCGAAGCGAAGGTGCTCGAAGTGAAACTGACCGGTGAGCTCAGCTTCGGCGTGCAGTGGTGGTTTGACGGCTTGATCAACCAAAACGTCAATAGCAACTCGGCAGCCTCTACTGGCTATCAGTACGGTCCGGGATTTACCGGCAATGCAGGCGACCGCCACCGTTCCTCGCTCGGTGGCGGCGGCAGTGCGCTGCCATCGAATAATGGCGGCTTGTTCTATTCGTTCTTGAACAAGAATTTCCAGGTTGCCATCAACGGGCTGCAAACGAGCGGCACGGCGAAGACGCTGTCCGCGCCGTCGCTCGTCGTGCTCAACAACCAGCAGGCGAACATCACGGTCGGCGATCAGATCCCGATTCAGACCATTTCGTACAACCCGTACGGAACGGCGGTCACCGGTTCGACCACATCGTCCGCCTTGAGCACGATTGGTTCCACGCAATACGTCAGCACGGGTACGACCTTGCAGATTACGCCGCGCGTCAATCCGGGCGGCCTGGTCTACATGGACGTGGCGCAGGAAATCACCACGCCGGGCACCGCGGCCGCCGGCAGCAATCCCCCGATCAGCCAACGCGATTTGACGACGCAAATTGCGGTGCAAAGCGGTCAGACCGTGCTGCTCGGCGGGTTGATCCGCGAGGACAATACCAACAGCAACACCGGCGTTCCCCTGCTCAGCAGCATTCCCGTCGTCGGCAATCTGTTCAAGAGCACCGACAACCAGCGTACGCGTACTGAAATCATCGTGATGATCACGCCTCGAGTGATCTACAACGCCGAGGATGCGCAGACGATCACCCAGGAATATCAGGACAAGTTCGAATCGCTCGCGCCGCTGCGCGCGAAGCAAAAAGCTCAGAAGGCCGGAGCGGTACCGGATGACGCGCAGGGCGCGGTCGTCACTCCTGTTCCTGCGTCCGCGGCGACGACGGCGCCGGTGCCTATCGAAAAAGCAAAGCAGTGATCACGGATATGAATAGAGCCAAGATGTTGTTTCTCGCGTGCGGCGTCGGCGTGTCGACGCTCTTCGCCACCGGTTGCGCAAAAAAAGACCCGGCCGGCATGGTCAGCCAACGAGCGGTCGAGCGCTGGGATCTT
Source organism: Rudaea sp. (assembly GCA_036733825.1). Taxonomy (GTDB): domain Bacteria; phylum Pseudomonadota; class Gammaproteobacteria; order Xanthomonadales; family Rhodanobacteraceae; genus Rudaea. The sequence continues at coordinate 10,994 of DAIMZS010000075.1, forward strand.
CTCGCCGAGCACCACGCTGTCAAAGCTTACGATTACCTGAGCCCGGGATACCGCTCCACGCATACGCTCGAGCAATACGTCGCCTTCGTCGCGACCTCGCGCGTGCAATGGAAATCCGCGAAGGTCGATTCAGTGCAGTGCGAAGAAGACGTATGTACGGCAAAACTCACTGTCGTCACCGTTCTTCCCGGTGCGGTCATGCAGCGGCCGAGCGACATGGAATACGCCGCGCCCGTGGTCGAGAAGTGGGTGCGCGCCGATGCGCAGTGGTACTTTCTGCCCGATTCCAAGGTCGAAGGGAAAAACATTGCCGAAGAAGCCGCGTCGAAACAGACGGTGGCGCCTGTTCCTGCTCCCACCGCGCCGCCTTCTTCTCCAGCGCTGCCGGCGGAAGACAAAAACAACAAAGAGGACCACAAATAGGCTGCGCGGATCGGATGTCGTGCGAGAGGCAGGTTCTTTTGTTCCGCCGTTCTCGATTTAAAAGCCACAAGTAGATGTTTTGTAAGCCTCTGAGCCGGCAGTCTTTTTTTAAGCTCGGCGAAGAGGTGGGGAGCCCCGGAAAATAGTCACGGCAGGGAGTTGCGTTGACAATCCGGATATCGTAAGCTTGAAGCGCTGTTGCTTGGACTCGTCGGGACTTCTTGCCGAAGGGCGGGGGTACGAATGGGCGGGCCGGCAAAAACATAAGCCCTGTGACCGAAAGGAGTTTAGTAATGAAAAGAACCAGTCTTACGACTGCCGTCATCGCCGGTATCGCCGGTGTTGCTGGCATTTCCAACATGGCGAGCGCCGTCTATCTGAACAATGACGGTCTCGGTCAGGTCCTCATCTACCCGTACTACACCGTCAACGCTGGCAACACCACGCTGCTGACGGTCGTCAATACGACCGCTGCCGGCAAGGCCGTCAAGGTTCGCTTCCTCGAAGCGTACGACAGCCGCGAAGTGCTCGACTTCAACCTCTATCTGTCGCCGCACGACGTGTGGACGGCGGGCGTGGTTCCGGTCGGCCAGGGCGCCGGCGTGTGGACCAACGACAACAGCTGCACGGTCCCGACCGTTCCGTCGGGCGGCGC
>DAIMZS010000076.1:0-1913 GCA_036733825.1 Rudaea sp.
GCGCTGCTCGCCATGCGCGGCATGGGCGAAATGCGCTCGTTCCTGCGCGATCTGTGCACGCCGGCTGAACTGGAGGCGCTGATCGACCGTTGGCGCGTCGTGCCGTATCTGCTCGACGGCATGGCTTATCGCGAGATTCACGACCGCACTGGCGTGAGCGTGACGACGATCGGCCGCGTGGCGCGCTTCCTGGCGCAGGGCAACGGCGGCTACCGCGCGGCGGTCGAGCATCGCGCCGTGCCTTCGCTGCGCAAGCGTAGCCGGGCCGCGGCGGCGAGCGGCAAAAAATCCAATTGATCGGCGGGGCGGCAGGAAACCTGTCTTCCAGCCCCGCAAGCAGAGAAATACGAGAATGACTACCGCCAGCAAAAACCGCGATCGCCTGCGCATTGCGATCCAGAAATCCGGGCGCATGGCCGACGTGTCGCAGGACCTGCTCGCGCGCTGCGGCCTCAAGTTCCGCCAGAGCCGCGACAAGCTGTTCTGCTTCGGCGAAAGCATGCCGATCGACCTGCTGCTCGTGCGCGACGACGATATCCCCGGACTGATCGCGCAGGGTGTGTGCGATCTCGGCATCGTCGGCCGCAACGTGCTCGCCGAGCAGGCGCTTTCCGCGCGCGCCGGCGGCGATGCCTTGCCGGCCGTCGAGCTGCGTCCGCTCAACACCAGCCGCTGTCGGCTGTCGATCGCCGTGCCGCAGGAAATGGAATACACCAGCCCGCAGCAACTGCAGGGGCTGCGCATCGCGACGTCGTATCCCGCGCTGCTCGGCGACTGGCTCGCGCAGAACGGCGTCGACGCCAAGGTGGTGTTTCTCGCCGGTTCCGTCGAAATCGCGCCGCGTCTGGGTACGGCGGATTTGATCTGCGATCTCGTCTCCAGCGGCGCTACGTTGGCGGCGAATCAGCTCAGGGAGGCCGTGGTCCTGCTCGACAGCGAGGCCGTGGTCGCCGGTCCTGCGGAACCGCCGCTCGACGAGCGCGGCGATCTGCGCGAGCTGCTGCTGCGCCGCATCGACGGCGTGATCCAGGTGCGCGAGTCCAAGCTGATCATGCTGCACGCCGCGCGCGCGGCGATCGAGACGATCCGCAAGATTCTGCCGAATGCACAGACGCCGACGCTGCTGCCGATCGAGGGCAGCCCCGATCAGGTCGCGCTGCAGGCGGTGTGCTACGGCGCCATCACCTGGACGCATCTGGAAGACATGAAGCGCGCCGGCGCGAGCCAGCTGCTCGTGCTGCCGGTAGAGAAGATTCTGGCATGAACGCGCAACTGAAAAATCTGCCGCTGCCGATTCTGGAATGGGCTGCGCTGGATGCCGCGTCGCGTCGCGCGGCGCTGCGCCGTCCCGCGCAGGAGCGCAGCGAAGAGTTGAGCGCGGCGGTGACGCGCATACTCGATCAGGTGCGCGCCGACGGCGACGCCAGCCTGCGCGCGCTGACGCGCCGCTACGACGGCTGCGAGCTCGCCGAGTTGGCGGTGAGCGACGCCGAATTCGCCGAAGCCGAAACCCGCCTCGATCCGACGTTGAAGCAGGCGATCGGCGAGGCGAAAGCACGCATCGAAGCCTTTCACCGCGCCGCGGCGCCTCAGCCGGTGACGGTCGAAACGGCGCCAGGCGTGGTCTGCGAACGCGTGACGCGCCCGATCGCGCGCGTGGGCTTGTACGTGCCCGCAGGCAGCGCGCCGCTGCCGTCGACGGCGCTAATGCTCGGCGTGCCGGCGCAGATAGCAAAAAATCCACAAGTGGTAATGTGTACTCCGGCGGGCAAAGACGGACGCGCCGACGCGGCCGTGCTCTACGTCGCCTCGCTGTGCGGTATTCGCCGCGTGTTCAAGCTCGGCGGTGCGCAGGCAATCGCGGCGATGGCGTTCGGCACCGAATCGGTGCCTGCGTGCGACAAGCTGTTCGG
>DAIMZS010000076.1:2013-5858 GCA_036733825.1 Rudaea sp.
TCGGTCGCGAGCTTCGTCAAGCAGATCACCGTGCAGGAGTTATCCGCCGATGGCTTGCGTGCGATCGGCCCATCGGCGGCGACGCTCGCGCGCGCGGAAAGCCTCAACGCGCACGAGCGCGCCGTCACGCTGCGCCTGGCCGCGTTGGAATCGGCATCATGAGCACACTTGGACTGAAATTGCTCGAACGCGCGCGGCCGGAGATCCTGGCTCTGCAGCCGTATTCGTCGGCGCGCATGGAAGCGGGGCACGCGACGATCATGCTCAACGCGAACGAATCGCCGTGGGCGCCGGTCGGCGACAAGGATTCCGAGCTGAATCGCTATCCCGATCCGCAGCCCGCGGCATTGTGCGTGCGATTGGCGGAGTTGTACGGCGTGTCGGCGAAGCAACTGCTGATCGGCCGCGGCAGCGACGAAGCGATCGATCTGCTCGTGCGCGCTTTCTGCCGCGAGGGCAGCGACACCATCGTGATTTCGCCGCCGACGTTCGGCATGTACGCCGTCGCCGCACGCACGCAGGGCGCGGCGGTAATCGAAGCGCCGCTCGGCACGGATTTCGCCGTCGAGGCCGACGCCGTGCTGGCGAAAGTCATCGACTCGACCAAGCTGGTCTTCGTCTGTACGCCGAACAACCCGACGGGTGCCTTGGTGCCGCTCGCGACCATCGAGCGCTTGGCGACGGCGTTGCGCGATCGGGCGCTCGTTGTGATCGACGAGGCCTATCTCGAATTCGCCGGCGGCGTGACCAGTGCAACCACTTTGCTCGCCCAGTACGACAACCTCGCCGTGCTGCGCACGCTGTCGAAGGCCTACGCACTGGCCGGCGCGCGCGTCGGCACGCTGATCGCGCATGCCGACGTCGTCGCGCTGCTGCGGCGGATCCAGGCGCCGTATCCGATTCCGGCGCTGTGTGCGGACGCCGCGCTCGCCGCGCTCTCGCCGCAGGGCATCGCGCAGGCGCGCGAGCGCATCGCCGTTCTGCTGAACGAGCGCGAACGGCTGTCGCGTGCGCTGCCCTCGGCGGCCGGCGTGCTCGCGGTCCATCCTTCGACGGCGAATTTTCTTTGCGTACGTTTTGCCGACGCGCAAAAGGTGTACCGGTCGCTACTCGCGCTCGGCATCATCGTGCGCGACGTCAGCCGCTATCCAGGACTTGCCGATTGCCTGCGCATCACGATCGGCACGCCGCAGGAGAACACGGCCCTGCTCGGTGCGCTCGGTCTGCGGGAAGCCGCGGCATGAAAGCGGTTGGAAGAGCGTATTTGAGCCCCCTCTCCCCCAACGGCTTTTTCGTCGGGGGAGAGGGTTGGGGTGAGGGGGCGCTTTGCTTACATTCAAAGAGCTCCCCCTCACCCCGTGCCCTCTCCCCCAAGCGAGGCTTGGGGGAGAGGGGGAGTGATCGTCGCGCGCTGCGCGCGCGACGGCGGTATTTCATTGGAGCCGCAGCATGAGCGCGCGCAAGCTGCTTTTTATCGACCGCGACGGCACGCTGATCGTCGAGCCCGCCGACTATCAGATCGACACGTTCGAAAAGCTCGCGCTGGTCGACAAGGTGATTCCCGCGCTGTCGCGCATCGTCGCCGCCGGCTACGAGCTGGTGATGATCACCAATCAGGACGGCCTCGGCACCGAGAGCTTTCCGCAGCATACGTTCGACGGACCGCATGCGCTGATGATGCGCATCTTCGATTCGCAGGGCATTCGTTTTCGCGAAGTGCTGATCGATCCGAGCTTCGCTCACGAAGGCCGCGACACGCGCAAGCCCGGCATCGGACTCGTACGCCACTACCTGGCCGACGACGGCTGGAGCCGCGCGCAATCGGCGATGGTCGGCGATCGCGAATCCGATGCGCAGTTCGCCGCAAATCTCGGTATCCGCTGCTTTCGTCTCGACACGGGCGAGTGGAACTGGGATGCGATCGCACACGAACTGTGCAACGCGCCGCGGCGCGCGAGCGTGCGGCGCGATACGAAGGAGACGCGCATAGCCGTGCAGGTCGATCTCGACCGCGCCGCGGAGCCGAAGGTGCACACAGGCCTCGGCTTCTTCGATCATATGCTCGAGCAGATCGGCAAGCACGGCGGCTTTGCGCTGAACCTCAGCTGCGACGGCGATACGCACATCGACGAACACCACACGATCGAAGACTGCGCGCTGGCGCTCGGCTCGGCGCTGCGCCAAGCCCTCGGCGACAAGCGTGGGATTGGCCGCTACGGCGCGGCGGGCGAGTCGGCGGAAGGCGCTGCGGCCGTAGACATCACACTGCCAATGGACGAGACGATCGCGCGCGCCGCGCTCGACCTGTCCGGCCGCGCCTGGTTCGTGTTCGACGGCAATTTCCCGCGCGATCGCGTCGGCGACATGCCGACCGAACTCGTGCCGCATTTCTTCCGTTCGCTGTGCGACACGCTCGGCGCCAATCTGCATCTCGCCGTGCGCGGCGAGAACGCGCATCACATGGTCGAGGCCTGCTTCAAGTCGGTCGCGCGCGCGCTGCGCGTGGCCCTGCGGCGCGAGGGCTCCGAGCTGCCGAGCACGAAGGGGACGCTGTGATGGCGACCGTCGTCCTGATCGACGCGGGCGGCACGAATATCGGCTCGGTGCGCTACGCCTTGCAGCGCCTCGGCGTCGATGCGCCGCTGTCGAGCGATGCGGACGAGATCCGCGCGGCGACGCACGTGATCCTTCCCGGCGTCGGCGCGGCGGCGCCGGGCATGGCGCGCTTGCGCGAATCGGGACTGATCGATGTCGTGCGCGGCTTGACCCAACCGGTGCTCGGCGTGTGCCTTGGCATGCAGTTGCTGTTCGACCATTCCGAGGAGAGCGATACGGCCTGCCTCGGCCTGATTCCGGCCGGCTTGCGGCGTTTTGCGCAGCAGGACAATCTGCGCGTGCCGCATATGGGCTGGAATTCGCTGCACATTGAGCGGCGCAGTCCGTTGCTCGCGGGTATCGACAGCGGCGCGTTCGCCTATTTCGTGCACAGCTACGCCGCGCCGGTCGGCGACTACACGCTTGCGAGCTGCGACTACGGCAGCGCGTTTTCGGCCGTCGTGCAGCGCGACAATTTTTACGGCGCGCAATTTCATCCGGAGCGCTCGGCCTCGGTCGGCGCCCGGCTGCTCGAAAACTTCATCCGTTTGTGACCATGGAAATCATTCCCGCCATCGATTTGCGCGCCGGGCGCGTCGTGCGCCTGAAACAGGGCGACTATGCGCAAGAGACGCGCTACGAATTCGACGCGTACGCGCTCGCCGCCGACTACGCCGATGCCGGCGCGAAATGGCTGCATCTGGTCGATCTCGACGGCGCCAAATCGGGCGCGTTCGAAAATCTGCGCGTGATCGAAAAGATCGCGGCCGCCGAGCGGCTCGCCGTGCAGGCCGGCGGCGGTGTGCGCAGCGAGGACGACGTGCAGCGCCTGCTCGATGCGGGCGTTGCACGCGTCGTCGTCGGCAGCGTCGCGGTGCGCGAGCCCGACAAGATGGAAGAGTGGATCGGGCGGTACGGCGAGGATCGTCTTTGCATCGCGCTGGATACGCGCAACGAGGCCGGCGTCTGGTGCCTGCCGAGCGCCGGCTGGACGCAGAGCGAGGGTGCCACGCTCGACGAACTCGCGCCGCGTTACGCTGCTGCGGGCGCGCGGCATCTGCTCTGCACGGATATAAGCCGCGACGGCATGTTGTCCGGACCGAATCTGGATCTGTATGCGCATGTGCAGCGCATCGCGCCGACGCTGTCGGTGATCGCTTCGGGCGGCGTGCGCGACCTCGCCGACGTACTGGCGCTTCGCACCCGGGATATCGGCGGTGTGGTGCTCGGGCGCAGTTTGCTCGAAGGCA
>DAIMZS010000076.1:5958-11974 GCA_036733825.1 Rudaea sp.
GAAATCGTGCTCAACTGCATGGGTTCGGACGGCGTGCGCGCGGGCTACGATCTCGAACAGCTTCGTGCCGCGCGCGCACTCTGCAACGTTCCGCTGATCGCCTCGGGCGGCGCTGGCACGGTCGAGCATTTTCGCGAGGTATTTGCCGATGTCGACGTCGACGGCGCACTTGCCGCGAGCGTCTTTCACTCCGGTGCGATCGCGATTCCGCAGTTGAAAACTTTCCTGCGCAGCGAACAGGTTCCGGTGCGCCTATGAGCGAATTCGATATTTCCCGACTCGACTGGGCCAAAAGCGATGGCCTGCTGCCGGCCGTCGTCCAGCATTGGCGCAGCGGCGCCGTGTTGATGCTCGGCTACGTGAATGCCGACGCGCTTGCGCAGACGCTGCAGACGGGAAAAGTGACGTTCTATAGCCGCAGCAAACAGCGTTTGTGGGTCAAAGGCGAAACGTCTGGACATTTCCTGCTGCTGAAGTCGCTGCGTGCGGACTGCGACAACGACACGATTCTCGTCCAGGCCGAGCCGATCGGCCCGACTTGCCACAACGGCACGCAGAGTTGTTTCGGCGACGATTCCGAACCGCCGTTCGCGTTTCTCGCCGAACTGGACGGGCTCGTCGCCCAGCGCGAACGCGAGCGGCCCGCGGGGAGCTACACGACCAAACTGTTTGAAGGCGGCGTCCGCCGCATCGCGCAGAAAGTCGGTGAGGAGGGTGTCGAGACGGCGCTCGCCGCGGTCGCGCAGGACGAAGCCGCGCTGCGCAGCGAGTCCGCGGATCTGATTTTCCATCTCCTCGTGCTGCTGCGCGCACGCGGTATCGACTTCGCCGAGGTGATCGAGGAACTGCGGGCGCGGCACAAGTAGTTGCGTCTATCCCGGTTTTGCCTGTGGCATGATGCGCGTTTCCGCCGACAGGAGCCGTCATGTCCAAAGCCGTGCTTGCCGCCTCGATCGCCCTCGCGATTGGCACCGTTGCCCATGCCGCGCCGCCGCCCGATCCGTTGGCACGCGAGGTTTTCAAGCAGCTGATCGAGATCAATACGACGGATTCGGTCGGCAGCACGACGGACGCGGCGAAGGCGATGCAGAAGCGCTTTCTCGATGCAGGCTTTGCGCCGAAGGACGCGCAGGTGCTCGTCGGGGCGAATCCGAAGCGCGGCAATCTCGTCGTGCGCCTGCACGGCAGCGGCAAGCACAAACCGGTGTTGATCATCGCGCATCTCGACGTGGTCGAGGCCAAGCGTGAAGACTGGACGATGGATCCGTTCAAGTTCATCGAAAAGGACGGCTATTTCTACGGCCGCGGCACGCAGGACATGAAGAATTCCGACGCGGTCGCCGTGGCCGCATTGCTGCGGTTCAAGAAGGAGGGCTTCGTCCCGGATCGCGACATCATTCTCGCGCTGACCGCGGACGAGGAGGGCGGCACCGACAACGGCGTCGAGTGGCTGCTGCAGAATCATCGCGATCTCGTCGAGGCGGAATTTGCGCTCAATCCCGATTCGGGCGGCATCGACTCCGATAACGCCAAGCCCGTTGCGCTGAACGTCGACGCGACGGAGAAGCTGTACGCCGACTATGAACTCGAAGTCACCGACAAAGGCGGCCATTCCTCGCTGCCGCGGCCGGAAAATCCGATCTACGAGTTGTCGAACGCGCTGGCGCGGCTCGGCAAGAGTTCGTTTCCGTTCGAGCTCAACGAGGTCACACGCGCCTGGCTCGGCCACATGCAGACGATCGAAGACGGCGCGCGCTCGAAAGACATCAAGGCCGTGCTGGCGACGCCGCCGGACGCCGATGCGATCGCGCGCCTGAGCAGCGACGCGCGCTACAACTCGGCGCTGCACACGACCTGCGTCGCCACGCGTCTGGACGGCGGCCACGCGAACAATGCGCTGCCGCAGCGCGCGAGCGCGATCGTCAACTGCCGCATCCTGCCGGGCCATTCGCCGGAGGAAGTGCGCCAGGATCTGATCAAGATTTTCGCCGAGCCCAAGCTGACTGTGCGCTATGTCGATCCGGTCACCGACAAGCGCCTCGACGTCGGCTCCGACCGCAAGGCGCTGCCGCCGCCGCCGCCGCGCAAAGACGTGTTCGACGCGCTCAACGCGGTGGCGGGCAAAATGTGGCCCGGCATGCCGATCGTGATCGACATGGCCGTGGGCGCGTCGGACAGTGTCTACACGATGGCGGCCGGCATTCCGACCTACGGCTTCAACGGCACGGCGATCGACCGCGACGATGCGCGCATGCATGGGCGCGACGAGCGCGTGCGCGTGACGGCATTCGACGATTCGGCGGAGTTCTATTACCGCTATTTGAAGACGCTGACCGGCGGCAAGTAGGCGCGTCCACCAGCGGGCACGCGCTGGAACGAATCAGCGCGTATTGCTGAGCGGCTTGTCGCTGCGCGGCTTGGACGGAGCGTAGTGGTCGCGCGTCGGTGCGCGGAACGGCACGGCCGGCCCCGGCTTGAATCCGTCGCGCCAGGCTTTGAGCTTGGCTTCGATCGCCGGCGTGGTCGAGATCTGCGGCAGCGAATGCGTTTGCTGATCGCGCGTTTCCCAGGTGTCGATTTCCTTTTTCGCCTCGGCGAACGCGTCGGTGAACGAGGCGGTGTGGTTGAGCGCGTCGACGAAGAAAGCGCGGCCGAAGTCGGTGATGTCCGAGGTGGTGCCGCAGCCGAACGAGGCGCGGTCGCTGCGCGCGGCCGTGATGACCATCGTGTGGTCGTCCTTCAGCGCGTCGATGAAACCGCCCGAGTAGCAGGCGGAAATCACGAAAACGCGTTGCTTGATCGGCGATTCGGAGAACAGGTCGGCGAGGTCCTCCGGCACGATCTGGTCGAGCGGCAGCGGATCCAGACTGACGTACAACTCGTGTGCACGCGAGCCGTGCGTGGTGACGAACAGCATCAGCACGTCTTCGTTCGGGTCCAGCTTCTTGCCGAGTTCGTCGATCGCCAATTCGAGATTGGACAGGCTCGCGATCGGGCGCCGGTCGAGCGTGCCGGGATTGTTGATCAGGGTCAGCACGTGGCCTTTGGCGTCGAAACGCTCGGTGAAGAGTTTTTCGACGTATTCGACCTCGTTGCGGAACACGTTCTCCTCGCCGTCGCCGGCGAAGGAAATCAGATAGAGGTTGGTCTTGCCCGGAGTGCGCGGAGCGAGCTTCTGGATCGCGTCCTGCATGCGCTGCGGCTGCGCATACAACACCTGCTCGGGCGAGCCGACGTTGGCGGGCCAGATGATCGGCTGGTCGGCGCTGTCGTCATTCTCGCCGGCGTCGACGGTGGTCTTCGCCGGCGGCGGCGCCTCGGACGAGTGCGTGTGCAGGCCTGCCACGCCGACGCTGGCGCCCGCGGTGAAGGCGAGGGCGAAGGCGAAAAGCAGGCGGGCGGTCGAGCGGATCAAGGCCGAGCTGACGCTTCAAAAGAGTGCAATAGCGATATTTTAACAAATCACGCGCTGCACTGCAGCGGATGAATTTTCATTCATGTTGTACGCCTCCGCGGCAGCCAAAAAACCCAGAATTCTTTGGAGGAATGCCGGTTAACTTATTGTAATTGCGTTAAAATCGGTAACTTGCTCGTGTGAACTCTCAACCGAGCTGCATGATGCGCGCACCAGTTGGACGGTCTGTAAACCTGCCGCCGCCGCGGCGTCAAGTTCGGCGGCGATGTCCGACAGGAACAAAATTTGCCCGGGTGGAAGATGGAGCGCTTCGGCGATGCGGCGGTACGAATCCACCTCGCGTTTGCCGCCGATCTCGGTATCGAAGTAGCCGGAGAACAACGGTGTCAGATCGCCTGCGTCACTGTGCCCGAACAAGAGCTTCTGCGCGGCCACCGAGCCGGACGAATAGACGTACAAGTGGATTCCTTGCTTTTTCCACTTCTGCAGATTTTCCGCGACCTCGGGGTAGACATGTCCCTTGAACTCGCCGCTGACGTAGCCGTCTTGCCAGAGCATGCCCTGCAGCGCCTTCAGCGGCGTCGCCTTGCGGTCCTCGTCGATCCAGCGGATCAAGAGATCGATGATTTCCTGCCGGCTCGCCGAGACCAGCCCGGCCTCGCGCGCGGCTTCGTGCAGCCAGTGCTGCACTTCCGGCCGGTCGGCGTGGGTGACGACGAACGCGGGAAGCTTCTCGCGCGCGTACGGAAACAGCACGTCCTTGACGAAATCGATCGAGCTCGTGGTGCCCTCGATGTCGGTGACGATGGCGCGGATCATGCAGCCAACTTGCGCACGTGCAGAATCTCTCGCGGGGCGACATTGCGCAGGTCGCCGCTCGGAATAGTCACGACGGCTACCGTTTCGCCTTGACCCGTTACGAACTCGACCTCGTACGCTTCGCCCCGGCCGTATTTGTGCACGGCGGCGCCGATATCACCGGCAGCAAGATTGTATTCGGGCAGGTCACGATTAAGTACGACTACATCCAATTCTTCGATCATGTTCGTCTCCTACTTTGGATAGGCCGTGACGAAACGGGGTCTCGGGTCATGGCTTTCGATTATCCAGACAGTTTGAATTTCGATGGTCTTTCCTGTCGGCGTGATCACACTACCACGTACTAGATACTTCCGGCCGAATTGTGACTCCGCCAAATCGGCCGAGGTGCTGCGTATGAGAACGGAAAGTAAGTCGCGCTTGAGCACATCCAGATTGCTCTCCGAGTAGCCGCACGAGCGGAAGAAGCCGGCTTTCGACCTACCGACTGGGTGCACATTCGACAGCAGATAGTTGACGAGTTTTTCAGTTGGAATCCAGGCTTGCTCGGAATTTGGGATCTTGGATTCCACAAACAACTCATGCCGCCAATGACTGCGCGGCCAGACGCGGGAATTTCTCGGCGATGTCGCTGCCGGTGAAGTTCGCCACCCAGCCTTCCTTGTTCGTGAACAGGCGGATCGCAATGAAGTAGGGCGACTCGCTCATGTCGAACCAGTGCTTGGTGCCGTCGGGCACGCCGATCAGGTCGCCCTGCACGCAGAGCACTTCGTACACCTTGTTGTCGATGTGCAGCGTGAACTGGCCGCGGCCGGCGACGAAGAAGCGCACTTCGTCTTCCGAATGCGTGTGCTCGTTGAGGAACTTCGCGCGCAGCGCGGCGCGGTCGGGATGATCGGGCTTGAGGCTGATCACGTCGACGGCCTGGTAGCCTTCCTCGCGCTGCAGGCGGTCGATATCGCTCTTGTACGCGGCGATGACCTCGTCCTGGCTCGCGCCCGGCGCGACCGGCTTGGACGCTTCCCATTGCTCGAAACGCACGCCCACGGCGCCGAGTTCGCGCGCGATGTCGGCATGTTGAGTGTAGGTGCCGAGCGGCGCGCGGCCGTCGGTGTCGGAATAGATGCGCAGTTCGCTCATGTTTGAACCCTCACTGTCGAAGTCGGCGCAGATCCAGCTCGCAATTGAGCAGGAATTCGAACGCCTCGATGTGCCGCTCGGTTTCGGCCATGTCGCGGCCCCAGGTGTAGATGCCGTGGCCGTCGATCAAATACCCATATAGCGGCTTGCCCGCGGCAATCCAAGTATCCACCTTGTCGACGAGCTCGGGCATGTGCTGCGTATTAGGAAAAACCGGCAGATCGATATGCGTTTCATGGGTCGTGTGGCCGGCGATCGCCTTCTGCAGCTCGTAGCCGGAAAAGCGGATTACGCCTTCCTGCGAAAACAGACGCGAAGCGACGGTCTGCGCGCGCGAGTGGGTGTGCAGGACCGCGTTCGCGTCGGGATAAATGGCGTAGATCTGCGTGTGCAGCAGCGTTTCCGCCGACGGCCGCGCGCTCGTGCCGACGGCATGGCCGTGGCGGTCGACGACCATGATGTCGGCCGCGCTGAGCGCGCCCTTGTCGCGGCCGGAAATCGTGATCGCGAAATGATCGTCGTCGAGGCGCATCGAAAAATTGCTGCTCGTCGCCGGCGTCAGGCCCTGCGCGCCGAGCTTGCGCCCGGCCGCGGCGATCGCTTCGGCGCATTCGGTGAATTGTTGCGGGGTGTAGCTCAAGA
>DAIMZS010000077.1:0-8113 GCA_036733825.1 Rudaea sp.
AATCCAAGCTCATCATCCGTGCGCTGCGCGACTACCTGCGCAACGACATCGGCGAAATCCTGATCGACAGCCCCGAGCTGTACAACGACGCGCGCGAGTTCGTCCAGCAGGTCATGCCGAACAACCTGCGCAAGCTCAAGATCTACCAGGAAACGGTGCCGCTGTTCTCGCGCTATCAGATCGAGACGCAGATCGAGAACGCGTTCGAGCGCAACGTGCGCCTGCCGTCCGGCGGCTCGATCGTCGTCGACCAGACCGAAGCCTTGACCGCGATCGACGTGAACTCGTCGAAGGCGACTAAGGGTTCGGACATCGAGGACACCGCGTTCAACACCAACCTCGAAGCCGCGGTCGAAGTTGCGCGCCAGCTGCGCCTGCGCGACGCCGGCGGCCTCATCGTCATCGATTTCATCGACATGGAAAACCCGCGCCACCAGCGCGACGTCGAAGAAAAACTCAAGGACGCCCTGCGTTACGACCGCGCCCGCGTCCAGGTCGGCCGCATCTCGCGCTTCGGCCTGCTCGAAATGTCGCGCCAGCGCCTGCGCCCCTCGCTCGGCGAGTCGACGCAGACGGTGTGTCCGCGCTGCGAGGGCCACGGCCGCATCCGCAGCGTCGAATCGCTCTCGCTCTCCGTGCTGCGCCTGGTCGAAGAACAGGCGATGAAGGAAAAGACCGGCCAGGTGCTCGTGCAGGTGCCGCCGGCGATCGCCAACTTCCTCCTCAACGAGAAGCGCAAGAGCCTGGTCGAAATCGAGCAGCGCCACGACGTGCCGATCATCGTCGTCGCCGACGACAAGCTGGAAACGCCGCATTTCGAGATCCAGCGCATCAAAGGCGCCGACCTCGGCACCGAGATCAAGCCGAGCTACGAGCGCGTCACGCCCGTCGTCTCCGCGCCGCCGCCGCAGGTGGCTAAGCCGGGCGACGAGCCGGAGAAGCCCGCCGTGTCGGGCATCGTGCCGGCCAATCCCGCGCCGGTGAAGGCCGAAGTCGAGGCGCCGCCCGCCCCGCCCGCGCCGGCGGTTCGCAAGAGCCCGGGCCTCCTCGCGCGCATTGCGAGCTGGTTCGCCTCCGCGCCGGCTCCGGCCGCCGCGCCGGCCGTCGCCGAGCGCAAGCCCGCGCACAACCCGGGCCAGCGTCCGCGCGACCAGCGCGGCAACGACCCGCGTCAGCAGCAGCGCGGCAAGGATGGCCAGCGCGGTCAGCAGAACTCGCAGCGTGGCGGCCGCAACGACGGCCGTCGCGACCCGCAACAACAGCGCTCGCCGCAGGACCGCCCGCGCAACGAAGGCCGCCCGCAGCAGCAGAACCCGCAGCAAAACCGCCGGCCGGATCGCCCGACTCCGCCGCCGCCGTCGCGCAACGCCGCGCCGGCCCCGGCAACGCCCGCAGCCGCTCCGGCGAACGAACGTGAGCCGCGGCCCACACCGAATCCGGTGGCGCAGCCCGCGGATGTCGCCGCGGAGAAACTGATCGCTCCGGTCGTCGCCGCGGAAGCCGTTACCGCGAGCGCAAATCCGCCAACCGCCGAAGCTGGCGCCACTCGCGAAGGCGAGGCGACGCGTTCGCGTCGCCGCGGTCGCCGCGGCGGCCGCCGTCGTCGTCGCGGCGGTGAGGGCGAGGTCGACGCCGCCACGGCCGCGGCCGTCGCCGGAAGCGACATCGTTCTCGACTTCGACGACGAGGACGACGCCCCCGCCGTCATCCCGCAGCAGCACAAGCCCACGACGCCCGAGTCCGCCCCGCAGACGGTGGCGCGCGAGTCGGCGTCCCCCGTCGCTGCGCCTGCGCCGGCACCCGCGTTCGGTACGGTGCAGCACGTGAGCATCGAAACGCCGAAGGAATCCGCATCGACGCCTTCGCCCGCTCCGGCCGAGCCGCAGGTGGCGCAGCAAGTCCTGCCGATCGCTCCGCCGCCCGCGCCACAGGAAGCGACCGCGCCGGAGGAAAAGAGCGTCGCCGAGGCTCCCGCCGCTGCGGTTGCATCTCCCGCGCCGGCGCCAGCTCCGGTCAACAACGAACTTCCGTTCGCCGCCGTGCCGGAAAAGCCGGCCGCCGCCGTCGCGGCGCCCGTTCCTGCGCCCGCACCCGCTCCGGCGGCGCAGCCGGTGCAGCCGCGTCTGGATCAGGCCATCGTCTCGCCGCCGGTGATGCCGCTGCACATGCACATCGAGCGCGCGCTCGCGGAACTGCGCGAAGCGCCGCAGCCGAAGCCGGCCGTCAAGCCGATGGAACCCGCGGCGGAAACCAAGCCGGCGCCGGAACCGCCCGCCGCGGAATAACTCCGCAAAACAAAACGCCCCGCACTGCGGGGCGTTTTCATTTTCGGCAGCGGGTGGCACTCGGCAAATTTGACAATCTATCTATTAGTAGGTAGATTACGAATCCATGAGCACCCTCTCTCCCAAAGCCGAAGATATTTTGAGCTGTGCGAAGTCGCTGATTCTCGCCGGCGGCTACGATGGCTTCAGCTATGCGGACATCTCCAAGGTGGTCGGCATCCGGAATGCGAGCATCCACCATTATTTCCCCGGCAAGGCCGACTTGGTGCGGGCGCTGGTGGCCCGGCATCGGGAGGACGCCGAAGCAGGGATTGCTGAGTTGGAGCGCAACGTTGCCGACCCCGTAGAGAAGTTACGTGCCTACGTGGGCTATTGGGAAACGTGCATCGCCGATACCTCGGTCCCGTTTTGCGTGTGTGCGCTGCTCGCCAGCCAGCTGCCTGCCCTCCCCCCGGCGGTGGCGGACGAGGTACGGGGCTATTTCCGATCGCTCGCTGCTTGGCTGGCCTCTGTTCTGAGTCGTTGTGCCGCGCAGAACCGCATTCGTCTGTTGGGAACCGCGGATGTGGAGGCGGAGGCGTTCATGGCCAGCATTCACGGCGCGATGCTTTCGGCGCGTGCGTATGGGGACACCAGAATGTTCGGTGTGATCACGCGTCAGTTGCTGGATCGCCTGACTGTCTAGAAATGTCTCGGAGAAGCCCGAGTTCTTGCGTCTCAAATACCTATTTACTAGTAGATAGAATCAATTTCAAGTCCATCTGGAGAATCGTATGTTCGGAATTTCGCCGCTGGGTTGGATACACACGATCGGTAGCCTTCCCGCCATCCCCATCGCGATCTACATGTTCGCCCGCCACGGACGGATCGTGCCGCGGTCCGGGCCCGGAGTTGTCTACTTCGTATCCATGCTCGTGGGCGCGTCGACCGTGTTTTTGATCGCGAAGCAGCCGGCCAGCAGTGTCGTCGGTGCGATCACGCTGGTGCTGTTGCTGCTCGGTTATGGCGTCGGCCGGTTTTTGACGTTGGGCAGGGCCGCGATATATCTGGAAACCATTTTCCTGAGCCTGACCGCTTTTTTATTGATGGTACCGACGGTCAGCGAAACGCTGCGCCGCGTGCCGGACGGCCATCCTTTGGCGACCGACTTGAACTCGCCGCTGCTTCTTGGCGCCCAAGGGACCCTTTTTCTCGTCCTCATCGCCGGACTGACGGCGCAAGTCCTCCATCTGCGCAAGCAAGGAAGGAGCGTGCGACCTGCGACTTCCACCGGCCCCGCCATGAGCTGAGCCGGCGGGATTTCGCAGACGTCGGTCAAGTGATCTTGGCGCGCGAGCCGTCCATCAGCCCGTGCGCGGTCGCCAAATGCGCGAGCGCGACGACGTTGTCGATCGAGAGTTTCTCGAACAACCGATACTTGTACGTCGCCACGGTCTTCTCGCTGAGTTTCAGCCGGTCGCCGATCTGTTTCGCGGCCAGGCCCTGCGCCAGCATCATCGCGACTTCGAGCTCGCGCGTGGACAAGCCGTCGAATGGCGATTGGCCGTTGCCGAGCGCATTGCCCAAGGCCAACTGCTGGGCGACGTCGGCGCTGAGATAGCGGCGCCCGTCGGCGATCTGGCGGATGGCCTTCACCAGCTCGTCAGCCGGGCAGCCTTTGGTGAGATAGCCGCTGGCGCCGGCTTCGAGCAGGCGCCGTGGAAACGGTGCGTCGGATGCCATCGTCAGAATCACGATGCGCGTGTCGAACTTGCTGCGGCGCGCGCGCTCGGTG
This sequence comes from Rudaea sp., assembly GCA_036733825.1. Classification (GTDB taxonomy): domain Bacteria; phylum Pseudomonadota; class Gammaproteobacteria; order Xanthomonadales; family Rhodanobacteraceae; genus Rudaea. Next base: position 4,060 of record DAIMZS010000077.1, read on the forward strand.
ACTTCGACGCCGCTGACGCTCGGCATGTGCAGATCCACGAGCGCGACGTCGGGCTTGAGCTTGCGGATCAACTGCAAGCCGGATTCGCCGTCGTCTGCCTCCCCCACCACTTCCATGTCCGGCTGCTTCTCGACAATCATGCGCAGACCCGCGCGCACGAGAGCATGGTCATCCACCATCACGATGCGAATCATGTATCCCTCCCCTGAAATCTCCCGAAAATCAAGGTACTGCGCCGGCAACGAGTTTACAAGCCGGAGCGTGTCCGGCCCGAACGAGGCGAGCCGCGGACGAGTGTGACTGGTCCGAGCGGGGAAAGTTCGCCGCGCCGGAGCTAGCTCAGGGAGAATCCGCAGGAATTGGCCAGGTCGAGAAAACCCGGAAACGAGGTGGCCACGTTGGCGCAGTCGAGCACGCGCACCGGGCCGTCGGCAACGAGGCCGGCGACGCAGAAGCTCATCGCACAGCGGTGATCGCCGGCGCTGTCGGCTTCGCCCGCGCGCAACGCGCCGCCTTCGATGATCGCGCCGTCCGGTGTTTCCTCGATGCGCGCGCCGAGAACGCGCAGGCCTTTCGCCATCACCGCGATGCGATCGGATTCCTTCACGCGCAGCTCGGCAGCACCGGTAATGCGTGTCGTGCCCTTCGCCACCGCCGCCGCGACAAACAATGCCGGGAATTCGTCGATCATGTCCGGCACCAGCTCGACCGGCACATCGATGCCGCGCAGCGGCGCGTGGCGCACGAGGAGATCGGCGATCGCCTCGCCGCCGGCTTCGCGCGCATTCGTTTCGCGGATGTCCGCGCCCATCAGGCGCAGCGCCTGCAACAGACCGGTACGGCGCGGATTCATGCCGACGTCGCGCAGGGTCAGCTCGGCGCCGGGAACGATGCTCGCCGCAACGAGGAAGAACGCCGCCGACGAGAAATCGGCCGGCACGGTCACGTCGGTGGCGCGCAGGCGATGCCCGCCCGTGAGCCGCGCGTGACCTTCGGAAAATTCGATCGGATAGCCGAACGCGCGCAGCATGCGTTCGGTGTAATCGCGCGTCGGATGCGGTTCATGCACCTGCATTTCGCCCTGCGCGTAGAGCCCGGCGAGCAGCAGCGCCGATTTCACCTGCGCGCTCGCAACCGGCAGCGTGTAGTCGATGCCCTGCAGTGTGCGGCCGCCTGCGATACGCAGCGGCGGCAGGCCGCCGTCGTTTGACTCGATTCTCGCGCCCATCTTCGCCAGCGGATCGATCACGCGGCGCATCGGTCGCTTCGACAGCGACTCGTCGCCGATCAGCGTCGTATCGAACGCTTGCCCGGCGAGCAGCCCGGCGAGCAGGCGCATGCCCGTGCCGGCGTTGCCGCAGTCGATCGGCGCCGCCGGCGCCTTGAGGCCGTCGATGCCGACGCCGTGCACGATGCGCTCGCTCGCGCTCGGCGTGTCGATACGCACGCCCATCTGCGCGAATGCGCGCGCGGTCGCACGCGTGTCTTCCCCTTCGAGAAATCCCGTGATGCGCGAAACGCCGTCGGCGAGCGAGGCGAACATCACCGAGCGGTGCGAAATCGATTTGTCGCCGGGCACATGGAGAACGCCGGTGACGCTACGCGCAGGGGAACTCGTCCAGACAAGATTGCTCATCGATAGGATTTCGGGCTGAATAATGACCGTGCGACCAAGAGCGGAGCCGCCCTTCGTGCGCCAATGCGAACCGCTGACATTAGCACAGCAGAGAAAACGCTGCCCGGTTTGCGCGGACGCGATGGAGAACTCCGGGGTCGTCATGCATTCGGATAGATCCATCACTTCAACGGACGGCATGGACATGCACGCATTCGCGCGTTTCTGGCGGAGAAGTTATCTCGGTCTGCTTCTATGGACCGCCGGTGTGCGGGCGAGGGTCGCCGCGCCGCCACGCCCGTCGCCGACGTCCGCGTCGAACGCTGCGGGCGTATCCATTCTGATTCCCGAGCGCGGCACGCCGGACATCCTCGCGCAGACGCTGGCGGCCCTGGATGCGGCGTTGCGCAACATCGGCGAGCCCCGGCAAACCGTCATCGTCGTCAACGGCGCCGCACGCAGCGACTACGCCGATCTGATCGCAAGGTTCGACGACATCGAATGGCATTTCGTCGACGAACCGCTGGGCTTCAATGCGGCCATCGAGTTCGGATTGAAACACGTTCGCCACGAATGGACGTATCTGCTCAACAGCGACATGTGCCTGGATCCGCACGCGCTGCAGGAGGCGTTGATCCATCGGCGCGCCGACGTATTCGCGATCGCCTCGCAGATCTTCTTCGACGCACGAGAGCGGCGCCGCGAAGAAACCGGGTGGACGGATTTCGCCGACGATTCCAACGACGTGGAAATCTTCGATCGCCTGCCGAGTGCGGATGACGGAGTGCGCGCCGGGCTGTATGCCGGAGGCGGCTCTTCACTGTTCCGGACGCCGATGTTGCGCCGCTATGTTCAGGACACTTCGGATTATGCGCCGTTCTATTACGAAGACGCGGAATGGGGCCTGCGCGCCTGGCGCGAGGGTTGGGCGACCCGGTTTTGTCCGCGTTCGCAAGCCCGGCACCGACATCGTGCGACCATCGGCAAATTCTATGCACCCGATGAGGTGGAACGGATCCGGCGGCGCAATCGCCTTCTGTTCGACCTGCGCAACGGCTGGACCCGTCTGTCGACGGGCCAATTGTTGGAACGCCTCCGCCGGCAGGACGCGCAAACGCAAACCGAACTGCTGAATCTTCCCGTCATGCATCGCATTTTTCACGCCCGGGTCGATGCGCTGCGCGCGCGCCGCGCAGGTTTCGATCCGCGTGCCCTACTGGAAAACACCGGCGCGAACCTTGCGCAGAGCAGCGTGGACATGGCACGCGACGACACTCTCGCCGCGCGCACCGCACCGCTGCCGCGCATCCTCTGGATCGAGCTGACCTCGCGCTGCCCTTTCGATTGCGTGTTCTGTTCGCGCAAGCTGCTGCGCGGCGCCGGATTGCATCTGGACTTCGGCCTCTACCGCAAACTCATCGGCGAGTTGAACTCGCCGGACATCATTCGCCTCAACTATTCGGGCGAGTCGGCGCACTATCCTCACATCGTCGAAGCGGCGAAGCTGGCCGCCTCGACCGGCGCGCGCGTCGAACTCGTCACCACGCTCGCCGCCCTGCCCGAGCACAAGCTCGCCGGACTCGTGCATTCGGGGCTGACTCGCCTCACCGTCTCGCTCCACGCGCTGGAGGCGGAGCAGTTCAAGGACATCTACCGCTTCAGCTCGATCGATACGATGCGCCAGCGCATCGAGGGCGCCGTCGAACTGGCCAAAACCGCGCCGCGCGATCTCGACATCGATTTCGCGTTCGTGGCGATGAAGCGTAATCTCGCTCAGCTCGAGGATGTGGCCGCCTACGCCGTCGGCCTCGGCATTCGCCGCTTGGCCGTGCATCCCGTGATCCGTCGCGATCCCATCGAAGAAACGTTCGACGAGGAACTGGAAAACGGCCGTCTGCGTCCCGGCTTCATCGCCGAACTCAATGCGCGCATCGATGCCGTGCGGGCGCGGTATCCGCAGCTTGCGATCGAATCCTCGACACCCGAGCTCGAACATGCCTCGGTGCTATCGACCGAGCCGCACTATTTTCCCGGCGCCGTTCCGCCCGGCGCGCTCATCCATTCCTGTGATCAGGACCCGTGGGAAACCATCCATATCCTCGCCGACGGCAGCGTCGTCAGTTGCGAACAGCGCGACCGGATCATGCTCGGCAACTTGCACACCGCAAGCTTGGCCGAGCTATGGCACGGCGAAAGTTACCGCCGTTTCCGCGAAGACTACGTCGCCGCGCGCGATGCGCAGTGCCATGCCTGCCCGTACAAAAAAGTGCGCCTGCCGGCGCCGCTGCCGGCCCGGTTCCTCGCACCGGACACCGGCCGCACCTGCCTGCTCGACGGCTGGTATGCCGACGACGCCGGCGACATCGTGTGGAGCCGCACCACGGCTCAGTTGCAGATGCGCGCCGACGGTCATGGGCGGCTCAAGGTGCTCGGCTATCT
>DAIMZS010000077.1:8213-11913 GCA_036733825.1 Rudaea sp.
CTAGAGCACCGCCACCGGATACGAGCCAAGAATCTTGATCTGCGCCGCATGCGCTTTCAGCTCGGCCAGCGCCGCCTTCATCGGCGCATCTTCGATGTGCCCGGCGAGATCGATGAAGAATGCGTATTCCCAGTTCGCGTGATGCGAAGGCCGCGATTCGATGCGGCTCATCGATACGCCGTGGCGCGCGAACGGGCTGAGCACGTGGAACAGCGCGCCGGGTTGGTCCTTGATCGAGACGAGCACCGAAGTGCGGTCGTGGCCGCTCGACGGGAAGAACTGGCGGCCGAGGACGAGGAAACGCGTGGTGTTGTCGTCGCGGTCCTGAATCGGACTGACGACGACTTTCTTCAGGCCGTAGACATGGCCCGCGGCTTCGCCGGCGATCGCCGCGGCGTCGTCGGCATTGCGCGCGCGGCGCGCGGCCTCGGCATTGCTCGACACGGGGATTTTCTCGGCCTTCGGCAAATTCGCGCGCAGCCACGCTTTGGTCTGCGCAAACGATTGCGGATGCGAGTAGATGCGCTCGATGTCCTCGATGTGGCCGGAGCGCGAGAGCAAAAATTGGCGCACGCGCAGTTCGACTTCGCCGCAGATTTTCAGGTTCGAGGTCAGAAACATGTCGAGCGTGACCTGGATCGTGCCCTGCCCCGAGTTCTCGACCGGCACGACGCCGAAATCGGCGTGGCCCGCTTCGACCTCCTGGAACACTTCCTCGATGCTCGCCAGCGGCAGGCCGTGCGCCGAGCCGCCGAAGTGCTTGCGCATCGCCTGCTCGCTGAACGTGCCTTCCGGGCCGAGATAGCCGATCTTGAGCGGCTCCTGCTGGGCGAGGCAGGCCGACATGATTTCGCGGAACACGTGCACGAGCACTTCGTCGGCGAGCGGGCCGTGATTGCGGTCGATCACCATGCGCAGCACCTGCGCCTCGCGCTCGGGGCGGTAGTAATCGACCGCGGCCTTGAGCGGACCTTTGGCCTTGCCGACCTGCTGCGCCCAGCCGGCGCGCTCGGCGATCAGTTCCTGGATCTGCCGGTCGATGCCGTCGATGCGCGAGCGCGCCTGAGCGAGATCGAGCGGCGGCGACTTCGCCTCGGCGGCTTTGGTCTTCGGCTTTTTCTTGGTGGCCATAAGTGTATTTCTACAGATTTTCCATCGCGGCCGGACCCTGGCCGCTCAACCGTTGCGCCGCGCGAAATCGCGCATGAAATCGACCAGTGCGTGCACTGCCTGCGGCGTCACCGCATTGTAGAGCGAGGCGCGCATGCCGCCGACCGCCTTGTGGCCTTTGAGCGCGAGCAGACCGGCCTGCTCGGATTCCTTGAGAAACGCCGCATTCAAGCTGTCGTCGGCCAGGGTGAACGGCACGTTCATCCACGAGCGCGAACCCGGATCGACCGGATTGCGGTAGAAGCCGCCGGAGCCGTCGATGCAGGCATACAGCTGCTCCGCCTTGGCGCGATTGCGCTCGCCGATCGCGACGAGACCGCCTTCGCGCAGCAGCCACTTGAACACCAGGCTGGCGAGATACCAGCCGAACGTGTTCGGCGTATTGAGCATCGAATCGTGCGCCGCGTGCTCGGCGTAGTTGAAGATTTTCGGCAGATCTTTCGGGCAGCGCTCGAGCAAGTCCTCGCGCACGATCATGACGACGAGACCCGAGGCGCCGATGTTCTTCTGCGCGCCGGCATAGATCAGGCCGAATTTGCGCACGTCGAGCGGACGCGACAGGATATCGGAGGACATGTCGGCGACCAGCGGCACCTTGCCCACGTCCGGCACGTGCTGGAACTCGACGCCGTGGATCGTCTCGTTCGGCGTGTAGTGCACGTAGGCCGCCTCGTCGTGCAGTTGCCAGGTGTCGCGCGCGGGAATCGCGGTGTGGTGGCTTGCTTCGCTGTTCGCGGCGATGCGCACGTCGGCCAGCGACTTCGCCTCGCGCACGGCTTTCTCGCCCCAGTGGCCGGTGACGACGTAGTCGGCGACCTGCTCGCGGCGCGCGAAATTCATCGGGATCTGCGCAAAGTGCTGCGTCGCCCCGCCCTGCAGGAACAGCACCTTGTAATTGTCGGGAATGTCGAGCAGATAGCGCAGATCGCGCTCGGATTCCGCCGCCAGTTCGATGAAGAGCTTGCCGCGATGGCTGATCTCCATCACCGACGCGCGCGCCTGCCCCCATTCGAGCAGTTCGGCCTGCGCCTGGCGCAACACGGCTTCCGGCACCGCGGCCGGGCCGGCGGCGAAATTGTATCCACGACTCATGCGAGCTCCTGGCTGGAACTCCGCATTATGCCGCAGCGCGGCAAATTCGCAATGCGATCAAGGCAGATACGGCGCGATGATCCCGCGCCAGAGGTCGTAGCCCGCGCGGTTCATGTGCAGGCGATCCTCGATGAACAGTTCCGCGCGCGGCTGGCCGCTCGCATCGAGCATCTTGCTCGCCACGTCGATGTAGATCAGATGCGGATGCGCGGCGGCATAGGCGCGGATTTTCGCGTTCGCCGCGGTCATCACCGGCAGCAGCTTCGCGCGCGAGGGGCTCGGCTTGATCGAGATGAAAGCGATCGGCGTCGTCGGCAGGTCCTTGCGCACGCGCGTCACGAAGGCGACGTAGTCGTCGAAGACCTGCTGCGCGTTGTGGCCGTCGTTGATGTCGTTGTCGCCCGCGTAGAACACGACCATGCGCGGTTTGTACGGCACGATGATACGGCCGGCGTAGTAGGTCGAATCAGCGATGCGCGAGCCGCCGAAGCCGCGGTTGAGCACGCGTTTGTCGGGAAAGTCGTTGGCGACGTCCTTCCAATGCTCGATCGACGAGGAGCCGATGAAGAGGATCACGCCCGGCTTCGGCGGATTCGCCCTGTCCGCCGCTTCGAACTTCTGGATGTCTTTTTCCCAGATCGACGAGTCGGTCTGCAGCTGCGCCGCGGCGAACGGGCCGACCAGCAGCAAGCCAATCACAGCGAGGAATGCGGCAAATCGTGCAACGGTTCTGTTCACGGTTTCATACCTTCAATACAAAATCATCGGCATCCATCCACGCCGGGAAACGCTCGCGATGCGCGGCAAGCGCGGCTGGATCGAGCGTGACGGTGACGACCTGCTCCTGCGCACCGAGCTCGACCAGCGGCGCGCCGACGAAATCGAGCGCCGCGCTGTCGCCCGAATAAGGCAGGTCGTTGCCGTCGACGCCGACGCGGTTGACGCCGACGACGTAGCTCAAATTTTCGATCGCGCGCGCGCGCAGCAGCGTCCGCCACGGTTCGCGCCGCGGCGACGGCCAGTTGGCGACGAAGATCAGCAAGTCGTAATCGAAGCGCTGCGCGGCCTTGTCGTAGCGGTTGCGCAGCCAGACCGGGAAACGCAGGTCGTAGCAGACCTGCGGGCAGATGCGCCAGCCGTTCAGTTCGACGATCAGACGTTTATCGCCGCCGGCGTAACGCTCATGCTCCTTTGCCATGCGGAACAGATGACGCTTGTCGTAAAGCTCGAACGAACCGTCCGGCCGCATCCAGACGAGGCGATTGACGCAGCGCTCGCCCTCGCGCATCACCATGCTGCCGGTGACGACGCAGCCGACCTCCTGCGCCAGCGCCTTGAGCCAGGTGAAGCTCTGGCCCTGCATCGTTTCGGCCTGGTGCAGCGTTTCGTTGGTGAAGCCGCTGGTGAACGTTTCCGGCAGCACGATCAGGTCGGTCTG
>DAIMZS010000078.1:0-2783 GCA_036733825.1 Rudaea sp.
GCGGCGAGCAGGTACGCGCGATCGAGAATCATCTCGCGCGTCGCGGCGCCTTTGTCGGTGGCGGCGGCAATGGCCATGCACAGAAATTAGCACGATCGTTCGTTCTTTTCAACAATCAGAATCGAATCGGCACCCTGCCCGCGGATTTTCTGCGGCTACTGGGCCAGAACGTTCGTCCCGTCGTAGGACTGGTTATTGGTGTCGATCAGCAGCTGATGCGTGCTCGGCCGGTAAACGGCCAGGTGATCGCCGCCGTTCCAGTAGACGATCTGCGGAATGTCACCATTGAGCCCGAATTGGACCACGCGCAGCTTGGCCGGATCGTAGTCCGCGAACCCGCCGAGATTGATAAACCAATTCCCGCCCGCCGGCCGGAAGACCGCAGGCAGTTTCGGTCCGCCGGCGGTCAGTTGAATCAGCAACGGCGTGTCGCCGGGCAGGCCGAAGCTGAAGTCGTACCAGGTGCCGTCGAATTGGCCGGGATTGGCGACGACCTGCATCACCGTCGCCGGGATGAGCGGCGTCCACGGCCCGATGATCTGCACGTTCGACGCCCCTGCGGTCTGGTTGTTCAGATCCAGGAAAACCAGGTCGTTGCTCGGGCGGTACACCGCAATGTGGTCGGCGCCCTGAACGCGCAGGATTTGCGGGCTGTCCCCAGGCAATCCGAACTGCACGGTCTGAGTCGTGCCCGGCGAATAGTTGGCGAAGCCGGCCAGATCGAAGAACCAGTGGGTCGTATTCGGTCGGTACACGAGCGGAATCGTCGAGCCGCCGAGATTCATCACCATCGGAATATCGCCCGACAGTCCGAACGAGAAGCCCGGCCAGGCACCGGTGAAGGCGTCGGGTTTCGCGAGCACCGACGCGTAGGGCGTTTCGCCGGCGATCGAGGTGACGTTGGCCAGATGAAAATTCGCCGCACACGCGCCGCCGCCGATGGTGGCCGACGCGACGTAGTTGCCGACCGTCCCATTCGAAACGATCGCGGGCGAGGTCGCGATGCCGTTCGCGCCGGTCGTCGCCATGGCCGATTTGCCTCCGCCCGCGAACGTGCCGCTCGCGCCGCTGGCCGGCAGTTGGAACGTCACCGCGACGCTCGCCTGCGGCGCGTTCTGCGCATTGGTGACGCTGACCGACAAGGCTTGTGCGAACGATTGCCCGACCGGTGCCGACTGATCGCTTCCCGCGTACACCGACGGCCGATTCAGCGCCAGCCCGAATGCCGAGAGTTTCCCGGCACTGTCCGCGATATACAGCGACGAGCACGCCACCACCGGACTCTGCCAGTGAATGCTGCCGATGCTCGTGCTGTTCCACAACGGCGCGCCCGTGGTCGGGTTGAGCGCGACGAGGTTGTTGCTGCCGGCGAAGAAAAGCACGTTGTTGGCCACCAGCGGCGACGCGCCCGAGGTGTGGATGTTCCATTTTGTCGTCAGCGAAGGATTGCCGCCGCTGTCGACGACGAGCTGAAGACCGGAGGCGCCGCTCGAATTGACCACGAACACCCAGGTCGAATGGTCGGCGGGATTGACCCACACCGCCGGCTGCGTGCGTACGGCGCCGCCCTGCGGCACGTTGATGATGGCGCCGACTTCGCCGCCGAGATTGCCGGGGCCGCCCTGACCGCTGAGATTGGCCAAATTGAGCAGACGCAGCTGGCCGTCCTTGCCGCTCTGCACCGCCAGATGCTGCACGTTCGAATTCGCCGGCACGGGAAGAATCGCCGGTGCGGTGCTGCCGAGATCGGTGTCGTTGTTGTCCAGCGTCTGCTGATTGGTCGGCGTATAGGCATCGAGTGGAACGCCGGCGTTGCCGACGCCGGACGGAGTCAACGCCAGGATCGAATCGCCCCAGTTATGCGACGCCGCGGCGAACGGCCCATTGCCCGAGCCGACGAACAATCGCCCGGTGCCGGCGTCGTAAACCGCTCCGGGCCGGGCCCAGGCGCCGGACAGGCGCGAAGAGCAATCCGGCGATCCGGAGGCCTCGACGAAATGGATCGCGCGGTCGCTGCAGACCATGTTGAAAATCGTCTGGTGGCCGTTGGACAGATTGACCGTGGTCAGGTGCCCCTGATAGTCGCCGCCGTCGCCGTTGTGCGCGCTGGTGGCGGCATACAGATAGCTCGTTCCGGCCACGGTCGCCAGCGCGAGTGCGGAGGATTGCTTTTCGACGTCGGGTTTCAGCGTCGACAGCTGCGGCCATCCACCCGTCTTCACTTCGGCGCCGCTGCCGACCAGCAGCTTGTGCAGGTAGCCGTCGTACCCGATCGTGTAAATGTAGCGACGATTCGGATCGATGACCGGCGTCGAATTGGTGATGCACTGGCCCGCGGAGCATTGGCTGGCCGCCCCGGTGCTCGGAAAGCTGGCGGCCCATACCTGCGCACCGGTGTGCGCATTCAGGGCGAGGATGTGTTCGTCCTGCGTGTTGAAGAACAGCAGATCCTGAAATCCCGCCGACGTGTTTACCGCGTCGAGGAAAACGATGGAACCGTCGGACGCCGAACTCGACGGCGTCACTTGATAGCGCGATGCGAGACTGCTCACGTTGGCGGCGCTGAGCGTCGTTTCCAGCGTGTTGTTGCCGCTGTGCTGCGGATCGCCGTTGAACTGCAGCCAGTCGTAGGCGCGCGCGCTCGGCGCGGCGGCGGTTAGCATCGCGGCGATGACCGGGACGAGGGACGAGTGAAAGCGAACGATGCCGCGGTGGCTGTGGCAGAAACTCGGAAGCTGCATAAGCATCCCTACGCCGATGGAAGATTCCCCGGATTCGCCCCG
>DAIMZS010000078.1:2883-8765 GCA_036733825.1 Rudaea sp.
CTTCTCAACGTAGGCAAGGACCGGACGATGCGCCCTTTTCCTCTGGGTGAAGAAATCGATCTGCTGCGCGACTCGGTCGCGGCGTTCGCGGACAAGGAAATCGCGCCGCGCGCGACGGCCATCGACCACGACAACGTGTTCCCGTCCGACCTGTGGCGCAAGCTCGGCGACATGGGCCTGCTCGGCATCACGGTGCCGACGGAGTACGGCGGCTCGGGCATGGGCTATCTGGCGCATCTGGTCGCGATGGAAGAAATTTCGCGCGCGTCGGGTTCGATCGGCCTGTCCTACGGCGCGCATTCCAACCTGTGCGTCAACAACATCGTGCACAACGCGACGGAAGCGCAGAAGAAGAAATTCCTGCCCAAGCTGTGCAGCGGCGAATTCGTCGGCGCGCTGGCGATGAGCGAGCCGGGCGCGGGCTCGGACGTGGTCGGCTCGATGGCCTGCCGCGCCGAGCAGAAGGGTGACGTGTGGATCGCCAACGGCTCGAAGATGTGGATCACCAACGGCCCGGACGCCGACGTGCTGCTCGTCTACATGCGCACGGCGCATCGCCCCGCCGGTTCGCGCTGCATGACCGCGTTCCTTGTCGAGAAGGGCATGCAGGGATTCAGCACCGCGCAGAAACTCGACAAGCTCGGCATGCGCGGCTCGAACACCTGCGAGCTCGTGTTCGACAACTGCGAGATTCCCGATGCGAACCGCGTCGGCGAAGTCAACGAAGGCGTGCGCGTGCTGATGAGCGGTCTCGACACCGAGCGCCTCGTCCTCAGCGGCGGCCCGATCGGCCTGATGCAGGCCGCGCTCGACATCACCCTGCCCTACGTGCGCGAGCGCAAGCAGTTCAACGCGCCGATCGGCACGTTCGGCCTGATGCAGGGCAAGATCGCCGACATGTACACCGCGCTGCAATCCTCGCGCGCCTACGCCTACATGGTGGCGCAGAATTACGACGCCAACGTGAAGTCGCGCATCGACCCGGCATCGTGCTTGCTGCACTGCTCGCAGAACGCGGTGCAGGTAGCGCTCGAAGCGATCCAGGCGCTCGGCGGCAACGGCTACATCAATGAATTCCCGACCGGACGCATCCTGCGCGACGCGAAACTCTACGAGATCGGCGCGGGCACGAACGAAATCCGCCGCATGCTGATCGGGCGCGAGTTGTTTCACGGCAAATCCTGAGCGCCGCTTACACCGTTTGGCGTTTAGCATACAATTTGCATAGGAAAAAATACTCGTCAATCTGCCGAAGCAGATATTCCTTTTCGCCATGCGATTGCGCGCCAAGCAATGATTTCGAACGCCGATGCCCCGGGTCCAATTCCGACATCGCCCCGCCGATCGATTCTCATTTTAGGAATGCATCGGTCGGGCACCTCGGCGCTGACCCGCGCACTCAACATGATGGGTGCGTATGTCGGCGAAACCGAAGACCTCCTGCCTGCTCACCCGGTCGACAACCCCTCCGGCTATTGGGAGCGGTTTCAAATCATGCTCGAACACGACCGCTTCTTCGCCGAATGCGGCCATGCTTGGAGCAAGCTGGCCAATTTTGATGTCCGCCGGACCAATGCCGGAAGCAGAGAGAATCTGATCACCCGCCTCAGACGAATCCTGGACGGAATTGCTGCGCCGGATGCGCCGCTGCTGTTCAAGGATCCGCGTCTGTGTGTCTTGCTGCCGATATGGCATGTTCTGCTGGACGAACCTGTCCATATCATCGCCGTGCGCGAGCCGGGCGAGATCGCGGCTTCTCTGTTGAAGAGCCATCGAGGGACGTTTACGTCGCATTTTCTCCTGGCGCTCTGGGAGAAATACTTGCGCTCCGCCCTCGAAGAATTGCGCGGCAGGCAAGTGTTGTTCGTCTCCTACTCGCGCTTGCTCACGGAGCCCGCCGTGCAAAGCGCGCGACTGCTCGATGGACTAAAGCAACTCGGCATCAGCCTGCATGAGTTGCCTTCCGAAGAGCTGAATTCTTTCCTCGATCCTGCTCTGTGGCGCAGTGTGGCCAAACCGCATATGCAGCTCAACTCGGCCCAGCAAGCTTTGTACACTTGGCTGGAAGCGCAATGCGAGGCGAGCGGGCCCGTGCAAGTCGCCGATTTCCCGCAGGGCGTGGCGCCGGACGCAGAGTTGCAGGAATTCGAAAAAGCCTTGCACGATCAGGCCGTACAGAGCCGCGCAATCGCCTCGGAGCAAGCCGCCGCAAAACAAGCCGAAGCCGCTCAGCTGCTGAATCAACGAATTTCCGCTCTGGAAAACGTGTGCGAAAAGTATCAACAAGATCTGCACCGGCTCACGCTCAACTGCAGGAGCTTGGAAGAACGCATCCGCCAACTGGAAAACGAAAGTCGGTCGCGAGCTGAACAGATCGACCTAGTCTCGGGCGAGAAGCTGTGACTGCGCCTCGAGATGAGGCCATTCTCAAAAACTTCTTCGCGTCAGCCGGATTTTCGCAAAGAAGCCAGGTATTCCTGCTCCTGGTCCAACAAATCCCTGCGGCGCTCCCGCAGCCGCCGCGCAGGTATTCCCGCGTAAGTTGACCAGGGCCGCAACGGACGGCTGATCCGCGACATCGCCCCAAGAATCGCGCCCTCGCCAAATTTCGCCCCGGGCAATATGACGCTCCCGGCGCCCACGCCCGAATGGCGGGCGAAATGGATCGACGCGACACGCGCTGTCTTGGCACCGCCCGGCACGGTCGGATGGCTCAGGGTGCGCCCGCTGATATCTTCGTTCGACGTGTAGATGCCGACATAGTGGGAAATGTTGACGAAATCGCCGAAGCTGATCGCACCGTGCCCGGCCAGGACGGAATGCCCGCCGATATGAATGTTGTTGCCGAACTCGACCCCGCCGCGATTGGAAATGATCACAAAGGGATCGATTCTGACGCGCGAGCCGAGCGCAATTTTGCGGCAGTCGACGATGACGACCGTAGGATGGATCAATACGTCTTCGCCGAGGCGGGCGAAGCCAAGAGATTCCAAGGCCTCTCGCGACAAAAATTGGCTGTTTAACCCCATCGTCGTTTCAATGCGGCATTACCGCAGGCTTGCCCGGCCGTCGCGCTGCTGCAAGCAACGCACGTTTCTGTCGCCGGGAAGTTTATCGAAAAACTCGCTCGACGCCCGTCGAAAAGGCGTGCCTGAGAACCCCTGTCGCCGACGGCAGAGCCTGGAATCAGACTCTGCCGGTCGGGTATGGCCGAAGTCATCCGATTATTATTGGAACGGGCTCGTCGAGGTGAACGAGCCACCACCCGAGACGACGTTGCTCGGTCCGAACGACGTCGCCGTCGCTCCGCTGAGCACGCTTATCGCCGTTGGGCTGCCGCTGAATGTCGAACTGGCGGCGCCGATGATGTTGCCGGCGCCATTGGCCTGCACGGCGAAATTGGCATTACCGTCGAGCGTGGTGTTCAAGATCGATGCCACGTTGCCGACGCCGTTGCCCTGCACTCTCACGCCACCCGAGTTTGCGACGGCGTTGGTCCCGTTCAACACGATGAAGGAGTCCTTGATGAAGACGCGCGCACCGGAGGAAGTACTCACCATCTCCACGCCGTTGGTCGCAAAATGCCGGATCGCGCAACGAACGATATAAATCGTCTTGCCGGAAAGGATTTTCACGCCGTCGAGCCCGGTGTTGAGGCCCTCGATATCCAGACCTTCGAGCGTGACGTTATCCGTCGCTCCGGCGGCGATCACGATGCCATTAGTTCCCGAAACCAGAACACCAGCCTCGAAGTTATCGGAGCGGATCGTAATCGATTTCGTGATGGTGACCGCTCCGAATCCGCCCGGATCGAGGACGTTGATTTCGCCTCCGGGAGCGGTCTTGGAGATCGCGCCGGCGAATGTCTTGCACGGTGCGGTGCGGCTGCATGGATTGGCGTCATCGCCAACGCCGGAGACCCAGGTGCGGGTGGCCTGAGCAAAAGCCGACCCGGAAGCAAATGCGAAACTAAGACACACGAAAATTGCTAACCAAAAGTGTTTGTATTTCATAGCGTTTCCCCTCTCGAGAGCCTGAATACAAGCAACGGCCAGTCCGATGTGGCCGCCATTGTTTGCTCGCAGTATCGCCCGTGGTTCGCAGCGATCCGCTGCGCGCGACGAATATCATTGCACACATTGTCTGCCTGTACACTCATATTCGTCACGCTCTCTTTTCCAATGCAAACCAAGCTGCGCCCCGCTGAATGACACGACCCGCCGCTTCGCGGCTTTGCCGTCCAACTGGGCGGTGCCATAATGTTCGTTCACGATTGCAGCCATCTATCCGCAATATCAAGGAAAATCCCATGTCAGACATCGTCATCGTCGGCGCGAAGCGCACCGCCATCGGCTCCATGCTTGGCCAGTTCACGGGCGTGCCGACGCCCACGCTCGGCGCCACGGCGATCAAGGCCGCGCTGGAGCAAAGCGGCGTTCCCGCAGCGGATGTCAGCGAAGTGATCATGGGCTGCGTACTGCCGGCCAATCTCGGCCAGGCGCCGGCGCGCCAGGCGTCGATCGCCGCCGGCCTGCCGAAGTCGGCGGGCTGCACGACGATCAACAAGGTCTGCGGCTCCGGCATGAAGGCGATCATGCTCGGCAACGATCTGATCAAGGCTGGGTCGGCGACGATCGTCGTCGCCGGCGGCATGGAGTCGATGACCAACGCGCCGCACATGGTCGCCGCGCGCACCGGCCTGCGTTACGGCGACGCCAAGCTCGTCGACCATATGGCGTGGGACGGCCTGACCAATCCGTACGACGGCAAATCGATGGGCGTGTTCGCGGAGGCGACCGCGGCGAAGTACGGCTTCACGCGCGAGCAGCAGGATGCGTACACGATCGAGAGCGTGAAGCGTTCGCAAGCCGCGATCGCTTCGGGCGCGTTCGCCGACGAAATCGTGCCGGTGAAGGTCGCGACGAAGAAAGGCGACGTCGAATTCGCCACCGACGAGCAGCCGGGCAAGTCCGACATCGCGAAGATTCCCACGCTCAAAGGCGCGTTCGCGAAGGACGGCACGGTGACGGCGGCGAGCTCCTCAAGCATCTCCGACGGCGCCGCGGCGACGGTGCTGATGAGTGCCGACGAGGCGAAAAAGCGCGGCCTCAAGCCGATCGCGCGCATCGTTGCGCATGCGACCAACTCGCACGAACCGGAATGGTTCACGACCGCGCCGGTCGGGGCGATCCAGAAGGTGCTCGACAAGGCCGGCTGGAAGGTGGGCGATGTCGACCTGTTCGAAGTCAACGAGGCGTTCGCCGTCGTCGCGATGGCGCCGATGAAGGATTTGGGTGTTCCGCACGAAAAGCTCAACGTCAATGGCGGCGCCTGTGCGCTCGGCCATCCGATCGGCGCGTCGGGCGCGCGTCTGGTCGTCACCCTGCTGCACGCGCTGCAGAAACGCGGCGGCAAGAAGGGCGTCGCCGCGCTGTGCATCGGCGGCGGCGAAGCGACCGCGATCGCGGTCGAACTGGTTTAAGCTTCACCGGATCGCGCACGGCTGCCGCTCGGCGGCCGTGCACTTCGTTGCAGGTCCAACCAACCATGTGGAGAGGGAGCATGAAGATCAAAGCCATCATTGCCGTACTGGCGATTGCCGTAGCACTGACCGCTTGCGATGACTCCAAGCAGAAGGCGGAGCAAGCCGCCGCGCAGGCCAAGGCCGCCGCAGACAAGGCGACTGCGGATGCCAAAGCCGCTGCGGACAAGGCTGCCGCCGATGCGAAAGCGGCGGCCGACGCCGCCGCGGCTCAGGTGTCGAGTGCCGCCGCCGCGACCGGCCAAGCGGTCAACAATGCCGCCAACGCGACCACGGCCACGGCCGGCGGCGTGGTGCAGGACGGCAAGCAGCTCGCCTCCGATGCCGCGGCCGCCACCAA
>DAIMZS010000078.1:8865-11830 GCA_036733825.1 Rudaea sp.
TCGTCGGTTCCGTATATTCTCAGCGTCGCGTCGCCGTCCGGCAGAAAAATCTTGCCGTCCACCGCGATCGGACTGGCCCAGTGCGCCCAGCTGGTCGGTGACGACCACAACTGGTCGCCGGTTTTCGCGTCGACCGCCACCAGATTGAACGATTGTTCTGCATAGATCAGCAGGCCGTCGGCGACGATGGCCGAGCTTCCGCCGTAGGCCGTTCGGCTCCACATCTGCACCAGGCCGGGATTGCCCGACGCGTCCACCGTGAGGATGAACGCGTATACCGCGCCGTTGTTGACCGCGAACAGCCAGGTCAACCCGCCGTCCGGGTCCGTCCAGACCGCGGGCTGGCTGGAAAAAAACGGCGTGAAGTTCAATCCGGTGACTTGCTGCAGATCGCCGCCCGTGTTGCCGGGCGCCCCTTTTCCGCTGAGGTTCTCCAGATTGAGCAGGCGAATGATCCCGTCCTTGCCCAACTGCACGGCAAGGTGCGGATATTTGCTGCCCGCGGGCGCCGGCAGGATCGCCGGTATCGTCTGCCCGAGGTCGTAGTCGATCGCGTCGAGAGCGGCGTGTTCGGGCGGCGTGAAACTGTCCAATGGCTTGCGCAGCGGCTGGCCCTGGTCGTCGAGCAGCGAGGGCGACAATGCGATGACGCTCTCGCCCCAGTCGAACCCGCCCGTGTCGCCGGAGAACGGACCGTTGCCGGTCGTGGTGAAAATCCGATCCAGCCACGGATCGTAAACCACGCTCGGGCGTCCCCAAATGCCGGACTGCGTCTTGTCGCAGTCCACGGCGGGCGCCGGCGCGAAATGAACGTTCTTGTCGCTGCACAGCGTGTTGAATACGCGCTGCTCTCCGCTCGCGAGATCGATCGCGGTGATGTGGCCCTGATAGTCGCCCGAATCACTGTTCGAGTTGCTCGTGGTCGCATACAGATACGTTTTGCCGCTCGCCACCGTGGCGAAGGTCAGCGCGGACGAGCCTTTTTCTATCTCGGGCTTGAGCGTGACGACCTCGGGCCACGAGGCGTCGATCGTTTCGGTTCCGTCGGCAGTCGCATATTTGTGCACCTTGCCGTCGAGCCCGAACGAATAGACGTAGAGCAGGCTCGGATCGATCGCGGGGGAAGACATGGTCGCGCTGGCCGTTCCCTGCGCCTGCTGCTGCCACATGATCTCGCCGTTGCGCGCGTCGATGGCCACGATGCGGCCGGCGATCGTGGTGACGAAGACCATGTCGTGCCACCCGTCCGCCGCGCTCACGCCTGAAACATAGACCGGCGAACCTTCCGATTTTTCCGGCAGCGGCACCTGGAATTGGAGATGGAGATTGGAAAGATTCGCCGCGATCGAACTTTCACGCGGGTTGTAGGCGCTATGATTCGGATCGAAGCCGAACTGCACCCAATTGACGGCGTCGGCGCGAGCGGCCAACAGCATTGCGGCTATGCCCAACAACGCGCGGTTTGTCATCAACGGCCCCTTCTTGAATGCACCCGTCCCCCATCCTTTCAAGAATAGAAAGAAGCCGTGTTAACAAACTGTCGTAAAATGTAAACAATTTGGACATATTTGCATCACGCGTCCCCTGTCCCCTGCTGGTTGCGCAGAATTCCCTCACCTATGCCCCTACTCGAATCGCAGATCGACCCGCGCAGCGAAGAATTCCAAACCAACGCCAGGCAGTTGCGCGGCCTCGTGGAGGATTTGAAGGCCCAGCTCGCGCAGGCCGCGCAAGGCGGCGGCGAGAAGGCGCGCGCCAAGCACACCGAGCGCGGCAAATTGCTGCCGCGCGAGCGCGTGCGCGCGCTGCTCGATCCGGGCTCGCCGTTCCTCGAGTTCTCCCCGCTCGCCGCACACGGCATGTACGACGGCGCGGCGCCGTGCGCAGGCGTGATCGCGGGCATCGGCCGCGTGCACGGCACGGAAGTCGTCGTCGTCGCCAACGATGCGACGGTGAAGGGCGGCACGTATTTTCCGATGACGGTGAAGAAGCACCTGCGCGCGCAGGAGATCGCGCTCGAGAACCGCCTGCCCTGCATTTACCTCGTCGATTCGGGCGGTGCGTTCCTGCCGATGCAGGACGAGGTGTTTCCGGACAAAGAACATTTCGGCCGCATCTTCTACAACCAGGCGCGATTGAGTGCGCTCAACATTCCGCAGATCGCCGTCGTCATGGGCTCGTGCACCGCGGGCGGCGCCTACGTGCCGGCAATGAGCGACGAAACAATCATCGTCAAGGAACAGGGCACGATCTTTCTTGGCGGCCCGCCGCTCGTGAAAGCGGCGACCGGCGAAGTCGTCGACGCCGAATCGCTCGGCGGCGCCGATGTGCACACCTCGATCTCGGGCGTTGCCGACCATTTTGCCGAGAACGATGCGCACGCGCTCGCGATTGCGCGCGATATCGTCGCGAGCCTGAATCGCAGAAAGCAGCTCGCCGTCGCGATCAAAACACCGGCCGAACCGAAATACGCGGCCGAAGAAATCTACGGCTGCGTGCCGACCGACACGCGCAAGCCGTTCGACATCCGCGAGATCATCGCGCGCATCGTCGATGCTTCCGAATTCCACGAGTTCAAGGCGCGCTACGGCAAGACGCTCGTATGCGGATTTGGCCATCTATACGGCTATCCGGTCGGCATCGTCGCCAATAACGGCATTCTGTTTCCGGAGTCCGCGCTTAAAGGCGCGCACTTCATCGAGCTGTGCAACCAGCGCGACATTCCGCTGGTGTTTCTGCAGAACATCACCGGCTTCATGGTCGGCAAAAAATACGAACAGGCCGGCATCGCCAAGGACGGCGCGAAGATGGTCACCGCGGTCGCCTGCTCGCACGTGCCGAAGTTCACCGTGATCATCGGCGGCAGCTTCGGCGCGGGCAACTATGCGATGTGCGGCCGCGGCTACCAGCCGCGCTTCCTGTGGATGTGGCCGAACGCGCGCATCAGCGTGATGGGCGGCGAACA
>DAIMZS010000079.1:0-2965 GCA_036733825.1 Rudaea sp.
AAAAACTGGATTCCAGCTTGCGCTGGAATGACGAGCGAGAGAGCAAAGGCACTGGATTCCCGCTAAGAGCATGCGGGAATGACGAGCTAAAGAGCAAAGCAAGAACTGGATTCCCGCCTGCGCGGGAATGACCAGCCAAGGAATCGATGGATTCGATTCCTGCCGGAAAACGAAATTACGACTTGCGCCGCTTAAGCCGAATCACCGCGGAAACATCCTCGTCGCCATATCCTTGTGCCATCAACTCGCCATAATCCGCCAGCGACTTGTCGAGCACCTCGTACCCGACGCCGGCCGACACGGCGATATCACGCGCGATGCCAAGATCCTTGTGCATCAAAGCGAGCTTGAAGCCGACATTGAACTCGTTGCGCATCGCCGAAGCGCCGCGCTTGTCGAGGTACCACGACTGCGCCGCGCCGCCCGACAGCGTGGGCAGCAGCACGGCCGGATCGAGCCCGAGCGCTTCAGCCAGTGCCAGCCCTTCGCCGATGCCCTGCATGATGCCCGCGATCACGGTCTGGTTGACCGCCTTCGTGTTCTGTCCCGCGCCGATGCCGCCGAGATGGGCGATGCGTCCGGCATAGGCTTCGAGCGCCGGCCGCACGCGAGCGAGCGCATCGGCGTCGCCGCCGACCATGATCGACAGCTTGCCGTTCTTCGCGCCTTCGACGCCGCCCGACACGGGCGCGTCGAGAAAATCGCCGCCGGCGGCGCGCATGATTTTCTGTGCTTCGACCGCAGTCTTCGACGACACGGTCGAATGATCGACCACGATCGTGCCCGGCTGCGCCTGCGCGGCGATCGCGCGCGTGACCTCGAGCACGTCGGCGTCGGCCGACACGCACAGCGCGATGACATTGCAATGTTTCGCCAGCTCGCCTGGATCCGCCGCGCCGAGCACGCCGTATTCCTGCGCGAACGCCTGCGCCTTTTCCGGACTGCGGTTGGCGACGCCCGCCAGCAGGCCCGCGCGCTTCAGATGTCCGGCCATCGCCCAACCCATCGCGCCGAGGCCGACAAATCCTGCTTTCAATTCGCTCATTTCAATCCAACTCCAAATTCTTCGTCGCTCAGGGGTGATCGCTTTCCGCCAGATAGGTATAGCCTGTGAGTCCCGCCTCGAGCGCGGCGTTCAAGCGCTCCGCCTCACCGCCTGCAATTCCTGCCCGCGCGATCTTGTTCGCATACTCGGCGCGCAACGCTTTCAAGTCATAGCCGACATAGTCGAGCATCAGGTCGGTCGTGTCGCCGCGGCGCAAATGCGAAAATTCGTAGCCGCCACCAGCGGCGATGCGCACGTTGACCGCGTCGGTGTCGCCGAACAGATTGTGGATATCGCCGAGCGCCTCCTGATAGGCGCCGACGAGGAAGATGCCGAGACGATAGCTCTCGCCTTCCGCGGGCGCGTGCACGGGCAGGCTGACGTCGATGCCGTCGGCGTCGACGTAGTCGTCGATGCGGCCGTCGGAATCGCAGGTCAGGTCGGCGATTACGGCGCGGCGGTCGGGCGCGCGGTCGAGGCCGGCGATCGGCACGATCGGGAAGATCTGATCGATCGCCCACGAATCCGGAATCGATTCGAAGATCGAGAAATTGACGAAGTACTTGTCGACGAGTTTTTCGTTGAGCTCGTCGAGCGCTTGGCGATGCGCGCGTTCTTCGGGTTTCAGGCGCGCGCGCAATGCATTGACGATGGCGTAGTAGAGATCGTCCGCACGCGCGCGCTGGCGCAGGGTGAGCTGGCCGAGCGCGAACAGCGTGTGCGCTTCGTTCCAGAACTGCTGCGCTTCGTGGAACAGTTCGATCACCGAGCGCTCGCCGATTTCGCTGTGGATCTCGCGCAGACGGCGCAACGCAACGGGCTCATCCGCGTCGCTCGGCGGAACGCGGCCTTCGGGCGCGCGTTCGATGTCGCTGACGTTGGTGACGAGCACGGCGTGGTGCGCGGTCATCGCGCGGCCGGTTTCGGAAATCACATGCGGCGGCGTGAAGCCGTGTTCAGCGCAGGCTTGCGCCAGCGGCTCGACGATGGTGGAGGCGTACTGATCGAGGCCGTAATTGATCGAGCAGGCCGAGCGCGAGCGTGTACCTTCGTAATCGACGCCGAGTCCGCCGCCGACGTCGACGTAGCGGATCGGCATGCCGAGCTTGCACAGTTCGATGAAATAGCGCGACGCCTCGCGCATGCCGCTGGCGATGTCGCGCACGTTGGAAATCTGCGAGCCCATGAACACGTGCAACAGCTGCAGCGAATTCGTCAGGCCGGTCGCCTTGAGCTCGTCGATCAGCGTGAGCAACTGGCGCGGGGTCAAACCGAACTTCGATTTTTCGCCGCCCGTGTTCTGCCACTTGCCCGCGCCGAGGCTGGTCAGGCGCATGCGCACGCCGAACAGCGGCTCGACGCCGAGCGTCTTGGCTTCCTCGAGCGCCGGCTTCAGTTCCGACGGCTTCTCGATGACGATGAACACACGCAGGCCGAGCTTGCGCCCGATCAGCGCGAGGCGCAGATATTCGCGATCCTTGTAGCCGTTGCAGATGACGATGCTGCCCGGCGCGGCGAGCGCGAGCACGGCCATCAATTCCGGCTTCGATCCGGCTTCGAGACCGAAACCCTCGCCGCCGGCCTGCGCGAGTTCGCCGGCGACGCCTTTCTGCTGGTTGACCTTGACCGGATAGACCGCGCTGTAGCCGCCGGCGTAGTCCCACTCTTTCATCGCCTTGGCGAACGCGCTCTGCAGGCGCGAGAGGCGATGACGCAGGATGTCGGCGAAACGCACGAGCAACGGCAGACGCGAGCCTTTCGCGCGCGCGGCGTCGACGATCTCGGGCAGGCTGAATGCCGGGCCGTCAGCGCCGCGCGGGCGCACGCTCAAATCGCCGCGCGTGTCGACGTCGAAATAGCCCTCGCCCCAGTGCGCGATGGCGTACTGTGCGCGCGCGTCGTCGGTGGTCCAGCTCACGG
>DAIMZS010000079.1:3065-6984 GCA_036733825.1 Rudaea sp.
CTGAACATGTTGAGCGGATTCTTGTCGACCAGCCGCGCCGCGCCGAGATCGGGCACGACCTCGGCCGCCATCTCGGCGTAGATTTGCCGTAGCCGCTGCGCCTCCTCGGCCTTGAGCGCCGCCAGCCCTTCGGGATACGGCTGGCCGGCATGGCGCATGCGCTCGATCAAATCGTAGACGAAAGGGCGCTCGTCCATCGAGCGGAAATCCGGATGCGCGTCGATCATCTGTTCGAGCAGCGTGGTGCCCGAGCGCGGGAAACCCACGACGAAGACGGGATTCTGCTCGCCGCGCGGCGGCGGCAGCGTGCTCCATGCGTCGTGCTCGCGGTGAGTGACGCGTTGTTCGAGGATCGGCCACGACTGCGCGTTTTCGTCGAGTAGGTGCGGCACGATGTGGCGCAGGCTGTCCATCTGCTCGGCATGCGCTAAGCGAATAGCTTGCCAGGCCTCGGCGTGGCGCTTGAGTTTGTCGAGCGCGGCGGCCAGGCCGAACGCCGCCGCGGCGCGCTGGTCCGAAGCCGTGGCGCGGTCGAGCATGTCCTGCCAGAGCGCGGCCGCGCCGGCGTGGTCGCCCGCGCGCGTGAGCAAGGTCGCGCGCAGATGCCAGACATCGTGCCGCACTTGGCGTTGCGCGTCGGGCAGCGCGGCGATCTCATCGAGCGGCAGCGCCGCCAGTTCGGCCTGAGCCTGTTCGAGACGGTTGGCGCGCTCGTGCAAGGCGGCGCGCATCGCGGCGATGCGCCAGGATGTGATCCGCGCGGCGGACGCATCCGGCGGCGGAACGGCGTTGGCGAGCACGTCGAACGCCGCCGCCTGCTCACCGCGCGCGGAAAGGATGTTGGCCAACGTCAGCGCCTGCTCGGCCGGCTGTGCGGGCCAGTGCGCGACGCCTTTCAGCACCGCGTCCTCGCCGGACAGGTCACCGCAGACATGGCAGACGAGCGCGGCTTGTAGCCGAGCGTCGACGAATCCCGGCGCCAGCCGCACCGCCTCGAACTGGCTGAGCCGGGCTTCCGGCCAGCGCCGCAGCTGCGCATACAGCAGGCCGAGGTTGTGGTGGAATTGCGCGTTGTCCGGAGCGAGCGCGACGGCGCGCTGCGACGCACGTTCGGCCTCGTCGAACTCGCCGGCCTCGCGCGCGGCGATCGCGAGATTGTTCCAATATTCGGGCACGCCGGGTTTCAGCTGCACCAGGCGGCGCAGCACGGCGGCGGCCTCGGCGTGACGCTGCAGGGCATGCAGGGCGAGCCCGTGCGCGAGCAAGACGATTTCACTTGCGGCTTGCGCCGGCGCGGGCAGCGTCTGCGCGAGCGCGACGACTTGCGCCATGTCGCCCGCCTGGAAGGCCGCTGCGATGCGGCTGGTGATCTGTTCGGTCATCGGCAATAAAAACGCTCACGGATCGCACAGAGCGGCTGTCGCGAAACTCGCATCATGCAACAAAAAAGCGGGGCCATGCCCCGCTTTCGCAAATCACCTGCACTGCGGCCGCGGGCAAACCCGCGGCCGCGATCGAAGCGCGCTCAGAACTTGACCGTCGCGCGCGCCCAGATGTACTGCCCGAGCGTGTCGTACGTCGCCACGTCGGCGTTGTACTGCGAACCGCCGCCGCCCGCGCCGTGCTGGTAGATCAGCGGCGGCCGGCGATCGCCGATATTGTCGACGCCGAGATCGAACGTGGTCTTGATCGACGGCATCGCATAGCCCACCTTGATCGAATTGTACGTCGCCGAGGCCATGGGATAAGTGTTGGGCGTTCCCGCCGGCGCGCCGTCGGCAAAGGCGTTGAGCAGGGTCAGGCTGTGGATGTAGCGCGACTGCCACTGCGCCGACCAGTTGCCGAGCTTCCAGTTCAGGGTCAGCGTGGCGCGCAGCCGCGTCAGGTTGCCGTACTGGTCGCTGTAGGTGCCCACGTAGTTGCCGTTCGTGCCGCCCGGAATGCTGACTTTGTAGCTGTTGGTGTAGGTCGTATAGAACGTCGCCTTGAAGTCGCCCGGGTCGACGTTGCCGATGTCGAAGTGCGGCAAGACGTAGGCGATGTTGAAGTCGAAGCCATTCGTGCTGAGCTGACCGAGATTCACCTGCGGCGTGGTGACGTAGTAGATGCTGCCCGGTTCGGCGCCGCCGCTGTAGCGGTTGATCAATCCGCAATACGGACTGGAATCGCTCAGTGCGCAATTGTCCAGCGCCGTTTGCGCCGCGAGCGGCGTGAGCAGGTCGTTCAGGGTGATGCGCCAGAAGTCGAGCGTGGTCGACAGGCCCTCGGCCCAGCTTGGCGAGTAGACGAAACCGACGTCGAACGATTTGCCGTGTTCCGGACGCAGCTTGAGGCCGCCGAGAGCGCCGCCCTCGTAGATCGAGGTGATCTGGCCGTAGCTCAGCGGCTGCCAGTTCGCCGGAACATAACGGCAGAGATTCGGATGCGCGGCGAGGTAGGACGCCGGCTGATTGACGCACGGGTCGCTGATCGTCGGGTTGAGCAGGGTCGGGCCGTCGAACGCTTCGTCCGGCGTCGGCGCGCGGAACACTTGCGTGGCGGTGCCGCGCACGAGCAGATCCTCGACGGGTTTCCACTCGAGCGCGAGCTTCCAGTTGGTGGTGCTGCCGGTCAGGTCGTAATGCGAGGTGCGCACGCCGACGTCGAGGTTCAGCGACTTGGCCAGCGGCGCATCGGCGACGAGCGGGAACAGCGCTTCGGCGAAGAACTCCTTGGCGGTGATGCTGCCGCTGCCCGGCGAGCCGCAGCCCTCGGCCGCGATCGCGCAATTGAGCGTGGTGAGATTGAGGATCGCATCGCTGCTGACCTGATAGTCCATCGATTGCTTGCGGTACAGCAGACCGGCCGACAGCTGCGCCGCGCCGGCCGGCAGGTTGAACAGTTCGCCCGAAATATTCGCCGTCGCTTCCTTGGTGCTGGTGGTCTTGCTGTAGGTCGGGTTGTTGGTGATGGTGATCGGCAGGCTGGACTGGTCGAACGGATTGCCGCCGGCGTCGATGGCGGCCTGGAATCCGGCGACGTTCAATTCGTGGTAGTTCTTCTGGTCGCGGCTGGAATGGCCGTAGTTGATGCCGATGTCCCAGGTCCACGAGGTCTGGCCGACAACGCCTTTCAACCCGGTGATAAGCTCGATGTTGCTCGTGGAGAAGGTGTGCAGACGCGGGCCGGCGCCGGTCAGGCGCGTGTACAGCGAACCCGAACCCGCCGGACAACTCGGCGAGGCGCTGTTGCAGAAGGCGATGCCGAACGGATTGTTCGGATTGCTGGCGGGAACGCTCCAGCCGTCGCCGGTGTTGGTCGGCGCCGGGCCGTCCTGGCCGGAGGAATCGGTGTGGTTGTAGAACAGGTCGGCGTAGTAGGTCAGCGAATCGTTGATCTTGTAGTTGCCCAGGACGAAGGCGTTGATGCGCTCCTGGTTGGTCTGGATGTAGTTGTAGGCCTGGTAATTGAAGAAGTCGCTGCTGTTGTTGAAGCAGCGGTAATCGCTCAACGAGGTGCCGCTGCCCGAACCGCGCGTGAGCTGCTGGCAACCGAGCTGGCCGATCAGCGGACTGCCCGACGGCAGCACGATGCGGCCGGTGGGAATGGAGTGCGAGCCTTCCGGCACCGCGCCGTAGCTGTACAGGTAGATCTGCTGCGCAGACCATTTGCGCGCCGTCGCGAGCACCGGATCGTATTTGTTGTAGTCCAGGCCGCCGACGATATTGCCCTGGTCGCCCGCGGCGCCCACGGTCAGATTGATGCCGCGCCGCTGCCCGTCGCCGTGGCCGGAGATGCCGCCGTTGGCGCTCACCTCCATGCCGCTGAAATCCTTGCGCAGAATGAAGTTCGCGACGCCGCCGATCGCATCCGAGCCGTAGGTCGTCGTGGCGCCGCTGGCCAGCACCTCGACGCGCTCGATCATGTTCGCCGGCAGCAT
>DAIMZS010000079.1:7084-8199 GCA_036733825.1 Rudaea sp.
GTTTCGGTATCGACGCGGCGGATCAGCGAGCCGGTCACTTCGATCGCTTGAAGGGTTTTGGTTTCTTTCGGCGGCGGGGTCTTGTTGTCCTGATTCGCATCCTGCGCGTGGACGACGGTCACGCTCGACACCAGGCCGATGGACAGCGCCAACCGTACCGCTCGCGACAAGGAATTTTGTTTCGTATGCATGATCACTCCCAAGTAGTGGCGCAATAGCAACGCGCGGCCCCATGGCGGGAACCGCAGATGAGGTTCTTCATTCGTATGTTCCCTTCCCCGGGCGATATCCTTAGCAGGAAATGGCCTGTAACACCAGAGCAACGATCGGGTGTTATCCGGACACGCCGCACCGGCGGTTCCGTGGCGCCGAGCCGGTGGCTACAATCGCGCGCCATTTCACGATTTTTCGGATTCCGACATGTCCAACGCACACCCCTTTTGGTTCAATGAAGAGCACGATTACTCCGGCTCGTCGATCGGCTTTCGCGTGACGAAAAAGCTGCACGAGGAAAAAACCCCGTTCCAGACCATCGCGATCTACGACACGACCGATTGGGGCAAGCTGATGACCATCGACGGCTGCATGATGGTCACCACGCGCGACAATTTCTTCTATCACGAGATGATGTCGCACCCGGCGCTGTACACGCACGCGAACCCGAAAAACGTGGTCATCATCGGCGGCGGCGACTGCGGCACGCTGCGCGAGGTGCTTCGCCACAAAGCGGTCGAAAGCGCGATCCAGGTCGAGATCGACGAGCGCGTGACGCGCCTGGCCGAGCAGTATTTCCCCGAGCTGTGCGAGTCGAACCACGATCCGCGCGCGCAGCTGCTGTTCATCGACGGTATTAAATGGATGGCCGAAGCGAAACCCGAGTCGCTCGACGTGATCATCATCGACTCGACCGACCCGATCGGCCCGGCCGAAGGTCTGTTCAACGCCGCGTTCTACAAGACGTGTCTGCAGGCGCTGCGCCCGGACGGCATCATCGTGCAGCAGAGCGAATCGCCGCTCGCCCACCTGCCGCTGCTGAGCGACATCCGCAACGCGCTGACCACGGCCGGTTTCGAATCGCTCAAGACGATCTGCTTCCCGCAGCCGTGCTATCCGTC
>DAIMZS010000079.1:8299-9808 GCA_036733825.1 Rudaea sp.
CCCGCGACGAGCCGCGATTCGCCCGCGATCAGCGCCGCGCCGATCAGCATCACGAGCAGGCCCGGTCCGGGCAGCACGAGCATGGCGAGGCCGGCGAGCACCAGCAGCACGCCGCCGGCGACGGCGAGCAGCGTATGCAGCAGATGCGGCCGCGCCTGCCGCCGGCGGTGCTGGCGGCGGAAACGCGTGCCACTTTTGGATGCCAAGAACCTGTGAAAATGCGTGCGCAGCCAGACGAGCATGCCCTTCCCGTTCTGCCGAGGTAGCTAAGGGATGCCGCCGCGGCCGACAAAGTTCAAGCCGTCGTGCGGCAAACTTCGTCGAAAACAGGCGATTTGCACGGAAAAACATCTGGAAAGGATGGATGACGGCTGAATCGACGACGGCGCCCGGTAGCCCGCTGCGGTTACACTGGCGGCCGTTTGCTTTGAAGAGGACGGCCATGTCTCGCATCCCCACCCTGATCCTCGCCGCGTGCGCCGCCGGATTCGCCTGCGTCGTCGCGGCGCAGACCGCCGACACGCCGCCCAAGGCCGCGGCCCCGGCCAAAAAGGCCAAGCCCGCTGCGAAAACCGCGGCGCCGGCAGCGCCGCAGGCGGCCGCGGCGGCCCCGGCCGAAGACCCGGCGCTGACCCTGTTCCGTCACGATCTGATCAACCTGCTCGCCCTCAGCGGCGATGCGCGCAAGCAGGTCGCCGCTGCCCAGCTCGCCGCGCCCGACGAAAAAGACACCGCGCGCTCGGCGGTGAAGAAGACGCCCGCGCTGCTCAAGCGCGCGCTCGAACTTGGGCCGCAGGATCCGCTCGTGCTCTGGGTGGCGGCGTCGAATCCGTGCCTGACTCAGCCCGGCTGCGCCGACCCCGGCGCGCCGAAGACGCTGCAGACCCTCGACGCGGACAACGCCGCGGTCTGGCTGCTGTCCTATCCGAGCGAAGGCAACGCCGAACTGCAGCGCGCCAGCATCGCACGCATGGCGCAGACGCAGCGCTACAACGAATACTGGGGCGCCGATGTCGTCGCGGTCTATCACGCGCTCGAAGTCCTGCCGGTGCCGAAGGAGATCACCTCGCTCGGCGTGAGTTCGGAAAGCGCGCGGATCAATTTCGCCACGACGATCGCCAGTTCCATCCTGCCGGTCGCGCTGCAGCGCGTGCACCAGTTCTGCACCAAGCTCGATCCGGCGAGCGACCCGACGACCGTCTCCAACTGCATCGCCGTGGCCCGAAAACTCGAAGCGGGCGGCACCTTCGTCGCCCAAGGCATCGGCTACGCGATCGAGGAAGCGCTGCTACAACCCGGCGTCGACAAGGACGTGATGGGCGCGCGCCGCCGCTCGGCCGCCTGGCAGAAGGAAAAGTTCATGGAATTGTCGGCGCGCTTCCCGCGCGAACCTGAACTGGCGCGCGCCTACATCGCCGCGCTCGAGGCCGGTCCGGACGAGCCTTCGGCCGTGATCGCCTTCCTGCGCGGGCAGAAGCAGCACACCGACCCGCCGGGCGACTGGCAGCC
>DAIMZS010000079.1:9908-11798 GCA_036733825.1 Rudaea sp.
CGATGCTGAAGATTCTGGTGGCTAACTCGAAAGGCGGTTGCGGCAAGTCCACGATCGCCACCAACCTCGCCGCGCATTTCGCGCAGGACGGCAAGAACACCGTGCTGGTCGACGCCGACCGGCAGGGTTCCAGCCGCAGCTGGTGCGAAAAGCGCGCCGGCTACACCACGCCGGTGCTGCCGTTGTCCGGCACGCGTTCGGACTGGCGCTCGCACGTGCCGCAAGGCGCCCAGCGCATCATCGTCGACGCGCCCGCGGCCATCCGCCCGACCGACGTCGACGCCTTCCTCGACGATATCGACGCGGTGCTCGTGCCCGTGCTGCCGTCGCGCTTCGACCTGGAAGCCAGCCAGCATTTCATCGAGGGCATCGCCGCGCTGCCGCGGATCAAGCGCGGCAAAGTCGCGGTCGGCATCGTCGCCAACCGGCTCAAGCCGTGGACGACGGCCTCGCAGCTCGCGATCGAGGAAATGAAGTCGCTGCCGCTGCCGGTCGTCGCACAGATTCGCGACTCGCAGGCGTACGTGCTGATGTCCAGCCTCGGCCGCAGCGTTTTCGACTACGCCTCCGAAGCCGCGCGCTCGCACCAGGAAGACTGGAACAAGCTGCTGCGCTGGCTGAAGAAACTCCACTGAATCCACGGACCCGCATGAGCCGCGAACTGATCCTCCTGCGTCACGCCCACGCCGAAGGCGCCAAGCCCGGCGAAGACGACGCCCAGCGCGTGCTTTCCGCGCGCGGCATCGTCGAAGCCGAAGACGCCGGACACTGGCTGCAGGAGCATCACGCCCTGCCGGCGCGCACCCTCTGCTCGCCGGCGCGGCGCACCAAGCAGACGCTCGACTACGCCCTCGGCCACGTGCCGACGACGATGGAGCCGCGCATCTACGAGGCCACCGCCGGCGAACTCATCGCCTTGATCGACGAGCAGACCGACGCCGAACGCCTGCTCCTGGTCGGGCACAACCCGGGCTTCGAAACGCTGGTCGCGCTGCTGACCACCGGCCAGTCCGGCGACTTTCGCGGCATGCCGCCGGCCGGCATCGCCTGGATCGAACTGACCGGCCCCGCCGAGCCGGGCGCGGGCCGACTCAAGGCGTTTTGGGCGCCGTAACCTCGCTGCGTTATGTTCGCGCGGCGATGGCAATGAACGACGACAAGCAGTACTCCCCCGCCGCACTTTTCTTCGGCTTCGGCCTGGCGATTCTCGTTTCGCTGCAGCCGGCGGCCGCCCGCGCGGAACAGCGCATCGAACGCCTCGCCCTCGACAATGCGAACTCGCACGTCGATTTCGAAGTGAAGGTGCTCTGGCTCGTCGGCGTGCACGGCCGCTTCGGCAGCGTGCACGGCATGATCACGGTCGATCATTTCCGCAACGCCGCGACGGTCGAGGCGCAGATCGACGCCAATGTCGTGTCGATGCGCAACCGCAATCACGAGGAGTGGGTCAAGTCGCCCGAGTTCTTCGACGCTCAGCACTATCCGCAGATCGCTTTCGTGTCCGATTCCATTCCGTTGAAGCGTCTGCAGACCGGCGGCGAGATCGAAGGCACGCTGACCCTGCGCGGCGTGAGCAAACACGTGCGCTTCGAGCTGACCAAGCCCGACTGCCCGGCCGCGACCGCCGACAACTGCCCGGTCGAGGCCGAAGGCAGCATCCACCGCAGCGACTTCGGCATGAGCTCGCGCCGCGGCACGCTGTCCGACAAGGTCGACCTGAGTTTTTCGATCGCGACCAAGCCGATGTCAAATGACGGGAATTGAAAGAAACTCCTCCCCC
Source organism: Rudaea sp. (assembly GCA_036733825.1). Classification (GTDB taxonomy): domain Bacteria; phylum Pseudomonadota; class Gammaproteobacteria; order Xanthomonadales; family Rhodanobacteraceae; genus Rudaea. The sequence goes on from DAIMZS010000079.1 coordinate 11,689, forward strand.
TTCAAGGGGGAGGCCGGGAGGGGGATGGTGTGTGCGACGGCCTCACAGTTATGGACAAGGCTGTTGTCAACACCATCCCCACCCCACCCTCCCCTTGAAGGGGAGGGCTT
>DAIMZS010000080.1:0-11758 GCA_036733825.1 Rudaea sp.
GCGAGCGCGCCCAGCGCGGCCGCTTCCGCGAGTTCTACCAGTGCGACATCGACGTGATCGGCAAGGACGAGCTGTCGATCCGCTACGACGCGGAAATTCCCGCGGTGATCTACAGCGTGTTCCGCGATCTCAAGATCGGGCCGTTCACGATCTGGCTCAACAACCGCAAGATCATGCGCGGGTTTTTCGAAGGCCTCGGCATCACCGATACCGAACAGCAGGCGCTGGCGTTGCGCGAGGTCGACAAGCTCGACAAGCGCGGCGCGGACTATGTGCGCGACACGCTGATGGGCGAAGGTTTCGGCTTGCCGGCGGACGCGGCGAAGAAGATCCTCGACTTCGTGCAGATCCGCTCGCATGGCCATGCCGATGCGCTGGCCAAACTCGACGCATTGGGGCAGGGCACCGATATCTTCAATCAGGGCATCGCCGAACTGCGCGAGGTGCTGACGTTGATCCGCGCCTTCGGCGTACCCGAGACGCACTATGCGATCAATCTTTCCATCGCGCGCGGGCTCGACTACTACACCGGCACGGTCTACGAGACCATGCTCAACGAACATCCGCAGATCGGCTCGATCTGCTCGGGCGGTCGCTACGAGAATCTGGCTTCGAATTACACCAAATCGAAACTGCCCGGCGTCGGCATCTCGATCGGCGCGACGCGCTTGTTTTGGCAGTTGCGCGAAGCGAAGCTGATCGACACGGCGCAGTCAACGGTCAAAGTGCTCGTCACCCAGATGGATGAGACGCAATTGCCGGTCTATCTCGAACTCGCCACGCAGCTGCGCAACGGCGGCATTCCGACCGAGGTCGTGCTCGACGGCGGCAAGCTTGGCAAACAGTTCAAATACGCCGACCGCGCGGGCATCCGCTTCGTCGTCGTGCTCGGCTCCGACGAGATCGCCAAGGGCACGGTGACGGTGAAGGATCTGCGCAAGGAAGACCAGTTCGAGGTGCCGCGCAGCGAGCTCGTGCGCACGCTGCGCGTCGAGCTCGAGCAGGCCGAAGCCATGGGCTAACTTCTTTGCCGTCATTCCCGCGAAAGCGGGAATCCATTTTGCTTTGAGTAGAGCAGATCAAGGTGGATTCCCGCTTTCGCGGGAATGACGTTATATAAAACGATAAAAATTTTTGCCAATGGAAGGCTTTGCATGGTCATCAAGCAGCCTACTGTATACATTCTGGCAACCGCGGTGCGTGGTACGTTGTATACCGGCGTAACCGGATGGCTGAAGCATCGAATTTGGGAGCATCGCGAAGGTCTGATCGAAGGCTTTACGAAGAAATACAACGTGAAGCGACTTGTCTGGTATGAATTGGCAGTCGATTTTCCCGCGGCAATTGCGCGTGACACACAGATTAAAAAGTGGAAGCGTGCCTGGAAATTGGAATTGATCGAGAAAACGAATCCAGACTGGCGCGACCTCTTTGACTGTTTGATCGACTGAAAATCAAAATGGATTCCCGCTTGCGCGGGAATGACGGCTTACAGGTGTTTTGTGACTAGTGAATTCATTCGGTTGGACGGTTCGAGCCTGACGCGCGCGCAGCTCGTCGCCATTGCCAAGCAAGGCGCGAAAATCGAACTCGACGCAGCGCAGCTCGCCAAGGTGCAGCGCACGGCGGATTTCCTCGCCGAGCAGGTGCAGCGCGGCGAGCCGATTTACGGCGTCACCACCGGCTTCGGCAGCAATGCCGACAAGCTGCTTGGCGCGCATCGTGCGCGCGACGAGCTGCCTGGCGCTGATCTTGGAAAGCTTGGCCCTGAGAAGCGCGATGGCACGCTGATGGAGGAGCTGCAGCACAACCTCGTCGTTACGCACGCCGTGTGCGTCGGCAAGCCGCTCGCGGCCGAAGTCGTGCGTGCGATGCTCGCCATTCGCGTCAACACGCTGATGCGCGGGCATTCGGGCATTCGCGCGGCGACGCTGCAATCGCTGGCCGAGCTGCTCAATCGCGACGTGATTCCGGTGATCCCCGAGAAAGGTTCCGTCGGCGCGAGCGGCGATCTGGCGCCGCTGTCGCATCTGGCGATCGTGCTGCTCGGCGAAGGCGAGGCGTTCTATCGCGGCGAGCGCATCTCGGGCGCCGAGGCGCTCATGCGTGCGGGGCTCGCGCCGGTGCGCCTGTCGTTCAAGGAAGGCTTGGCGCTCAACAACGGCACCGCGCAGATGCTCGCGAGCGGTGCGCTCGCGCTCGACGCGCTGGAAAAACTGCTCGCGACCGCCGATCTCGCCGCGGCGATGACGCTCGACGCGTTCGCCGGCCGCAGCTCCGCGTTCAAGGAAGAAGTGCACGCGCTGCGCCCGCATCCGGGCCAGGTGCAGACCGCGGCGAACCTGCGCCGGCTGCTCGGCGATTCCACGCTCGTCGACATTCCGTATCACCTCGTGCCGCGCTTCAAGACCTGGCTCGCCGATTCGTGGAGCGATCCGGACGATCAGCAGCACCGCTTCGACATCGGCTGGGACTACGTGCCGTCGTCGCAGCGCCACGGCAAGGAAAATTTCTACCGCCGCTTCATGCCGTTCAAGGGCGGCAAGAAACACCAGCCGCAGGACGCGTACAGCCTGCGCTGCATCCCGCAGGTGCACGGCGCGGTGCGCGATGCGCTTGCGCAGGCGCAGCGCGTGTTCGACATCGAATTGAATTCGGTCACCGACAACCCGCTGATCTTCCCCGACGCGGCCGACGCCAAGGTGATCGAGGATCAGGTGATCTCGGCCGGCCACTTCCACGGCATGCCGCTCGCGCTGGCGATGAGCTACGTCAAGGCGGCGATTCCCGTGCTCGCCTCGATCAGCGAGCGCCGCCTCAACAAGCTGGTCGATCCGGCGACGAACGACGGCCTGCCGGCGTTTCTGATCGGCAACGAGGACGCGACGGATTCCGGTTTCATGATCGTGCAGTACACGGCCGCGGCGCTGGTCAATGATTTGGCCACGCGCGCGCACCCGGCCAGCGTCTACTCGGTGCCGACGAGCGCAAATGCCGAGGATCACGTCTCGATGGGCACGAACGAGGCGCGCCATGTGCTCGATATGATCGAAGACCTTGGTCATGTGCTCGCGCTGGAGCTGTACACCGCGGCGCAGGCGCTCGAATATCGCCAGGACATGCTCAACGCCGCGCGTACGCTGGCTGCGCGAGGCGACTGGCAAAGCCTGGCGGCGAAGATTTCCGGCGCGCCGAGAGCCGACGCGCCGAGTTACGCGCAGTTCGCCGAGGAAGTACAGCACCTGACCGCGGCCCTCGCCGCGAGCGAAGAATTCCGTGCCGGATCGGTCGTTCGTGCGGCGTTCGCGAAGATTCGCGAGCGCATCGGCTTCATGCAACGCGACCGCGCGATGGATCAGGACGTCAAGCGCATTTGCGAACTCGTCGCGAGTTACGAGTTGCTCGCTTAAAGCGGAGCGCCCCCTTCCGCCCTTCGGGCACCTTCCCCCGCTGCGCAGGGGAAGGACGGCTTTCGCTTCCCCTGCGCAGCGGGGGAAGCTGTCGCGGAGCGACTGAAGGGGGCGCTTTTGCAAGCGTCACCCCCAGGCATGACTTCCGGCGCATTCACTATTATCAACTAAACACTATAGTCGACCTATGACTATAGCGTTGTCATGCCTAGCATGAACGATACCGACAGCCACCTCTGGAAATTCCAGAAGGAGCTTTCCGCCGGCACGGTGTCGCTGGTGCTGCTCGGCGTGCTCGCCCGCGCGCGGACGCCGATGTACGGCTACCAGATCGCCAAACGTTTCGAGGAAACCGGCGGCGGGGTATTGAGCGGCAAGCAAAGCGCGCTGTATCCGGTGCTGCGCAATCTGGCGGCGGCGGAATTGCTCGAGAGCATCGTCGAACCGTCGGTCAGCGGTCCGCCGCGGCGCTACTACCGCATCACACCGCTCGGCCGGCGCGTGTTGCGCGAATGGAGCTTCGCCTGGATCGAAACGCGGGATTTCGTCGACGCGGTGCTTGTCGAGTGATGCCACAGGAATATTCGCTGTTTGACCGTCGCCCGAGCGGCGGATGTATTGATTTTTCGGAGGATTAGACGTGTCCACTTCGATTCCCCGTACCATCGCCGAGTATCTGGAGCAGTTGCGCGCCGCCTTGCACGGCGCGGACCCCGCGTTGATTCAGGACGCGCTGTACGACGCCGAAGAGCACCTGCGCGGCGAGATGCACGACAACCCCGGCAAGTCCGAGGCGGAGGTGCTCGCCAAGATCGTCGGCAGCTACGGCGCGCCGGAAGAGGTCGCGGAGATCTACGTCGACAAGGAAGTGCAGGTGCAGCAGGCCCTGCGCACGCCGCGGCCCGCGCCGCGCAAGACGGCGCTCGGGCGCTTTTTCGCCGTCGCCGGCGATGCGCGCGCCTATTCCGGGTTGTTCTACATGCTGCTTTCATTGGCCACGGGCATTTTCTATTTCACCTGGACGGTGGTCGGCGTGAGTTTGTCGGTCAGTCTGTCGCTGCTGATCTTCGGCATTCTGTTCGCGGTGCTGTTCTTCGGCACGACCCGCGCGCTCGCCCTGGTCGAGTCGCGCATCGTGGAAACGATGCTCGGCGAGCGCATGCCGCGCCGGCCGGTCTATGCGCGCCCGGGCTTGAGCGTGCGCCAGCGCATCGGCGAGATGTTCTCCGATCCGCGCACCTGGTCGACGCTGCTCTATTTCATCCTGATGCTGCCGCTCGGCATCGTGTATTTCACGATCGCGGTGACCGGCATCGCGACCTCGCTGGCATGCATTTTCGCGCCGGTCGCGCATATCGGCTGGATGCTCGGTTTGGTGCGCATCGACGTTGCAACACATATCCATTTCAACGATACCTTGTTGATTCCATGGGAAATTGCCGATCCGCTCGTCTTCGTCATCGGGGTGGCGCTGCTGTTCGGGTTGCTCCATTTCGCGCGTGGCCTGGCTCTATTCCAAGGAGCGCTGGCGAAAGGCCTGCTGGTGAAGCCGGCCGGCTGAGCTCCCGTCATTTCTCAGAATTTGAGAAGCCGGCGAGAGATCTTTCACGCGAGCTGTCGATTTGCCGTGCGCTCGTTCGTCTTCTTGGGGTAAATGACTTCCGGCGGTTGCGGCAGCCGCCGTCAGTTATGTAAAAAAATTTTGCGCCGGCCCGGGCAAAGGTTGATGGCATCGACGAAACGTTGTTGAGCCGGATTCGTGTCTCGTCTATTATTGAACGCAGAAGTACAAATACTTGGATGTGTTATGACCCTGAATAACGCGAATGCACGCCGCGGCGTGCTGTGCGGGGCTTTGCTCGTCATATTGGCGGGATGTGCGGCGGGACCGGACTTCCGCGCGCCCGCGCCGCCGGCGGTCGATGGTTACCGCAAGGATCCGCTCCCCGCGGCGACTGTCGAAACCAAGGCGCCGACCGGCGATGCGCAGCGCTTCGTGAGCGGCGCCGACGTGCCCGAACAATGGTGGACGACGTTTTCCAACGAAGAACTCAACCGGCGCATCACCCAGGCCCTCGCGCACAGCCCGAGCATTGCTTCCGCCCAGGCAGCCCTGCGCCAGGCCCGGGAAAGCGCGAACGCATCGCGCGGCGCACTGTTCCCGAGCGTGGACGCGAAAGCCGGCGTGCAGCGCGAGAACGCGAACAATCTCGGCATCAGCGAGCCGGGTTCGCCGAGCGTGTTCACCCTCTACAACGCCGGCGTGCAGGTGAACTACACGCTCGACCTGTTCGGCTCCGTGCGCCGCGGCATCGAGGCGGATACTGCCGCGGCCGACTACCAGCGCTTTCAGCTCGAAGGCACCTATCAGACGCTCGCGGCGAACGTCGCCACGGCCAGTTTCCGCGAAGCGTCGCTGCGCGGGCAGATTCGCGCCACCGAGGAAATCATCGGCGCTTACAGCCAGCAGCTGAAACTTGTTGAAGCGCAGAACCAGATCGGCGCCAAGTCGCTCGCCGACGTGCTCGTGATCCGCACTCAGGTCGCCACGGCCGAGGCCACGCTGCCGTCGCTGCGCCAGCAGCTGGCGCAGACGCAGACGCAACTTGCGGTGTATTTGGGCGAGTTCCCCTCGCAGTCGCAGCTCAGCGCGCTCGATCTCGATGCGCTGAGTCTGCCGCATGAAATTCCCGTATCGCTGCCGTCGACCCTGACGCGCCAGCGCCCCGACGTTCGCGCTGCGGAAGCCACGCTGCATCAGGCGACGGCGCAAGTCGGCGTCGCCACGGCGAATCTGTTCCCGCAGATCACGCTGAGCGGCAACGTCGGCTCGTCCGCGCTGCATTCGGGCGACTTGTTCTCCAGCGGCACGAAAGCCTGGAGCATTGGCGCGAATCTGCTGCAGCCGATCTTCCACGGCGGCTCGCTGCGTGCGCAGAAGCGCGCGGCCGAGGCCGGGCTCGACAAGGCCGCGGCGGATTACCAGCAGACGCTGCTGAGCGCGTTCCAGAACGTCGCCGACGCGCTGCGCGCGCTCGAACTCGACGCGGAAAACCTCAAGGCGCAGGCGCAGGCCGAACAATCGGCGGCGAAGAGCCTCGATCTCGTGCGCATCCAGTATCGTGACGGCGCGGCGAGCTATCTGCAGGAACTCGACGCGACGCGCCAATATCAGCAGGCGCGGCTCGGTCTGATCCAGGCGCGCGCGGCGCGCCTGTCCGACACGGCGGCGCTGTACACCGCGCTCGGCGGCGGCTGGAAGGGCGACGCGGGCGGCGAACCAGTCGCCAGCACGGAAACGAAATAACCATCGAAAAAAGCGCGGACGGGACCGCCGCCTTTTGACTTTTTGCGCTCATGGACGGGCGCCAACGTTGAGGAGACGCAGCACATGGCTGCCGTGGAAAAGAAGAAGTGGAGCACGACCAAGAAGATGATCGTCATGATCATCGCGGTTCTTTTGCTGATCGCGGCGATCGTCGGCATCAAAGTCATGCTGGTGATGAAGATGATCGCCAGCATGAAACCGCCGCCGCCGGCCGTGGTGACGACGGCGAAGGCGACGTTCCAGGACTGGCAGCCGCAACTGCGCGCGGTCGGCAACGTGCGCGCCGCGCGCGGTGCGGATCTGGCGCTCGATCTCGCCGGCCTGGTCACCAAGGTCAACGTGCAATCGGGCGACGAGGTGAAGGAAGGCCAGGTGCTGCTGCAGCTGCGCGACAGCGAAGACGTGGCGCAGCTGCATCAGCTCGAAGCGTCCGCCGCGCTCGCCGACGTCACGTTCGGCCGCGCCAAGCAGCAGCTCGCGGTGCAGGCGATCAGCAAGGCCGATTATGACCAGGCCGCCGCCGACCTCAAGGCCAAGCAGGCGGCCGTGGCGCAGCAGCAGGTCAACGTCCAGCGCAAGCAGCTGCGCGCGCCGTTCGCGGGCCGCGCGGGCATCGTCACGATCACGCCGGGAACGTATCTCAATTCCGGCACGACGGTCGTGACCGTGCAGCAGATCGACCCGGTTTTCGTCGATTTCCATCTGCCGCAAAAGAATCTTGGTGATGTGAAAGTCGGGCAGAAGGTGCTGTTGAGTCTCGATGCGTACCCGGGCAAGACGTTCGAAGGCGAACTGTCGGCGATCAATCCGAAGGTCGACAGCGACACGCGCAACGTGATGATCGAAGCGAAGGTCGCCAATCCCGACAAGTTGCTGACGCCGGGCATGTTCGCCGATGTGACGATCGACGTCGGCGCGAAGGCGCGCTATCTGACCTTGCCGCAGACCGCGGTGGTCTACAACCCGTATGGCGCGACGGTCTACATCGTCAAGAAGAAGGCCGAGGCGGACAAAGCGGCGGCCGAACAGGCGAAGAAGGACGGTGGCAAATCGCAGCAGCCCGCCGCGGCGCCGGCAGGCGCGCCGCCGATTCCGCCCGACGCGTTGGTCGTGACGCAGGCATTCGTGACCACCGACGGCACGCGCGGCGATCAGGTATCGATCACGAAGGGGCTCGACGAAGGCGCCGAAGTCGTGACCAGCGGCCAGATCAAGCTGAAGAACGGCGTGCAGGTGACGATCGACAACAGCCTCGTGCCGACGGACGCGGCGAATCCGAAGCCGCAAGAGCACTGAATATGCGCAGCGAAAGCCTGGCTCGTCATTCCCGCGTGCTCTTGGCGGGAATCCAGTGTCTTTCGCTTCTCCGGCGTTGAACAGAAGAGTCGCTGGATTCCCGTTTTCGCGGGAATGACGTTAAAGCAGGATTTTCACCATGCATTTCACCGATACCTTCATCAAAAAACCCGTCCTCGCGATCGTGGTCAGCGCGCTGATCCTCGTGCTCGGCGTCAAGGCGGTCTTCGACCTGGTCGTGCGCCAGTATCCGAAGACGGAAAACGCCACGGTCACCGTGACGACGGCGTACTATGGCGCCGACGCGCAGACCATCGCCGGCTTCATCACCCAGCCGCTCGAGCAGTCGATCGCGCAGGCGCAGGGCATCGATTATCTGACCTCGACCTCGACCAGCGGCGTGTCGACGATCGTCGCGACGCTGCGCTTGAACTACGACTCGAACCGCGCGCTGACCCAGATCCAGACACAGGTCAGCGCGGTGCGCAACCAGCTGCCGCCGCAGGCGCAGCAGCCGGTGATCAGCGTCGCGGTCGGCGAGTCGATCGACGCGATGTACATCGGTTTCCGCAGCGACGTGCTGCCGGCCAACAGCATCACCGACTACCTCGCGCGCGAGGTCAAGCCCAAGCTCGACTCGGTCGAGGGCGTGCAGAACGCGGAGATGTTCGGCACGCGCCAGTTCGCGCTGCGCGCCTGGCTCGATCCGGCGCGGCTCGCCGCGCACGGCGTCACCGCGAGCGACGTGTACAACGCGCTGTCGACGAACAATTATCTCGCGGCCGTCGGCACGACCAAGGGCCAGATGGTCAGCGTCGATCTGACCGCCGGCACCGACCTGCATTCGGTGGACGAGTTCAAGCAGCTCGCGATCAAGCAGAAGGACGGCGCGATCGTGCGCCTGTCGGATGTCGCCAACGTCGTGCTCGGCGCCGAGGACTACGACGCCAACGTCGCCTTCAGCGGCAAGCAGGCGCTGTTCATCGGCATCAAAGTGGCGCCCGAAGCGAACGTGCTCGACGTGATCAAACGCGTGCGCGACGCGATGCCGGGCATCGTGTCGCAATTGCCCGCCGGCCTGCACGGCGAGATCGTCTACGACTCGACCACGTTCATCCGCTCCTCGATCAGCGAGGTTGTGCACACGCTGGTCGAAGCGCTGATCATCGTCACGATCGTCATCTTCCTCTTCCTGGGCTCGCTGCGCGCGGTGATCATTCCGGTGATCGCGATGCCGCTGTCGCTGATCGGCACGTTCTTCATCATGCTCGCGTTCGGTTACTCGATGAATCTCTTGACGCTGCTCGCGCTGGTGCTCGCGATCGGCCTGGTCGTCGACGATGCGATCATCGTCGTCGAGAACGTCGACCGGCACATGAAAGAGGAAGGCAAGTCGCCGCTCGAAGCCGCGCTGCTCGCCGCGCGTGAGCTCGGCGGGCCGATTCTCGCGATGACCGTCGTGCTCGTCGCGGTGTACGTGCCGATCGGTTTCCAAAAGGGCCTGACCGGCGCGCTGTTCACCGAATTCGCCTTCACCCTGGCCGGCGCGGTGACCGTCTCGGCGATCGTGGCGCTGACTTTGTCGCCGATGATGTGCGCCAAGTTCTTCAAAGCCGAGCAGGAGAGCAACCGCTTCGTGCAGGCGATCGACCGCGTGTTCGACCGCGTGCATCGCGGCTACTCGCGCGTGCTGCACAGCGCGTTGTCGTCGTGGGTCGTCATCGTGGTCATGGGTTTCCTGCTCTCGCTCGCGACCGTGCTGGCCGGCATGACCGCGCAGTCGGAACTCGCGCCGGAGGAGGATCAGGGCTTCCTGTTTTACCAGCTCAACGGCCCGCCGAACGCCACCTCGCAGCAGATGCTCGGCTACGCCAAGCAGATGTACGAAAGCGGCAGTAAGCTGCCCGAAGCGGACATGATGTTCCAGATCACCCAGCCGGGCACCGGCTTCGGCGGCATGGCGTTCACGCCGTGGAGCGAGCGCACGAAGAATGCGCACACGCTGCAGATGGAACTGCAGGCGCTGTGGTCGAAGATCGCCGGCGGCCAGGTGTTCGTGTTCTCGCTGCCGGCGCTGCCCGGTGCGCAGGGCGCGCCGATCCAGGTCGTGATCAAGACGACCGAGCCGTTCCAGAGCTTGAACGAAGTCGTGCAGAAGGTGCTGCACAAGGCGCAGGATTCCGGCAAGTTCTGGTTCATCGACACCGATCTGAAAATCGACAAGCCGCAATCGACGGTGACGATGGACCGCGACCTGATCACCACGCTCGGCCTCACCCAGCAGGACGTCGGCAGCGCGCTCGGCGCGGCGCTCGGCGGCGGCTATGTCAATTACTTCTCGATCGCTGGCCGTTCGTACAAGGTGATTCCGCAGGTGCTGCAGGTCGACCGATTGAACCCCGACCAGGTGCTCGACTACTACGTGCGCGCACCGGACGGCTCGGTGATCCCGGCCTCGACCGTGGCCTCGCTCAAGCACGAAGTCGTGCCGCGTTCGATCAACCACTTCCAGCAGCTCAACTCCGCCACGATTTCGGGCGCGAGCGGCATGTCGCAAGGCGAGGTTCTGCAGTTCTTCCGCGATGCGCTCAACGAGGCGGCGCCCGGCGGCGGCTATTCGCTCGACTACGCCGGCCCCTCGCGCCAGTTCGTGCAGGAGTCAGGCGGTTTCGGCGTGACGTTGCTGTTCGCGATCATCATCGTGTTTCTCGCGCTCGCCGCGCAGTTCAACAGCCTGCGCGATCCGATCGTGATTCTCGTCTCCGTACCGATGGCGCTGTTCGGCGCGCTCGTCTTCGTCAACCTCATTTCGAGCCTGAACATCTACACTCAGGTCGGCTTGGTCACGCTGATGGGGCTGGTGTCCAAGCACGGCATCCTGATCGTCGAATTCGCCAACGAATCGCAGCGCGCCGGCATGACCAAGCGCGAGGCGATCGAACACGCCGCCGGCGTGCGTCTGCGCCCGATCCTGATGACGACCGCGGCGATGGTGCTCGGCGTGCTGCCGCTCGTGATCGCCTCGGGCGCCGGCGCGGCGGGCCGCTTCGCGATGGGCCTGGTGATCTCGACCGGCTTGTCGATCGGCACGCTGTTCACGCTGTTCGTCGTGCCGGCGTTCTACATGCTGCTCGCCGCCGACCACCACGCCGAATCGGCGAAGCCGGTGGCCGAAGGATTGAGCAACGGCGCGCCGGCGACGGCGTGATTCCCGCGGCATTCCGGCGCGAGCCGGAATACCGGGATCAGGCGGATAAATGAGGAGCGCGGCCAGCGCGCTCCGGCACGCAAGCGCACGAGCTTCGACTGAGAGGGATTGAGCCGCAGACGCGGCTTACTTCATCGCTTCGCGATCGGGAGCGCTGAGCAGGAGCTTCTGGCCGAGCCGCAGCGTGGCGTTGCGCGAGAGACGGTTCCAGTGCAGCAGGTCTTCCATGCGCACGCCGTAGCGGTTGGCGATGTCCCACAACGTATCGCCGGAGCGCACGGTGCAGGTGCCTTCCTTGCCCCCCGCTACTACTGCCCGCGTGGACGATTTCGCGGCGGCTTCGCTCACGCTCGCGACCGCGATGCCGGCGACGGACGGCGCATCGATGCCGCGGCCCGGCACCATCAACTTGGTGCCGGCGGGCAGCGTGGTCGCCGCGCCGACGTGGTTGATCTGCGCCAACGCCACGGCGTCGACGTCGTAGGCCATGCTCAAGGTGTCGAGGCTTTGCGGCTG
>DAIMZS010000081.1:0-9638 GCA_036733825.1 Rudaea sp.
ATATGGCCGACCTGAAAGCGAAATTCGACAAAGCAAGCGAAGACGTCAAACTGCTCAAGGAGCGGCCGGACAACGATACCCTGCTCAAGCTCTATGCGCTCTACAAGCAGGGCTCCGAAGGCGACGTCTCGGGCCCGAAGCCCGGCTTCTTCGATTTCGTCGGCACGGCCAAGTACGAAGCCTGGGCCAAGCTCAAGGGCACCAAGCAGGAAGACGCGCAGCAGAAATACGTCGATCTCGTGAAGAAACTCGGCGGCTGAGCCGCACGCGGCGCACATGGCCCGCGAGACGAAGGATCGCATTCTCGAGGTCAGCCTTGCGATGTTCAACGCGCAGGGCGAGCCCAACGTCACCACGAATCACATCGCCGACGAGCTCGAAATCAGCCCCGGCAATCTCTACTATCACTTCCGCAACAAGGAAAACATCGTCGAGCACATCTTCGCGCGCTTCGAGGCGCGCATGGATCAGGCGCTGCTCGTGCCCGATGATCGCCTGCCGAATCTCGAAGACGTGTGGCTGCAATTGCACCTCGTATTCGAGTGCATGTGGGATTATCGATTCCTTTATCGCGATCTCGTCGACATCCTCTCGCGCAACCGCAAGCTGCGCACCCACTTCGCCCGCATCCTCGCCCGCGCCGGCGCGAGTACGCGCGCGGTGCTCGGCGGCCTCGCCCAGGCCGGCATCGTGCGCGCGACGGCGGACGAGATCCATGCAACGGCGGAGAACGTGCTGCTGGTGACCACGTTCTGGCTCAACTTCAACGCCGTGCGCGGCAACAGCGACCTGGGCAGGATCGCACCGAGCCAGGAAGACCTGACCCACGGCATCTATCAGGTGATGCTGCTGATCGCGCCGTTCCTGCGCGATGCGGAGCGGGTGCATCTCAATACGTTGGCGCAAGCCTATCGGCGATAGTGTCTGCTCGTCATTCCCGCGTGCTCTTAGCGGGAATCCAGCGACTTTGCTCTTGTCGTCCACCGAAAGCATAAAAAGCCAAGGCGCTGGATTCCCGCCTTCGCGGGAATGACGGCAATCAGAATGCAGGCAACACCGCCCCCTGATACTTCTTCGCGATGAATTCCTTCACCTCCGGGCTCGTCAGCGCGGCGGCGAGTTTCTGCACCGCCGGCGCATCGCGGTTGTCCGGGCGGCCGACGAGGAAGTTCACGTACGGCGATTTGCCGTCCTCGATCGCGAGCGCGTCCTTGGTCGGATTGAGCTTGGCGTCGAGCGCGTAGTTGGTGTTGATCACGGCGAGATCGACTTGGTTCAGCACACGCGGCAGCATCGCGCCTTCGAGTTCTTTGAACTTCAGATGCTTCGGATTCGTCGCGATATCGCGCAAACTCGACAGCGGATTGCTCGGGTCCTTGAGCGTGATCAGCCCCGCTTTCTGCAACAGCAGCAGCGCACGGCCGCCGTTGCTCGCCTCGTTGGGAATGGCGACGGTCGGCCCGTCCGGCAGCTCGGTTAGCGATTTGATCTTGGATGAATACGCGCCGAGCGGCTCGATATGCACGCCGACGATGCGCACGAGATTGGTGCCCTTGCCTTTGTTGAATTCGTCGAGGTACGGCCCGGTCTCGAAGTAGCTCACGTCGATGCGCTTTTCCGCGACCTGCACGTTCGGCTGCACGTAGTCGGTGAAAATCTTGATCGATATGTCGAGGCCTTCCGCGGCAAGTTTAGGCTTGATGAATTCGAGGATTTCCGCGTGCGGCACGGCGGTCGCGGCGACGGTCAGCTTTTCCGCGGCATGCAGCGGCAGCGCGGCGAGCGCTGCGAGGATCAGAATCAGGCGTTTCATGGTTCGGGGATGAAAAAAGAAGGCCATTATTGTCCCTGCAATGCGGCTGGCGCGGGATGACCGCGCGGCACATGCATATGCTAACTGCGTCTATGCCGCGTTGCGAAGCGTTCAGCGCCGGCTGGCGCGCGCGACGAGCCAGTCGCCGATCGATTGCAGCACTTGCACGAGCACGAGCAGCAGCACGACGGTGACGATCATCACGTCCGTCTGGAAACGCTGATAGCCGAAACGCATCGCCAGATCGCCGAGGCCGCCCGCGCCGACCACGCCGGCCATTGCCGTGTAGCCGACGAGCGCCACGCCGGTCACCGTGATCCCGGCGAGAATGCCCGGCCGCGCTTCGGGCAGCAGCACGCCGAGCACGATTTGCCGCGTCGTTGCGCCCATCGCCTGGCTCGCCTCGATCACGCCGCGATCGACGCCGCGCAGCGCCGTCTCGACCAGCCGCGCGAAAAACGGCGCCGCGCCCGCGACGAGCGGCGGGATCGCGCCGGCGACGCCGAGCGAGGTGCCCACGATCAGCAAGGTCAGCGGAATCATCACGATCAGCAGGATGATGAACGGCAGCGAACGCAGCACATTGACCAGAAACGACAGCGCCATGTTGATGCCGCGCTGTTCGAGCAACTGCCCGCGCCCGGTCAGGAACAGCAGCACGCCGAGCGGCAGGCCGAGGATGACACTGAACAACAGCGAGCCGCCGAGCATCAGCAGCGTGTCGATGCCCGCCGATCCGATTTCGGTCCAATCGATGTTGGCGAAGAATCCTTCCATCAGCGGACCTCCTCGACTTCGGCACCGGCCGCGCGCAGGCCGCGCAGCGCGGCATCGACATCGCCGCCGCTCAACGCGAGCGTGAGCTGCGCGTAGGGCGTGTCCTTGATCCGATCGACGCGGCCGCCGAGCAGGCCGAAATCTACTTGTGTCTCGCGCGCGATACGCGCGAGCAGCGGCGTCGCCACCGACTCGCCGCGCAAGGTGACGCGAACGCGCCGTGCCGAGGGCGCGCCCGAGCTGCCCGCGTCCGCCCGCTCTTCATGCTCGTACTCCTGCACGAACCGCTGCGTCGTCGGGTGCTGCGGATGCAGAAACACGTCGGCCACGTTCCCGGTTTCCACGAGACGGCCGGCATCGAGCACGGCGACGCGGTCGCAAATGCGGCGGATCACGTCCATCTCGTGCGTGATCAGCACGACGGTGAGGCCGAGTTCGCGATGGATCTCGCCGATCAGGCGCAGCACCGAGGCCGTCGTTTCCGGATCGAGCGCGCTGGTCGCTTCATCGCAGAGCAGAATCGACGGCGCGCAGGCCAGCGCACGCGCGATGCCCACGCGCTGTTTTTGCCCGCCGGAAAGCTGGCCCGGGGTGTGATTCGCGTACGCGCCGAGGCCGACGCGCTCGAGCAACTCGCCCACCCGCTTGGCGACCGCCGCACGATCCGAATCGCCGGCGAGGCGCAGCGGAAAAGCCACGTTCTGCGCGACGGTTTTCGAGGCGAGCAGATTGAAATGCTGGAAGATCATGCCGATGCGCCGGCGCTGTTTGCGCAATGCGTCGGCGCCAAGGGCGGCAACGTCGACGCCGTCGATCAACACTTGACCGCCGCTCGGCCGCTCGAGGCCGTTGATCAGGCGCAGCAGCGTCGACTTACCCGCACCCGAGCGGCCGATGATGCCGAACACCTCGCCGGTTTCGATGCGCAAGTCGAGCGGATGCAGCGCGGCGACGTCGCGTCCGTCGACGCGGTACGTCTTATGGATGTTCTGGAAGTGGATCAAGCGTGGCGGTCCGTTTCGAGTGGCGTGACCTTAACCGGCTCGCATTGCCGCCGCAAGAACGAAAACGGCCGCGCGGGGCGGCCGTTCGTTTCAATCTGCGCCGAGTTAGACGGCTATTTCGCCGCCTTCAATTTGCGGCTCAGCGCCGCGACCTGGCGGGTCAGGTCTTCAATCTCGCGCTTGGTCGGAATACCGATGCGATGCAGCACGCGGCCCACACCGCGTTCGACCGCGCCGGCGTACGCGTCTACGCGCTTCTCGACGCGCCGGGTGATCGGCGTGAAAATGCCCACGGCATGCGCCTGCGTGTCCGCCACGGTTTCGCGCGCGAAACGCAGACTGCGCGCAGCGAGGTCTTGGCCTTCCTCGGTGAAACGGCCAAACCACTGCCCGCCATGCTTGCGCGTCAACGAGAATGCGCCGAGGCCCGCGAGCCACACGCGACGCAGTTGTTCCGCCGGCGTATTTGCAAACTCGATTTTGACGTTCTTGATCTTCTTGCCAGCCATGTTGTGCCTCGTCTTTGGGAAGAACTGGAATCAAGCTAGTGGTCCGGGCTAGAACATTCACACTAACGCGGGCAATTGTCGCCTGAGGAGCTGGCGCAGCCTAGCCGCTTGACTGTCGGTTTTCGAGCAATACAATGTATTGATGATAAAAATCGAATGGAACTCGGCCAAGGCGGCAGCGAACCTCAAGAAGCACGGCATTTCCTTTGCCGAAGCAAAATCGGTCTTTTTCGACGAATTCGCTGTCCAGTTTTTCGACGAGGAGCATTCGACCGATGAGCAGCGCTTTCTGATGCTGGGCATGAGCTCGATGGCCAGACTGCTTATCGTTTGCCATTGCGAGCGAGGCGCGGGCGATATCGTTCGCATCATCTCCGCGCGCAAGGCTACCCGGCGCGAAAGCGCGCATTACCGTGGTGATTTCGATGAAAGCTGAATACGATCTAGAAAAATTGAAGTCGCGCAAAAACCCCTACGCATCCAAATTGAAAAAGCCGGTGACCATGCGGCTTTCTGCGGATGTCGTGGAGTATTTCAAGCACATGGCGGACGAGACCGGCGTCCCATATCAAAGCTTGATCAACCTGTATTTGCGCGACTGTCTGGCTCACAACCGCAAGCTGAGCATCCGCTGGCCTGACGCTGCGTGACGCCACGCGATTTAAGCCAGCCGCACCCCGCTAGCGCAGCTTGATCTGATTGCTCTCGTACTTGCGATCGTACGCACGCAGCTCGTCGCGGATGTGCGCGATGCGCTGGCGGCCGAGCACGCTGCGTTCTTCGTCGAGCACGTTGGCACCGAGCAGTTCGGCCATGCGCTGCGCGGTCGGCAGCAGCGCGTCCCAGCCGTCGAGCGCGGGCACGGGCCCCGGCAGCGCCATGAAGAAGGTGACGCCGGGCGTTTGCAGCGTGTCGATCTCGCGCATGTCGAAGAAGCCGGGCTTGACCATGTTGGCCATGCTGAAGATCGGCCCGGCTTCGGGCCGGCCGGCGACGAGGCGATGGAAGATGTTCTTGTCGCCGAACACGAGGCCGGCCTTTTCCGCGGCGACGATCAGGCTGGCGCCGTGGATCGTTTCGCCCGGACGCGCGGCGACGTGCAGCGTGACGATGCGCTCGACCGGCTGCGTCGACGGACGAATCCCCGGCAGCGGGCCTTTGCGCACGGGCGGCGCGGGCGTGACGGCCGCGCTGCGGTCCGCGGCGATCGCCGAGCCGAGCTTGTCGAGCTCCGCCTGGATGCCGACATCGAGCTCGCCCTGCGCGGGCATCGCATCGGGATCGGGCACCTCGCCGAGCGAGGGTTCCAGACGTTCGCCGCCCTCGCCCACCGCGAGCTTGCGCTTGCCTTGCCCAGGCTTGCGCGGCCGGCCGAAGAGATAGATGAGCGCGAGGATGACGACGCCCGCGACGACGAGGATGATGCGTAGTTGGGTTGGGTCCATTCCGGCGACTCCGAGCGATTCGTTTTGCTCGTCATTCCGGCGAAAGCCGGAATCCAGCGACTTTGCTTACTCGCACTCGAAAGGCGCTGGATTCCGGCTTTCGCCGGGATGACGGCGGGTTGATGTCTAGGCGGCCCCCGCCAGCTTCGCCGCCTCGGCCAAGTCTACTTGAACCAGGCGCGAGACGCCCGGTTCGCGCATGGTCACGCCGCAGAGCTGCTCGGCGACTTCCATCGTCGACTTGTTGTGGGTGACGAAGAGAAATTGCACGCTCTCGCTCATTTCCTTGACCAGGTTGGAGAAGCGCCCGACGTTGGCCTCGTCGAGCGGCGCGTCGACTTCGTCGAGCAGGCAGAACGGCGCCGGATTGAGGCGGAAGATCGAGAACACCAGCGCGACCGCGCTCATCGCCTTCTCGCCGCCCGAGAGCAGCGAAATGCTCGTCACGCGCTTGCCCGGCGGCCGCGCCATGATCGCCACGCCCGCGTCGAGCACGTTGTCGCCGGTCAGTTCCAGATAGGCCTGGCCGCCGCCAAACAGGCGCGGGAACAGTTCCTGCAGGCCGGAATTGACGCGGTCGAAGGTTTCCTTGAAGCGCTGGCGTGTTTCCGTGTCGATCTTGCGGATCGCGGACTCCAGCGTTTCCAGCGCGATGTTGAGGTCGGTGAGCTGCGAGTCGAGGTAAGTCTTGCGCTGCGACTGCTCCTCGTACTCGGAAATCGCGGCAAGGTTGACCGGCTCCAGGCGCTTGATCTTGCCGTCGAGCTCGTTGATATCGCGCTGCCATTCCTCGTGATCGGCGCCCGCGGGCAGCGACTCGATCAGCGCGGCAAACTCATGGCCGGCGGCGACGATCGCGTCCTGCAGCTGCTGCGCGCGCATCTTCAGGCCGTGCTCGGCAAGGCGCTTTTCCGACAGCGCTTCGCGCGCCTGCTGCAGCAGATGCTCGATGCGATGGCGCTCCTGCTCGTAGCCGCGGAACTCGTGGTCGCGCGTCTCCAGCGCCTTGCGCGCCTCGACGAGCTGCTTGTCGATCAGCAGGCGCTGATCAAGATAAATCTGACGTTCGGATTCGAGGTCGGCCAGCGGCGTCTGCCCGGATTCGAGCTGCTGCGCGATTTCGGCCTTGCGCGATTCGAGCTGGGCGAGCTGGCTGCTCATGCGCATCAGCGCCTGTTCGAGCGAGGCGACGGCGGTGCGCTTGGATTCGATATTGAGCGCGAGCTGATGGGTCTGATCGGCGACTTCGCGCGCGTTCATGCGCGCTTCCTCGCGCGCTTCGAGCAGGCGGCGGCGTTCGCCGTCGAGATGCTGGCGGCGCTGCTCCTGGTCGCCCATGCGCGAAACGGCTTCTTCGAGGCGCGCGCGCGCTTCGCGCGTGGCCGCGTCGTCGGCGGCGAGCTTGGTTTCCAGCTCGGCGATCTCGCCGTCGACGCGCGCAATGCGCGCCTGCGCGGTTTCGAGCTTGCCGCGATGGCTCTGCAATTGTCCGGCGAGCTCGGCCACGCGGCGATGAGCGACGTAGAGCTCGCGCTGCGCGTCGTCGCGCGTGCGCTCGGCGTCGGCGCGCTGCGCCTTGATCTCTTCGAAACGCGCGCCGAGCGCGGCGATGCGTTCTTCGGACGCGGCCACCTCATCCTTCAACGCATGAATTTCCTTCTCGCGCGCGATCACGCCCGCGTGCGCGTCGGCGCGCCGGCGCACGCGCGCGAAGCCCGCGCCGAGCCACTCGCCGGCCGGCGTGATGACGGACTCGTGCGCCGCAAGGCTGCCCGCGCGCGCGCGCGCCGCCTCGATCGAATCGGCGGTGTAGATGCTGTCGAGAATATGCAGCGCGGCGGCCGGACCGCACACATGCGCGGCGAGCGTGCCGGCGCGCCCGGATTCGCCCGGTTGCGATGAGACCAGCGCGATATCCGACTTACTCGCCTGTGCTAGTTCGCCGAGAAAATCGAACGGCGCGTCGACGAGCACGCCGTCGAACAAGCCGGAAAGCACGGTCTCGACCGCGTTTTCCCAGCCGCTGTCGACATCGAGCGCTTCGCCGAGGCGCGGCGCCTTGTCCAAGCCCAGGCGTTCGAGCCACTCATGCGCCGGCGATTTCTCCTGGCCGAGCGCGGCGTGCTGCAGCGCTTCGAGCGAGGCCAAGCGACCGCGCATCGACTGCAGCTGCGTGCGGCCTTCGCTGAGCCACGCGGCGGCCTGGTGCTCTTCGCCGGCGAGTTCCTCGTGTCTCTGCTTGCGCTCGTCGAGCAGCGCGGTGAACGTTTCCACCTTTTCCCTGTGCTCGTCGTGATCGGCACTGAGTTTTTCCGCCGCCTCGGTGAGCGTGGCGAAATCGGCCGCCTGCTTTTCCGCGCGCAGCGTTTCCAGGCGGCGGCCGGCTTCCATCGACTGGCGATCGAGGTAGTCCAGGCGCGTGCGTTCGACCTCGGCGGCCTGACCCGAATCGGCGCTGGCCTTGGAGTGCTCGTCCCACTGCGACTGCCATTCGGCGAGCGCCGTCTCGGCGGCATGCTGCGCCTCGGCGGTTTGCTCGGCGGTTTCGCGCAGCGCTGCGAGTTTCGGCTCGCCGTCGAGCAGCGCGCCGCGCAGCGTTTCGATTTGATCGCGATCGGCGGCGATGTGCTCGCCGAGTTCGGCATACGCGGTTTCGGTTTCGACGCGCGCGCGTTCAAGGCGCTCGCCGAGTTCCTTGTTGTGCTGAATCTGCTGCTCGACGCGCGCGATGTCGCCGCCGACGCGGTAGACCTCGGCCTGCACGCTGTTCAGATGATCGGTCGCGCCCTGGTAGGTCTCGCGCAGCGTTTCCAGCTGTGCTTCGACCTGGCGCTGGTCGGCGACGAGTTTTTCGATGCCGGTCTCGGCTTCGCGCAGTGCATCGCCGTGGCCTTCGAGCTCGGTCGCGATCGCGCGGTAATGCAGGCCGCGCAGTTCGGATTCCTTTTTCGCCTGCTCGGTTTTCAGTTCCTGCCAGCGCGCGGCGGCCTTGGCCTGGCGGTTCAAATGTTCGAGCTGTTTGTCGACTTCCTCGCGCACGTCGTTCAGGCGTTCGAGGTTCTCGCGCGTCGCCTTGATGCGGTTTTCCGTTTCCTTCCGCCGCTCTTTGTACTTGGAAATGCCCGCGGCCTCTTCGAGATGTCCGCGCAGTTCGTCCGGATGCGCTGAGATGATCTCTGAGATCATGCCCTGCTCGATGATCGAATAGCTGCGCGCGCCGAGGCCGGTGCCGAGGAACAGGTCGGTGATGTCGCGGCGGCGGCAACGCGCGCCGTTGAGGAAATACTGCGACTGGCCATCGCGGCTGGCGACGCGCTTGACCGAGATTTCGTTGTAGTTGGCGTACTCGCCGACGACCAGGCCGTCGGAGTTGTCGAAGATCAGTTCCACCTGCGCCGTGCCGACCGGCTTGCGCCCGGTCGAACCGGAGAAGATCACGTCGGTCAGCGCGTCGCCGCGCAGGCGGCTCGCCGCGCTCTCGCCCATGACCCAGCGGATCGCGTCGATGATATTGGACTTGCCGCAGCCGTTCGGACCGACGACGCCGGTCATGTTCGTGGGCAGGTGCAGGACGGTCGGATCGACGAAGGATTTGAATCCGGAGAGCTTGATCGTGGTCAGGCGCATTGCGTGTTTTTCTTGGAATCCGTTCGGGGCGTGCAAACCGCCCACGTTGTCTGATGCAGGGGCTTAAGCTAAGGTGCGCGCCCCACGCAAGAATAAGTCGTCATTCCCGCGAAAGCAGGAATGACGGCAAGAAGAAGTTTCCCGCACCGCAAGTTTCAGGAGTTCATCCCATGTCCACCAAGCCCAGCAAAGCCCTGGAGACCTTTCCGAACCCGCAGCCGGGCCGCGATTATACCATCCGCATGCGCATCCCCGAGTTCACCTGCCTGTGCCCGAAAACCGGCCAGCCGGACTTCGCCGAGATGCGCCTGGAGTACGTGGCGGACAAGACCTGCGTCGAGCTGAAGTCGCTCAAGCTCTACATCTGGAGCTTCCGCGACGAGGGCCATTTCCACGAGGACGTGACCAATCGCATCCTCGACGATCTGGTGAAGGCGACCAAGCCTCGGTTCATGCGCCTGAC
>DAIMZS010000081.1:9738-11734 GCA_036733825.1 Rudaea sp.
AACTCGAACCGCGCCGCATGCAGGAACAGCCGCTTCAGCCCCACCCCGCGCATGTTCTGATTGAAGCCCTTCTCCCCGTATTTCTCGTCGCCCGCCAGCGGATGCTCGATGTGCTGGGCGTGCACGCGGATCTGATGCGTGCGCCCGGTGAACAGCGTCACCTCGGCCAGGCTCGCATCGGCGAAGATGTCGACGATATGGAACCGCGTCAGCGACGGCTTGCCGTCCTCGGCGACGCGCACCATGCGCTCCCCGCCCTGCAGAATCGATTTGCGCAGCGGCGCGTTCACGTCGAAACGGGCCTTGTGCGTGTGCCCCTTGAGCAGGGCGAGATACTGCTTGGTGGTCTGGTTTTCGCGGATCAGCTCCTGCAGCCCGGTCAGCGCCGAGCGCTTTTTCGCGAAAACGAGGATGCCGCTGGTGTCACGGTCCAGGCGATGGGCGAGTTCGAGCGTCTCATCGGGCCGTGAGGCGCGCAGCAGCTCGATCGCGCCGAAAGTGACCCCGCTGCCGCCGTGGCTGGCGATGCCGGACGGCTTGTCGATGACGAGGAAATCGCGGTCTTCGAACACGATCGCCTGCTCGACCTGCTCGATCATCGCCGCCGGCGGCATGGCCCCGCCGCCCGGTTCGGCGGTACGCACGGGCGGAATACGCACCTGGTCGCCCGCATGCAGACGCACGCCCTGCTTGGCGCGCTTGCCGTTTATGCGCACCTGGCCGGTGCGCAATATGCGGTAAATCAGGCTCTTGGGGACGCCTTTGAGCTGGCCGATCAGGAAATTGTCGATGCGCTGGCCGTCGCGGTCGTCCGCAATCTGAACCAGACGCACGCCCACACCGGTCCCGGCGCCCTCTTCGGGGGCGTTTTCAGGGGCGGAGCGTGCTCGATCGGGCCTTGCAAGAGTCATTGAAGTTCGCGTCCGAATTGGATTTTTTGCCGGTCATTGGATAGAATCGAGGCGTATCGCGCGTCCTGGGTCGGCTATGCCGGCCGTAATGACGCACTCGTTCAGTTACGCCCTCGTGCGCAAGATGCGGGCCTCCAGTGGAGCCCATCTTGGCCGCAGGCGGGCATCGTAACCGGTCGAGTCGAGAATTGCCCGAAAGTCTGCAAGACGGTCGGGGGTTTTCGGTGATGCATGAAGGGCTCCGTTAACGCCAGGCGCGATTGAAACCGCGCCGGCACTCAAGCGCTCCCGCGGACGCGTACCACAAGCCCGCGGTCGACGCCGCGCCGTCGCTGCCATCGTTGTTACGAGTTGGCGCGCAGGCGCTGCGACGCGAAAGCGGTAGAGCGTGCAAAGGATGTAAAAATGAAACGCATGTTGATCAACGCAACTCAGCGTGAAGAGTTGCGTGTGGCTATCGTCGATGGCCAGTCGCTCTACGATCTCGATATCGAGATTCCCTCCAAAGAGCAGAAAAAGGCCAATATCTACAAAGGCCGCATCACCCGGGTCGAACCCTCCCTCGAAGCCTGCTTCATCGATTACGGCGCCGAACGCCATGGCTTCCTGCCGATGAAGGAAATCTCGCGCGAGTATTTTCAGCCCGGCGTCGACCATAACCGCGCCGGCATCCGCGACCTGCTCAAGGAAGGCCAGGAAATCCTCGTCCAGGTCGAGAAGGAAGAACGCGGCAACAAGGGCGCCGCCCTGACCACGTTCATCTCGCTCGCCGGCCGTTATCTGGTCCTGATGCCGAACAACCCGCGCGCCGGCGGCGTCTCGCGCCGCATCGAGGGCGACGACCGCGCCAACCTCAAGGAAGAACTCGACAAGCTCAACCTGCCCGACGAAATGGGCCTGATCATCCGCACCGCCGGCGTCGGCCGCGACGCGGAAGAACTGCAGTGGGACCTGGATTATCTCCAGCAGGTGTGGAAGGCGATTTCCGACGCCGCCGTCAGCCGCCCCGCCCCGTTCCTGATCTATCAGGAATCCAAGCTCATCATCCGTGCGCTGCGCGACTACCTGCGCAACGACATCGGCGA
>DAIMZS010000082.1:0-9868 GCA_036733825.1 Rudaea sp.
CGGTCGGGATCGGACGCGCCGGCAATGCCGTAGCCGGTCAGCGCCTGCACCCAGGCGTCGAGCAGCCACAGCGCAACGACGGCGCCGACGGCGAAGTTGATGCGCGGCCAGAGGCGCGCATCGCGCAGACTCAGGCTGGCGAACAAGGCGAACGGCAGAAAGCGCAGCAAGCCGCCGACGGTGCTCCAGGACTTGCCCGCCGCCACCGAATCGATGGCCGAGATCAACGCCGGCAGCCAGTAGCACGCGAACAGGATCAGCGCGAGGCGCGCGCCGGAGACGGACATCAACGTGCGCCGCTGCTGCCAGACTAGGATCACACCGGCGATCGCGCCGAGGGCGATAGGCACCGTCGCAGCACCCACACCGATCGGCAGCAGCACAAGCACCGCGATGACGAGCAGCGCCGGCAATGTTTCGCGTAGTGTCAGTAAAGCCCTCTCCCCCGACGGCTCTGCCGTCGGGGGAGAGGGTGGGGTGAGGGGGTGCTTTCCGTGTTCGTCGGAGATCAAATGCCCCCCTCACCCCGACCCTCTCCCCCAACGATGGCATCGTTGTGGGAGAGGGAGTAGGCATTCTTTGCCGTGACTTGCTCATACAGCGCCAGCGTCGCCGCTTGCATATCGGCGAGCCGGTATTTTTCCAGCGGCGCCACCGCGGGCGGCGCGCGCAGCAGTTCGACCGCGCGCTCGAACAGCATCGCCGCATCGCCGAGCGCAACGGCACCCGGCGGATACAGTTCGGCGAGCAGCTCGCCGACGCCGCCGTGCGCGTAGCCGAGCACGGGACAGCCGAGCGACAGCGCTTCGACGACGGTGCGGCCGAACGACTCGGGCTGGGTCGACAGTTGCAGCACCAGATCGGAAACGGCATACACGTCGCGCACATCGCTGCGCGGCGGCGTGATCGCGAGATGAGCGAGCACGCCGCGTTCGCGCGCGAGCGTTTCGATTTCCTCGATGTAAGCCTCGCGCCCAGCCGCGCGCGCGCCGAGAAGCAGCAGCCGCGCATCGATGCCGCGCGCACGCAGCACGGCGAGCAGTTCGACCGCGTCGCGATGACCCTTGAGCCGGGTGCCGCGTCCGGACAACGTCAGCAGCTTTCCACCGGCCAATGGCGGATATTCGGCGAGAAAGCGCGCGCGCCATTCACCAGTCGGGCGGTAGCCGCGCGGAAATTCGTTCGGATCGATGCCGCGCGGAATCACCGCGATGCGCGCGGGATCGAGCTGCGGATAGTGCCGCAACACGTAATCGCGCAGGGTGTTCGACACGCAGATCACGCGCTCGCCGCGGGTGAGGATCGCGCTGTAGCGCCCCGGCGAATTCAAGCCATGCACGGTGGTGACGAAATGCGGCCGCGCACCGGCGAGGCCGCGCAGCGCATGCCAGCCAATCCATGCGGGCAGGCGCGAACGCGCGTGCACGATGTCGGGGCGGATATCGGCGAGCAGGCGGCGCAGCGTCCAGATATGGCGCAGTGTCGCCAGAGACTTTCGGCCAATGTCGAGCGCGATGTGTTCGCTGCCGTCCGCGACGAACCTGTCGACCAGGCGTCCGCCGGCCGAAATGGCGATCGAGCGGTGCCCGGCGGCGGCCAGCGCGGCGCCGATTTCCGACGTCGAACGCTCGACGCCGCCCGCGTTGAGCGCGGGCAGCAGTTGCACGACGGTCAGCTTTCGCGCGGGCATCGTGCGCGCGGGAGGCAATCAGCTCTGGAGCGTGTAAACCGCACCGCAGTACGGGCACTTCGCGCTGCCGGTCGCCTCGATCGGCAGATAGACCTTCGGATGCGAATTCCACAGCGACATGCCCGGCATCGGGCAGGACAGCGGCAGGTCGGCGGCCGTGACCTCGTAGCGATTCTCGGCGTTGGCGGGAATCGTTTTGGCCGCGGCGGGGTTCGTCGAGGCAACGGCGGCGGAGGTCATGGCGCTATTTTCCGTTCGGGCAAACCGCGGGGCGGCGGGAGGAGGAATTCTAGCAAGGTTCGCGCTGCGCGCGCAGAACTGTGATTTGGTTCGCGGTCGGCTATGGTGCGGGGCCGCATTTCGGCGACACGAAGAATGAGTATGATGCGCCGGTCGTCTCTTCCGATGGGGAAATCGCATGGACTTCAACAAGCTGATCGCGCGCGTCAAAAATATTTTGCTGACGCCGAAAACCGAATGGCCGGTCATCGCCGCCGAGCCGGAAACAATACAAAGCCTGTTCACGAACTACATCATGATCCTCGCCGCGATTCCGGCGGTGATCCAGTTACTCAGACTCAGCATCATCGGCACCTCGATTCCGATCGTCGGCGGAACGATCCGCCTCGGCATCGGCATGGGCGTTACGCAGATGGTGGTGACCTACGTCATCGGCCTTGCCGTTTGCTATCTGATGATGCTGATCGTCGATGCGCTCGCCCCGACGTTCGGCGCGCAAAAGAACCAGGTGCAAGCGCTGAAGTCGGTGGCCTACTCGTACACGGCCAGTTGGGTCGCCAGCGTGCTCGGCCTGATCGGCCCGCTTGGCTGGCTGGCGATGCTGGCCGCGGCGATCTACGGCATTTACCTGCTCTACATCGGCCTGCCGAGCACGATGAAGTGCCCGCAGGAAAAAGCCGGCGGCTACGCGGCCGCGACGATCATCATCGGCTTTGTACTCTCGCTCGTGCTCGCTGCGGTGCTCGCAATCGTGACCGGCCTGAACGGAGCGATGTCGGGCGCGATGAACATAAACACCTCCTCGACCTATACGCCGGACAAGAACAGCACGATCGGCGCCCTCGCCGCGATGGGCCAGCGCGCCGAGGCGGCGAGCAAGAAGCTCGAAGCGGCGCAGAAATCGGGCGACGCGAACGCGCAGGCCCAAGCCGCCGGGCAGATGCTCGGCGCGGTGCTCGGTTCGAATGTCGACGCGCTCGCGCCGGACGCGCTGAAGCCGTTCGTCCCCGATACGCTCGGCGGGTTGGCGCGGACGAGCTTCTCAGTGCAGAAACAAGCCCCGATCGGCATGCAAGTGTCGATCGCGGAGGCGAGCTACGGCAGCGGCGACGGTCCGAACTATCGGCTCACCGTCACCGATGCCGGCGGCGCCACCGGCCTGCTGCAGCTGGCCGGTTTCGGCGGCATCGAAAAGGAAGAACAGAGCGATCACGGCTACGAGAAAACCTATCACCAGGGCGGCCGTCTCGTGCACGAGGAATGGAACAATTCCGGCGACGGCGAATACACGATCGTGCTCGGCGACCGTTTCATCGTCGCGGTTCGCGGTTCGCGCCTGCCGAATGCGGATGCGCTGAAGACGGCGCTCGGCGGCGTCAATCTCGCCGGCCTCGAAGCGCTCAAGACACAGGGCGTCAAGAACGGTTGAGCAGTGCGGCGAGAGACGAGCGGCGAGGGATAGATCCAGAGCGGTCCGCTCTTATCCCTCGCCTTTCGCCTTTTTCCTGGCTTCTTACTTCGCCTGCTTGGCGTCGAGCGTGATGCGCACCGGAATTTCGTCGCTGACGTTCGGCACGTACTTGTTCACGCCGAAGTCCGAGCGCTTGATGACGGTCTCCGCATCGAAACCCGCGGCCTGAGCCTTGTACGGGCCCATTTCGAACAGGCCGATCTTGTTGACCTTGGCGTTGAGCGTCACCGGCTTGGTCACGCCGTGCACGGTCAGGTCGCCGATGATCTTGAGGCCGTTCTCGCCGGCCTTCTCCACCTTCGTGCTCTTGAAGGTGATCGTCGGGTACTTGGCCGCGTCGAAGAAATCCGGGCTCTTCAGGTGCTCGTCGAGCTTGGCCACGCCGGTGTCGAGTCCGTCGAGCGGCAAGGTGACCGAGACGGACGACTTGGTCAGGTCGGTCTTGTCGAGCTGCACGCTGCCTTCGATCTTGTCGAAGCGCGCGGACGGGTTGGAGAAGCCGAAATGGTTCCAGCCGAAGATCACGCCGCTGTGCGCGGGATCAATGTCGTATTTCTCGGCGGCGAAAACCGGGAGGCTGGCGAACAGCAGAGCAACCAGGGCCAAGCGTTTCATGGGGAAATCCTTTGAAGTGGGGGTCGGAACTACAGCAAAGCGTCGCTAAACAAAATGTTATTCGGTGAACGGCGCCGGAGGGTTCAACATCGCCGTCGCCTGTCGACAAGATGGGCGCAGTATATCGGCGCCCAAGACGCCCGATTGTTCTCGGAATAGAACGCTGAGGCATATCAAACGTACAATCCGTCAGTGAAGCCGCAATCGCCCTCCCGCCCAGGACGCGCCGCAGGCGTCGTCGTCGTCACCGACGGCGCGGCCGGCAACGAGCGCCAGGCGCTGTCGCTGGCGCTCGCGCTGCGGGTGTCGCCGCGCATTTTGCGCATTGCGCTGCGTGCGCCGTGGCGCTGGTTCGGCCCGGGCTTCGTACGCGGCGCGGGCCTATCGATTCTGCGCTGGCAGTGGCAGACGCTGTCCTCGCCCTGGCCGGCGCTCGCGATCGGCTGCGGCCGGCACGCGGCCGTGCTCACGCGCGCGCTGCGCGAAGCGAGCGGCGGGGCGACGTTCGCCGTACAGATTCTCGATCCGCGCATCGATCCGAAATATTTCGACCTCGTCGTCGCGCCGCGCCACGACGGCCTCGACGGCGCCAACGTCATCCAGACGATGGGTTCGCTCAATCCGGTCGACGACGCCTGGCTCGCCGACGCCAAAGTGGAATTTTCCACATTGGAACAATTGCCGCAGCCGCGCACTGCGCTGCTCGTCGGCGGCCGCCGCCGCGGTCTGGCCATGGACGAAGCCTGGTTCGAGGCCCTGCTCGCACAGCTCGAGCGCTGGCGCGAGCGCGACGGCGGCTCGATGCTGATCACCACCTCGCGGCGCACGCCGCCCGAATGGCGCGAGCGCCTGCGCGGCGCATTCAAGAATGGCACCACGTGTTTCTGGGGCGGCGAGGCCGACGGCGTCAACCCGTATCCGGGTTATCTCGCCGTCGCCGACCGCATCGTCGTCACGCCGGATTCGGTCAACATGCTCAGCGAAGCCTGCGCGACCGGCGCGCCGGTGTTCACCTCGCTGCCCGCCGATGCGCCGGCCAAACTCGCCGCCTTTCATGCCGAGCTCGTCGGGCAGGGCTGGCTGCACGACATCCATGCGGATATGGCGCGGCTGCACCAGCCGCCGCCGATGCGCGAGATGGCGGCGGTCGCGAGCAAGGTGTGGCACCACATCGAAGCGACGCGGCCGGACATCACGGTCGCGCTGGAGCAGCGCGCTACGCGAACTTGAGACCGAAGCGTTCGGCGATTTCGGTCACGGCGCGGGTGTGAGCCAACAGCTCGGCGTCGCTATCGACCAGGCGCGGGCGCGCATCAAGGGTGCAGCTCAGCGAGCGCGCGAGCAGCGCGGCGTGCGCGTCGGCCAAGGCACGCGCCTGGGCGCGGTCGAACAGGCCGGCCTGGCGCGCGAGCGCGATCAAGGTCGCGGTGTTGCCGCTGCGCAGCAGCGCCGGATGCGGATGCGAGTGGATCAGCACGAGCGCCTGCAGCAGGAATTCGATGTCGAGCAGCGCGCCCTGGCCTTGTTTCAAATCGAACAGCTCGGCGGTCGAACGGTCGCGCTCGACGCGCCAGCGCTCGCGCATGCCGATGACCTGCTCGATCACGTCCTGCGCGTTGCGTGATTGCGCCAGCGTCGCCGCGCGCACCTCGGCGAAGCGCGCGAGTATCGCCTCGTCGCCGGCGATCGGGCGCGCACGCACGAGGGCCTGCTGCTCCCAGATCCACGCGCGCTCGCGCTGATAGTCGGCGAAGGATTTCAGGCTCGTCACGAGCAAGCCCTTGCCGCCGTCGGGGCGCAGGCGCACGTCGACGTCGTAGAGCCGCCCGGCATGCGTCTGCACGCCGAGCCAGTTGACGATGCGCTGGGCGAGGCGCGCGTAGTAGCGCGCGCCGTCGAGCGGACGCGCGCCGTCGCTCTCCGCCTGCGCGTAGTTCTCGTTGTAGACGAATACCAGATCGAGATCGGAGCCGAAGCCGAGCTCGGCGCCGCCGAGGCTGCCGTAGCCGATTACGGCGAGTCCTGCGTCTTCCGCACCGGCCGCTAAACGGCCGTGCTGGCGTTCGATTTCGCGCGCGGCCATTGCGAGCAATTCGGCGACGACGAAATCGGCCGTGTTCGACAAGCCGCGCGCCGTCGCCGCCGCGCCCAGATGGCCGCCGCGGTAGGCAAGGCCGACGCGAAATGCCGCGCTGTTCTTTTCTTCCTGCAGCACGGTCAATCGCACTTCGGTGTCGTCGACCGGCGCGTTGGCGAGATGCCGGCGCGAGGCGGCGATCACTTCATCGTGGCTCGGCGCCTGCGTTTCCAACCGCGCGTCGAGCAGGTCATCGAGCAGCAGCGGATGCGCGATCACGCGTTCGGCGAGCAGCGCGCTGTCGGCAAACAGCGCGACGAGACGCCTGCGCGCGCCGGCCTGCTCCTCGAGCAAGGCCAGATACGCCGAGCGCCGGATCACGCCGTGGAGCAGGCGCAGCAGACGGTCCAGGCACACCTCGGGTTCGACGCTGCGCGCGGCCTCGTCGATCAGGATCGGCAGCAGCGCATCCAGGCGCGCATGCCCTCGCGCCGACATCGTGCGCGAGGCGTGCACGAGCGCGACGACTTTGGCATGCAGCGCTTCCGCATCTTTGTAGCCGAGCGCCTGCAGCAAAGCCGCGTCGGCATTGCCCTCGGCGACGCGCTGGCTGTACGTCGTCGCCGCCGCGGTCTGCGGCCGCTCGTCGGCCTGCAGCGGCGCCATCACTTCGGCGAAGATCGCGGCCACGTCGGCGCGCGCGCGCGTCAGTTCGCTTTCGAGGGCGGCGATGTCGGCGAAGCCGAGCGCGATCGCCAGACGCGCGCGCGCGTGCTCATCGTCAGGCAGCACGTGCGTCTGCTCATCGCGGAACATCTGCACGCGGTTCTCGACTTTGCGCAGCAGCAGATACGCTATGCGCAGGCGTTTGGCGCGGTCGGCGGCGATCACGCCGAGCTGTTCGCAGGCCGCGAGCGCCGGCAGCAGGCCGCGCTCGCGCAGGGCCGGTTCGCGGCCGGCGCGGATGAGCTGCAGCAGCTGCACAATGAATTCGATTTCGCGGATGCCGCCGGCGCCGAGTTTGAGATTGCCTTCCAGATCCTTGCGCGCGACTTCGGCGTCGATCAGCGCCTTCATCTCGCGCAGGCCGGCGAACGCGGTGTAGTCGAGATAGCGGCGATAGACGAACGGGCGCAGCGTCTCGATCAGGCGCTTGCCCGATTTCACATCGCCCGCGACGGGCCGCGCCTTGATCCAGGCGTAGCGCTCCCAATCGCGCCCGTCGCGCTGGTAGTACTGTTCCATTGCCGCGAACGAGAACGCGACGCGGCCCGCGCTGCCGAACGGACGCAGGCGCAGATCGACGCGGTAGGTGTAGCCGTCGACGGTGATTTCGGCGAGCAATTTGACCAGCAGCTGGCCCAGGCGGGCGAAGAAGGTTTCGTTCGCGAGCGGGCGCGCGCCGTCGGTTTCGCCGTTCTCGTCGAAGGCGAGGATCAAATCGATATCGGAAGAAAAGTTCAGGTCGGCGCCGCCGAGCTTGCCCATGCCGATGACGACGAGGCGTTGCGCAGCGCCGTCGGCTGCGCGCGGTACGCCGTGGCGCCGGATCAGCGCGCGCTCGCCGAAATCGTGCGCGGCGACGAGGCAGGATTCGGCGAGCGCGGTGGAACCGGCGAGCGTCTGCTCGACGCTGTCGAGCCCGTTGACGTCGCGCCAGATCAAGCGCACCGCTTCGCGCGTGCGATAGCGGCGCAATGCGCGCATCGCTTCGGCGTCGTCGAGCGTCGGATCGAGCGCGAGCGGGCGCGCGTCGGCGTGATGCGGATTGGCCATCAGCAACAGGCCGTTCGCCGAGAGCATGTCGGGGTCGCGCTGAAAGCTCTCCCAGGCAAAATCACTCGCGAGCAGCACGCGGCGCACGCGTTCGTCGACTCCGGCGTCGTCGTGCAGCACGACGCCGGCCTCGCGGCAGCGCGCGAGCAGGCGCGTGTAGCGGTCGGCGAGGAATTCGCGGGTGGAAAAGGCCGAAACTGCGGACAAGGAAGGGCGGCGCTGGCGGATTGGGTTTGGGATGTTGCGCAAACGGCGAGAGCTGCGCAAGGCGGCGCGGACTGATGAGCATCGACGCTCAGCGCGGCGAGTTCTCTTTTTTGTTCGTCATTCCCGCGTGCTCCTAGCGGGAATCCAGTGCCTTTCGCTTTTTGACGTTCGGTCCAGCAACGCAAAGACGCTGGATTCCCGCCAGAAGCACGCGGGAATGACGAGCTGGAGCAAAAGCCGTTCGACGCCGCACGAAACGAAAGCCGCAAATAAAAAGCCCGCCGCGATTGCTCGCGACGGGCTACCCTCCCCCACAAGCCCTAGGGCTGTGTGGGGCGCATTAGATTACAAAAGTTTCACATATGCACGTCGCGCCGCGTCAATTCGGCGGCGTATGTAACTGTCCGCCACGGTTGAAGAAAGCTGCGGCCTCATTTAGATCGATTCGATTCTTTTCACCGCACTTTGAACATTTCGTGCTCAACCCGGCATTCAGTAAGCACTCGCTCCCCCGCCCGGTCTGGGTGCGACTCGACCTACAACTCTGCGACAATGCCCTGATGAAGTTTTCCCGCCTGGCTTCGCCCCTCTTTTTTCTACTTTTCGCCGGTTTCGCCCCGCACGCGCCCGCGCAAGACGCCGGCGCGGACGGCTTGCTGCCGATCGAGGAAGCGTTCCGCGTTCAAGCGCAGGCCGTCGACCGCGACACGGTGCGCCTGGAGTGGAAGCTGGCGGAGCACTACTACCTCTATCGCGACCGCATCAAGGTCACGACCGCCGACGCCGGCGTCGCGCTCGCCGCTCACGAGCTGCCCGCCGGCGAGAAAAAGCACGACGAGTTCCTCGGCGACGTCGAGGTCTATCACAAGGATTTCTCCTCGACGCAGAAGCTGACCGCGCCAGCCGAGGCCAAGCAGGTCACGCTCGCCGTGCGCTACCAGGGCTGCCACGAAGTCGAACCGAAGATCTGCTATCCGCCGCACACGACGAAACTCACCGTCGCCCTGCCGGCGGGGGTGGGCGGCGGCTCGGGCCCCGATCTGATCGGCGGCGGCACGGCCGCCAATGCGCTCAATCCCGACGAACCGCTGCCGGTCGACAAGGCCTACGTGTTCGAAGCGATCGCGACGAGCCCGAGCGAGGTGCTCGTGCGCTTCACGATGCCGAAGAATTACTACCTCTATCGCGACAAAACCTCGTTCCGCGCCGACAACGCCACCCTGGCCGCGCCGCGCTGGCCGGAAGGCAAGTTGCACGAGGACGCGAGCTTCGGCCAAACCACGGTGTATTTCGATCAAGTCGAAGTGCCGATCGCCGTGTCGGGCCTCGCCGCGGGC
This sequence comes from Rudaea sp., assembly GCA_036733825.1. Taxonomy (GTDB): domain Bacteria; phylum Pseudomonadota; class Gammaproteobacteria; order Xanthomonadales; family Rhodanobacteraceae; genus Rudaea. The sequence goes on from DAIMZS010000082.1 coordinate 9,414, forward strand.
CAGCCGCTGCATCTGACCTCGACGTTTCAAGGCTGCCTCGACGGCAGCCTTTGCTATCCGCCGACGACACGCAATATCGATGTCGCGATGACTGGCGGCACGACGAGCGCCGCCGCCAAGCCCGCGACGGCGGCCGACACCTCGCAGCAGCAGGGACGGCCGGAGGCGGCCGGTCCGGGTTCGCTGCTCGCCGCCCTCTTCGCCGCGTTGCTCGGCGGTCTGATTCTCAACCTGATGCCGTGCGTGCTGCCGGTGCTTTCGCTCAAGGCGCTGTCGATCCTCGAAGGCGGCGAGTCGCCGCAGAAAGCGCGCAAGCACGTGCTCTGGTACACCGCCGGCGTGATGATTTCCTTCGCCGCCGTCGGCCTCGCCGTGATCGCGCTGCGTCAGGCTGGGCTCGCCTACGGCTGGGGTTATCAGCTGCAGCAGCCGCTGATCGTCGCGATTCTCGTCTA
>DAIMZS010000082.1:9968-11585 GCA_036733825.1 Rudaea sp.
TGATCGGTTTCGTGCCCGCGATCGGCCGCCTGCTGCCCAAGCCCGGCGCGTGGATGGAAACGCTCAAGCAGCTGCTGGCATTTCCGATGTATCTCACCGCGGCCTGGCTGGTCTGGGTGCTCGGCAATCAGCGCGGCGTGGATGCGATCGGCCTGGTCCTCGTCGGCGTAATCATGCTCGGTTTGGCGTTGTGGTGGTTCGAGCGCAGCCGCTATGGCAGCGGCGCCGGGCGGGCTCTGGCCTTGGTCGCGCTGCTGCTCACGCTGCCGCCGCTGTATGCGATTGCGCGCCTCGAGCGCACCGCGACCACCGCCGCCGATGTGGCAGGGCAGGTCGCCTTCAGTCCGGTCAAGCTCGACGACCTGCGCAAGGCAGGCAAGGCGGTATTCGTCGATGTCGGCGCCGACTGGTGCACGACCTGCAAGGTCAACGAGCGCGCCGTGCTGCACACCGACGCGTTTCGCGACCTGCTCAAGCGCACCGATACGGTGTTCATGGTTGCCGACTGGACCAATCCCGATCCGGACATCGAGGCGTTTCTGGCGAAGTTCCATTCGGTCGGGGTGCCGCTCTATGTCGTCTTCCGCAAGGGCGAGGACGGCCACGCCTTGCCGACCGTGCTGACCCAAGGCATAGTCCAGGACGCACTCGAAGGCAAACGCGCGCCGCACTGATGTTCAACCGCTCCAACCTCGTCATCGTCGCCGTCGCCGTCCTCGGCGCCGCGCTTGGCCTGTTCGTCTCGGCGCACATGGATGGTCTTCCGGACAAGCCGGTGCCGCCGGGCATGACCGTGCTCAAGGTCGGCGACGCGCGCGCCGATCTCGAACTGGCCGATCTGGACGGCCAAACCCGGCACCTGTCCGAGTTCGACGGCAAGTTTGTCCTGCTCAATTTCTGGGCGACCTGGTGCGGCCCGTGCCGGGAGGAAATGCCGCTGCTCGACGCCGCTCACGAGAAGCTCAACGGGCTGAACGTGGTCGGCGTCGCGATCGACGACGGCGAGGCGGTACGCGAATTTCTCAAGGAATACCCCGTGCGCTACCCGATCCTGATCAGCGACGAGGATCAGGACGCCGCCCTGCGCTACGGGGATACGAAAAGCGTCCTGCCGTACAGCGTGCTGATCGGCCGCGACGGCCGCATCCTCGCCCAGCGCGCCGGGTATTTCGACGATGGCACGCTGAAAAGCTGGCTCGCGCCGCACCTGGCGAACTAGACGCGGCGCGGGGGCCATTGCCTCGAACATCGGCTAATTTCAGCGATCGTGAAACTAACGGACTGGACATTCCCGATTCGTCGGCGCAGACTCTCGCGCCTTGAACGGGCCGTCGGCCCGGCGGACTTTCCTTCGTGGCGAACATCCTCGTCCTGCACGGCCCCAATCTGAACCTGCTCGGCACGCGCGAGCCGGAAATCTACGGGCGCGCGACCCTGGACGAAATCAATGCCGATCTGGCCGCGAGCGCCAAGGCGGCCGGGCATGCGCTGGATCACTTCCAGTCCAATGCCGAGCACGAACTGGTCGAGCGCGTGCAACGGGCGCGGACGGACGGAACGGCCTTCATCCTGATCAATCCCGGCGCGTTCACCCATACGAGCATCGCCCTGCGCGAC
>DAIMZS010000083.1:0-5289 GCA_036733825.1 Rudaea sp.
AGGCAATCGCGCTTTGCCGAAGGAGACAGCCATGACAACGAATGCGGCGCGCTGGCGCCTGGACGGACAGGTCGCGCTGATCACCGGCGCCAGCCGGGGCATCGGCCAGGCGACGGCGCGCGAGCTGGCCATGCTCGGCGCCGACGTGCTGATGGTCGCGCGCGACGAGGCGCATCTGGAAGCCGCGCGTGCGGAGTTGGCCGAGGAGTTTCCGGAGAACGACATCGTCGCCTTCGCCGCCGACGTCGCCGATGCCGAGCAGCGGCGCGAGGTGTTCGACTGGGTCGCCGACCTCGAACTGCCGCTGTCGATCCTCGTCAACAATGCCGGCGGCAACGCGAGCAAGCCGACGCTCGACTATGACGAAGGCGAAGTGCGCAGCCTGATCGAGCTGAACGTGATGAGCGCCTTCGAGATGAGCCGGCTCGCCTATCCGCAACTCGCCGAGCATGGCAATGCGGCGATCGTCAACGTCAGCTCGGTGTCAGGCCTGATCCACGTGCGCACCGGTTCGCCTTATGGCATGACCAAGGCCGCGCTCGCGCAGCTGACCCGCAACCTCGCCTGCGAATGGGCCGAGGACGGCATCCGCGTCAACGCCGTGGCGCCGTGGTATATCCGCACGCAGCGCACCGCGCTGAAACTCGCGAACGAGGAATACCTCGACGAAGTGCTCGAACGCACGCCAATGGGCCGCGTCGGCGAGCCGGAGGAAGTCGCCTCCGCAATCGCTTTCCTGTGCCTGCCCGCGTCATCCTATGTCACCGGCGAATGCATCGCAGTCGACGGCGGTTTTCTGCGCTATGGCTTCTAAGCCCTCCCCTTCAAGGGGAGGGTTGGGTGGGGATGGTTTTTCCCGCAAGACGGCTTCGCGCCTCAACGAAGCCATTCGCCTCGAATATCAGCCGCCGCACGACTTTGCCGCCCTGCTCGCCTTCTTCACCAAGCGTGCGATTCCGGGTATCGAACGCGTCGACGAATCGAGCTATCGCCGCGTTTTTGCGCTGGACGGCCACGTCGGCGAACTCTCCGTCACCCACGCGGCACACGGCCATGCGCTGGATCTGCGCATCGACTTTGCCGATGCGGCGCATATTCCCGACATCGTCGCGCGCGTACGGCGCATGTTCGATCTCGACGCCGATATCGCCGCGATCAACACGCACCTCGGCCGACACCGCCAGCTAAAAGCCTGCATCGCGCGCCATCCGGGCCAGCGCTTGCCGGGCGGCTGGGACGGCTTCGAGATCGCCATCCGCGCCGTGCTCGGCCAGCAGGTCACCGTCGCCGCGGCACGCACGCTGACCGAGCGTGTCGTGCGCAAGTTCGGCCACGAAGTGGCGACGCCGCAAAGTGGAAAAGTACATTTGTTCCCCACGCCGGAGACGCTGGCCGAAGCCGACCTGAGCGGGCTCGGCATCACCGGCGCGCGCATCGCGACCTTGCGCGCTATCGCCGCGGCGGTGCGCGACGGCCGCGTCGATTTCCGCGCCGACCGCCCGCTCGCCGAGTTCGTGCGCGAATGGACCGCCTTGCCCGGCATCGGCGACTGGACCGCGCATTATCTGGCGATGCGCGGCCTCGCGCATGCGGACGCCTTCCCCGCCGCCGACATCATCCTGCGCAAGGCGGTCGCGCGCGATGGGCGGCCGGTGCCGACCCGCGCGCTCGAAGAACTGTCGCAGGCGTGGCGGCCGTACCGGGCTTATGCCGTACTGCATTTGTGGCGCTCGACCATGGCCTGACTGCCCACCTTCAACTGCTGCACCGGCCCTTGCGCGTGGTGCGACAGGCGCTATGCTCGACGACGTACCCACTCCGCACGAGGCCGCCGTGAACGAAGCCGCCCTCCATTCGAGTCCAGACGCGCGCCGCGAAATCGATCGCTGGCTCGGCAATTACAGCGAAGACCATCGTCACCCGACCAATATCGCGATCCACTGGATTTGCGTACCGGCCATCCTGTGGACCGTGATCGCGCTGCTCTGGATCGTCCCCGTGCCGGCGATGATCGGCCGCGCCGGGCTCTGGGCCGCCGCCGCGATGGTGCTTTCCTTCGCGTTCTATCTGCGCCTGTCGCGGCCGCTCGCGTTCGGCATGCTCGCGGTATTCGTCGTCTACGGCCTCGTCACCGAAGCGCTGTATCGCGTGCTCGGCGCCTCGGCGCTGATGTGGCTGGCGATCGCCGTGTTCGTCGCCGCCTGGATCGGCCAGTTCATCGGCCACAAGATCGAAGGCCGCAAACCGTCGTTTCTCACCGATCTCGCCTATCTGCTGATCGGCCCGGCCTGGTTGGTGGCCAAGCTGATGCGGCGCGTCGGCATCGCCTACTGAGCGACTCAAAAAGAAGGCCGAGTGAAAGCCGGCCTTTTGACGCGCAGAAAGGCTTCCGCCCGAATAGCAGCGGCACAAGCCGCCGCCCAATCGACCCACCCATCTGCCGATCGGTCTGGACCGACCGTTGCATATTTTTGCAAAGATTTGCAGAACTTTATATTGAAACCGATATATGCAACACGGTTGCGATAAACATGTACTCAGTACAGTCAACTGCGTGAAAAACACAGCAGATTAAATTTGAAGCGTAGCGTCAGAATGATTGCGCAAATATTTTCGGGGCCGGGGAGCATTGATGCAAACTCAACTACCAGGAGACGTTTGTCATGATCAGGAGCACGTTGTTCTCTGTAATTTTAGTTTTGATATCTGCAATCGCATACGGTTGTGAGCTAACACCTACTTTGGATCAGTGCACCACAACCCTTCCTCAAGGTGGAAATCTAGCGTCGGCAATTGCTAGCCTTACTCCCCCGGCTACTCTTTGTTTGCAAAGCGGATCAACTCCTTTTGTTCTGACTTCATCAATTAGCATACCCAGCAACGTCGAAATCCAAGGTCTCGGCCAAAAAATTGATACTGGCCAACAGATAAATGGACAAGAAATATATCTGCCTGCTTGTTACGCCACTACGATTCAAGCTCAATCATCTTTTTCTGGTGATATGTTTGATATCACTAGCACAACAGGCATAAAGATTAACAATTTAACTATCAACGGAAATACAACGACATCCGTTGGACCCAACACAAATCTCACCATAACCGGGGGTAGTTCTATCACCCTATCCGACGTTCAATTCAAGAACGTAGTCCGAATGAACCTGGCAATCAATCAAGCCCAATATGTAACTCTTTTGCATGACGAATTCAGAGGCATGGGTGGAGGACACTCCACTGGGCAAGGCGCGGTAGGATCCATGTGGATCAATAACTCCAACCACGTCGATGTCGAAAATGCAAATGTTCTTGGCAGAGGAAACGGTCCCGGCGGGGACGGAGGAATCGACTGCTATGGATCATCGTCGGTAACTATCAATCAAAGTAATATCAGCGAATCCGGAGAGTCATCTATATACACAACGAATAGCCCCGGACAATCGGCATGCAATGGGATTGTTATAACAAACAACATTATTGGAAATAGCTGGGAATGGGGGATCGACACCGTCGGACTTTCGGGTGCAAACATAGCAAATAATAATATTAGCAACACCTATTACGGCGGCATTTCGATGTGGAACGACTCCAACAACGTCGTCCAGAATAATCAGATGTTCAATATCAATACAGACGGATCATCTGGTGACTGTGACGTAACTTTCCAAGGCACCAATGTCAACAATACTGTTGTTAACTCTGGATCCACCTGTAGTAAATAGTCTTATTCAATGAGGCGATCATTGAGCTGAACGTATCGCGCAAACCAAAAGGCCGGCATATAGCCGGCCTTTTGTGTTCTAGTGCGAAGAAACTTAAAACGTGTATTGCCCTGATACTGCGAGCACGTTGCCGTACACCTTAAACGCACCGGTCAGCGTGCTCAGCGACGGCGATAAATCATTAACCTTCGCGTCGTCGACGAAAAGATGCGTGAACGAAGCATCGATGCGCAGGTTGTCGCTGTACTGGTAACCCGCACCGACCGAGAGCCAGGTGCGAGAATTGTCCGGCACCTTCGGATCGCGCGTCGAATCCCTGGTCGGCGTTTGGTCGTACGCCACACCTGCACGCAATGTCCAACGGTTGTCGAGTTTATAGTCGCCGCCGATCGAGGTGAACCACGTGCTCTTGTAGTCGAAGATTTCCGTGCTACCCGGCTGCGCCGGGTTAGCGTAAACGATCTGCAAATTCTTGAAGCTCGACCAGTGTGTGTAATTCGCGGTCACGCCGAAGCTGAAACGATCGTTGACTGTATGCCACCAGCCTAGATTGGCGTACCACGGCGTGCTAAAAGCGGCCTTGCCCGAACCGGTCACAAAAGCCGGACTCAACAACGGGGCAAGGTTCGATGGAACGAGGAATGTCGCCGTACCATCAATCGTGTTGTTAACCTGCGAACGCAGGTTGAAGCCGATGCGATCCGCCTGTGTCGGCTTCCATAGAACACCGAGGCCCGCGCCCCAGCCCCAAGCATAGCCTTTCAGACCGCCTTGACCATCGTAATACTGCGGCACAGTGGCCCCACCAGTCGGCTGCGCGAGCAGCGCACCTAGGTCGATGTCCTGCACGATTTCCGCAGACGTGCGCTGGGCGAAGATGCTCGCGCCGATCGAAAGCTCATCCGAGACCTTCCACGAGCCCGCCACCGTAATCGCCGGCGACTGCAGCTTGGTCTTCACCGATTCGTAGCGGCCGACCCAGCGATCGTCGTATTCGGTCTGAAAACCGAACGGCACTGATAGGCCGAAACCGAGCGCGAACTGCGAGTTGATCGGACGAATGTAGTACGCCGATGGCACCGGCAACGTTGTTCCGCCGTCACCTCCATTGCCGCCAGTCATCGGTTCACCAAAAGCATCGGTGCCGCTGCCATGGAACTTGGCGCTGAAATTGATTGCCGACAGGGTACCCGCGACGCATTGCGTGGTGAAATCGCTCATCGCCGCCGGATTGTTGACCACCGCCGAGCAGTCGCCCGGCGCGGCCGGCCCGCCGGCCTGCGCGCGGCCGAGGCCTTGGGCGGAGTTTTCGGTGAGCTGGAAGGCGCTCGCAAAGGCGCCCTGGCTGGTGACGGCGGCGGCGATGGCGAAACTCAGCGCGGTCAGGGCCGGAACGATTCGCTGGCGTTGTTGGATTTTATTCATGGCGAGATGTCCTTGAGGTTCCGGGTTTACTGCTTGATGACCGCCGAGTTCGTGATCTGCACGGCCATGCCGCCGGTGGCGAAGAAGCTCGCCGCCTGCGTCTGCATTTCCACCGTGGTCTGCGGCGACGCCGTCGGATCGAGCA
>DAIMZS010000083.1:5389-11553 GCA_036733825.1 Rudaea sp.
GCCGCCTGCGTCTGCATTTCCACCGTGGTCTGCGGCGACGCCGTCGGATCGAGCAGCGAGGAGTGCACGCCGCTGACGAATCGCACCGAGTTGTGGATGCCCGTCGGCGACTGTGTCGTCGAACTGATCGGCGCCAGGCCGAGCAACGCGATGATCGGCGTACCGCCCGACAGCGGCGAGGTGGCGACGGTGTTCGGAATCACCTGATCCGGCAGCCATTTGCCGTTCGCGTCATAGTACTTCGCATCGGTCGCATCGCCCGCCAGCGGCGCGCTGCCGCCGACGACTTCCTGCGCGAGCAGGTTCTTGCCGGCGAGCACCGCACCGGTGCCCGCATCGCCGGCGTAATTGATCGGATCGCCCGAATCGATCACCGTCTGCGTCGCCACGAGGAAGGTATTGAAATCCGCCGTGCCCGGCTGGATGCCTGCGGCACCGAGGCCGCTGATGATCACCGGCCCGAACGTCGGCGAGCCGAGCAGCAAACCGGTGATGCCGCCGCCCGGCACGTTGAGCACCGCATTCTGCACCGCCGTGTTCGGCGTTGCCGCGAGCGACATGAAGGTGGTGCCTTCGATGCTGCCGAGCGAGATGCCGAGGAAGGCGACGCGCGCGGCATCGAACAGCGGCGTGCCGTCGAGCGCCCTGACCGACGGAATCGCGCTGCGCAGTTCCAGCAGGTCGGAAACGCCTTGGCGCAGATTGTCGCGCGAGGTGCGCAAACTGGTGAGGTTGATGAAATACGAACCCGACGAGGCCACCGAACCCGCAACGGGCTGGCTCGTCGCCGGATCGATCTGCGGCAGGTCGAAGGTGCGCTCGCCGGTCATCAGCGGCGCGCCCGGGGTGCCCGCGAGCAGCTGGTTACCGTGGAACGGACTGCTCGGATCAAGACCATGCAGCGGCAGATCGATCGCGATCGCGGCGTAGCCGGCCTGGGTCAGCGCGGCGACCGCGGCGAGCATGGTCAGGCGATTGCTCGTGATGCCGTGCTGGTAGATCACCACCGGCCAGCCGGATGCCGGCTTGGTCTTGCCCGAATTCGCGTTCGGCACGCTCATGATCACCGGCACGGTCTGCGCCGAAGTCGCGGCCGGCAGCGGGTTGGCGAAGGTCACGTTCGTCGAGGTCGGATCCAGACCGAGCGCCTTGCACGAGGCGACCTGGCCGCACGGCGGCGCGGTCCAGTAATTGGTGAGCGGCGCCACCGGATTGGCTGCCGACGGCGCCGACAGGTAATAAGGCAGGCCGAGCGCGCCGACGTAGATGTCGGCGATCGGCGGCTGGCCCGGAATGAGGTCCGCAAGCGTCTTGCCGATCGGCACCACGGCGATGTTCGAGTTCGGCGCCGCGTCGACGAGGCCGGTGATCGCCTGCATCGTCGCGGTGGTCGCCTGCGTCGTCGCCGTCCACGACAGGGTGATGCTGGACGGAGTGACGCCGGCCGTGTTCGCCGCCGCCTCTTGCAGGTTGACCAGCTGGCGCAGCGGCTCGAGCGCGCAGGCATTCGCATCGGTCAACGCCGGCAGGGTCGACTTGCCGCCGGTGCAGAGCGGATTGGTGCGCTTGGCGAAGCCGTAGATCAGCGATTGGCGCGTCGCCGCACCGCCGGCGTCGGTAATGCCGTTGGTCAACACGGCCATGTACGAGGTCAGCTGCTTGAGCGGCTTGGTCGGCACGATCGCGAGCGTCGCGCCCGAAGCAGCGTTCGACGCCAGCGTGGCGACATATTCCTGCGGCGAAGCGAGCTCGCGCACGACGCCGAGAACGGCGCCGGTCGCCGGATCCGTGTGCACTTCGTAGAAGTGGACGGTCTGGCCGCCGGCAACGCTGCTCGCGGTCAGCGGGGCGGCGAAGGTCGTGCTCCACGGCGCCGTCGTGCTGAAGCCGTCGAGCGAATTCAATGCGTTGTACACCCCGGCCTGCGACGCCGGCGTGCCGGCGGCGATCGGAATGTTCAGGGTCAGGTCGGTCGAGCCCTGGCGCAGCAGGTCGATCGGAAACGGCACCGTGCCCGAGGTCGGGTCGAACTTGGCCGTGGTGTGCAGCGGCACCGGCGCGGTGTAGTCGTACGCCTGTGCGTTTTGGCCGGCGAGCGCGGTCAGCAGCAGGGACGGCAAGATCAAGGGGCGAAAGCTAAATCTGCGCATGATGTTCTCCTCCGCGCGAGGCGGCATGCTTTTGGGATGATGATGAAAAATTCAAACGCTTGTTTTGAGGATTATGCCGAGAACTCGATGGCTCGGCTCGCTGCATCGCAGCACTCTTCCGGCAGACAAACCGGGTCGGACGAACCGCCCGCGTCTGCCCTGTCATGCAGATCGGATCAGCCATGCGATGCTCCCCTCGTTCGCCGCTGATCTTCTGCTTCGCCCGCGACGCCGTCAATCGGATTTGGGCGAATCCGCTAACCCCAGCACATCCTGCGCGCGGAACGCGCGTGGCGCGTAACCGAAATCGCGTACGGCCGCGTCGATGTCTGCAATGAGAGGCTCGGTCAGGCGCGCGAGCGCACCCGCGCCGATGCGCCCGCGCGCGAGACGCGTGGCGATGCGCACCCAGGCGAGCGGGATCGGCAGAGGCAGCGCAAGGCGCGGCGGACCCGCGGCGATGCGCGCGAGCAAGTCGTCGAAACGCAGCCGTTCGCCGCCGCCGAGTTCGTAGATCTTGCCGAACGTGGCCGCGTTGCCGAGCACGGCAAGGCAGGCTTCGGCGAGATCGGCGGCGTGCACGGGCTGGCGCAACCCGCTCGCCCCGCGCGGAATCGGCAGCACGCGGAAGCGCCGCGCAAAGCGCGCGATCGGCGCGAGGCTGCGGTCGCGGCCGGTGCCGTAGATCAATGTCGGGCGGAAAATCGTGCAGGCGACATCGCGCTCGCGCGCGGCCTGCATCAATTGTTCCTCGGCGCTGCGCAGGCGCATGCTCAGGTCTCGCTCGGCGGCGTCGATGGAGGCGCGTTTGCTTTCCGCGCTCATCGAACTGAGCGCGATCACTTGCTGCGTCCCCGCCGGCGATGCGCGCACGAACCACGCGGCGAACGCATCGAGCGGACCGAGACTCAACACGACGTCGACCGGTGGCAACGGCGGCACCTCGCCGCACAAATCGCCGCGTAGCCATTCGACACCGGTGGCGGCGGTGTGTGTGTTAGCGTGCGCGCCGCGGCTTATCGCCAGAACGCGATCGCCGCGCACCGCGAGCTGCGGCAGCAGAAATTGTCCGACTACGCCGCTCGCGCCGAAAACCAAAATCACCGCCAAGCCAGCTCTCCATGATGGACCAGGTCGTAGTCTAGCCTGCGCAAGTCAGCGCACGGCGGGCGCGATCTGTCGATGCCGAACTCGATTGCACCGCCAAACACCGTGCCAACGGCCGCTCACGCAAATTTCGCAAGTGACAGCGCGGCTTGCGCTATGCTTTGCGCCTCACCGGCAACGGCGCGGAGTCAGGCATGATCGCTCGCATCTGGCGCGGAATCACGCTCAAAGAAAAGGCCGACGATTATCTCGCCTATCTCGATCAGACCGGCCTCACCGACTACGCAAAGAGCAAGGGCAACCGCGGCGTCACCGTCCTGCGCCGCATCCAGGGCGACCACTGCGAATTCATGCTGATCTCGCTGTGGGAATCGATGAGCGCAGTGCGCGAATTCGCCGGCGAGAATCCCGAGAAGGCGGTCTACTACCCCGAGGACGAGCAGTTTCTGCTGCAGATGGAGCCGCTGGTGCGGCACTACGAAGTGGCGCGGGAAATTTTGCCGCCGGGCAACGCGGCAGCCTCGCCCGCTGCCGTCGAGCCTTCCTCGGCGAAACGCAAACGAAACTGAGTTCTGCATCTGAACTGCCGAGCTATCGCAGGCGCGGCTGGCGTCCTCGCTTTTCGAAGTGTCTCGTGCGGGGAAAGCCACTGTCCGCTTGATGTCCGACAACTGTCCGTCGAGTGTCAGGCGGCCCCTCATATTCGTGACTAGCCTGTGAGCTTCGCTTCGCAGTGGCGAAAGCTTGCCGGCGCCTGGCCGGCTGCGCGACAGGGCAGCTCTTGTGTTGGCGACGGGGCCATGCGGGAGACGAGTCGATAACGAGGAGCCGGAGACGGCCACGGTCAGGCGCTTTTTTTCCTTTCCTTGCTTAAGAGCCGCGATACGTCGCGCCTCAAGGAGAATTGCTATGTCCATCCTCTGTCCCTCCGCTCTGCCGTTCGTTCCGGTCGCGCGCCTCCCGCTTGCGCGCAAGCGGATGTTTCATGCCGCCACGCTCGTATGCGCGCTTGGCGCATCGCTGCCGCTGCGTGCGAGCGATGTCACCGTGCAGCCTTCCGCCGGCAGCGGCTTCGTCGTCAAAGACGCGAGCGGCGCGAACGAGCGCCTGCGTGTCCAGGAATCCGGCGCGGTCAGTTTGCCAAGCGTGATTTCCGCGCCAGCGCAATCGCAGAGTTTATGCATGGGCGCCGGTGGCCAACTCGGCCCTTGCAGTGGCGGCACGGGCGCCGGCAGCTATACCGCAGCAACGGGCCTGACCTTGACCGGCACCACCTTCTCGGTGGCGCCGACGTATCAGTTGCCGCAAACTTGCACAGCAAACGAGTTTGCGCAGTGGAGCGGCACAGCATGGACTTGCGGTGCAGCGGGCAGCGGCGCGACGCTGCCAATCGGCACCGTGAATCAGACGCTACGCTATAACGCAAGCAACGCGTTGGTGGCGAACAGCCTACTGCAGGTATTCAGTGACGGCGGACTGGTGGCTGGCTCAGCAGGCAGCGGCTCTATTCCGGCCACGGGTCCGGGCATTCGTCTGATGTGGTATCCCGGCAAAGCGGCATTCCGTATGGGATATGTAGGCTCATCGCAATGGGATGATGCCAATGTGGGCAGTTACTCCGCAGCCATGGGATACAACACAACCGCCAGCGGCGATACTTCAACCGCCCTGGGCTCAGGTACGACGGCCACGGGGGGCGGTGGCGCGATGGCAATGGGCTTCGCTTCGGAGGCCACCGCCCTCGCCTCTATGGCAATGGGCGAGAGCACAGTTGCCGAAGCCAACAGCTCGACAGCAATGGGTTATAAAACTCGCGCCTCTGGCGTCGCCTCGACCGCCATGGGGAGTCAAACGACCGCCAGCGGAAAAAATTCCTTCGCCATGGGATCAGCAACCTTTGCGGATGCTGACAATTCGATTGCTATTGGCAGCAATGTCGGTTCGGGTGGTCATACTGGATCTTTCATTTTTGGCGATAGCTCACGAACAACTGGCATCGTCAATGACAAGGACAATCAGTTCAAAGTCGTCGCCGACGGCGGCATCGTGCTCACGCTAAGCGCAGACGGCTCGAGCAATGCCACACTGAACCATGGCGACAGCGCCTGGAACATCACCTCCGACCGCAACACCAAAACGGCGCTACAGCCGGTCGACCCGCGCGAGGTGCTGAAAAAAGTGACCGAAATACCACTGAGCACCTGGCGATACAAGGCGCAGGATGCGGACTACCGGCACATGGGTCCGATGGCGCAAGATTTCTACGCGGCGTTTCATCTCGGTCCGTCGGACAAAAGCATCAGCACCGTCGACGCCGACGGCGTGGCACTCGCGGCGATTCAGGGACTGCACGCCGAATTGACGGAAAGAAATCGCGAGATTGCCGCCCTGCGCGAGGAGAAGAATCGCGAAGTCGTAACCCTTCGCGCGGAACTGGCGGCGCAGAAAGAAGAAATGACTCGGCAACGAAATCGCGTTGCAGCGCTCGAATCGGCGGCTCGCGACCTCGATGAAATGAAGGCGCAGCTGGCGGCGCTACGCGCATCCGCTCCCGTCGCGGTCACGGTCGCATCAAAGCCCTAACCGACTATTCGACGAGTCATAAGTTGCGCGGCAAAATCACACCGCCAGCGGCACACCCAATTTTTTTGCCAACGCGGCCAGACGCTTGTCGACGGTGAGCAGCGCCGAACCCGTGCGCCGCGCGGTCAGCACATAGAGCAAATCATAAACCGGGTGCCGCTCGCGGCAGGCGTCGTCTTCGCGCAACTTGCCCGCGCCAACATATTTCCACAAGCCACTGGCCGTCTCGACGGCAAACAGACCTGGCGCATAGATTGCGTCGCTGCCACTCACCGAGAGGAGCAATTCTTCATGCTCTTCGCCAAGCGCAGCCATCCGTAAGCG
>DAIMZS010000084.1:0-2526 GCA_036733825.1 Rudaea sp.
TTTTCGATCGCCGCTTCGAGCTTCGCCTTCGTCGCGCCGGCCGCTTTCAGCGCCTGGCCGATTTCGCCCTTGTCGTCGACCGCGGCAAGCACGAACAACTCACTCGCGACGAACGCATCGCCGCGCTGCTGCGCAAGCTTGTCGGTCAGGTTGAGCAGGCGCGTCAATTCGTTAGAGACATTGATGTTACCTTCCTGCCCCTTCACCTGCGGCAGGCGCTCGATCGTCTCGGCTACGCGCTGACGCAGCACCGGCACGTTGACGCCGGCCTGCGCGAGCAGCGGCACGGTCGATCCGCCCTGCTGATCGAGCAGTGCCGCCATCAAATGCGCGGGCTCGAGCATATTGTTGTCGCGCCCCACGGCCAGGCTTTGCGCATCGGCAAGCGCCTGCTGGAAACGCGAGGTCAGTTTGTCCATTCGCATCGGAATACCCTGAAAAAAGGAACGCGCGGCCCCTCGCCGCAAGATGTCCGAGATATGAGGCAGTATGTGGGTGAATTCAACCAAAAAACGGAGGCAGGATTTTGCTTCCGGTCAAGATTTGCGATGCCTCAGCCGGCGATCCAGATCAAGCTGGCGAACCGGCCGGTGTGCGCGGCGCGGCGATAGGAATAAAAACGCGCATCGCTATAGGTGTCGAAGCCGCCGCCGTAGATGCGGGTGACGCCGAGCGCGGCCAGGCGCCGCCGCGCAAGGGCGTAGAGATCGCAGCGCCAGTGTCCTGGCCGCGTCGGCGTGAATGCTTCGGCGTTCTGCGGCGACTGCGCGACAAACGCCTCGCGCACCTCGGCGCCGACTTCGTACGAATCCGCGCCGATGCCCGGTCCTAGCCAGACGAGCAGGTTTTCGCGCGGTGCGCCGAGATGCTCGATGGCGCGTTCGATGACGCCGGCGGCGAGTCCGCGCCAGCCGGCGTGAATGGCGGCGATTTCGCTGCCGTCGTCCGCGCAGACCAGCAGCGGCAGGCAGTCCGCGGTGAGCACGGCGAGAACGACGCCGGGCGCGCGCGTCACTGACGCATCGGCATTCCTCGGATCCCCGTGCGTCGCCGCGGCAGCAAACACGGCGACATCGGTGCCGTGCACCTGGCGTAGCCAGCGCGGCTCGGCGGGCAACCCGAGCAGTGATGACAGCGCCGCTCGGTTGGCCATCACCGCCGCGGGATCGTCGCCGCATTGCGCGCCGAGATTGAACGCATCGAACGGCGACGACGACGCGCCGCGCACGAGCCGCGTCGTGACCGCGGCGCGCACCCGCGCGGGCGCAGGCCAGTCGGGGACGACGATCGCCTCGTCGGGCACAGCCAGCGGCGACATTCGCTCGGCTACTTCCCGAGTTCGTACAGATAGTCGACGAACGACAGCACCGCACCGTCGAGGCCTTCCACCTTCGGATTGCTCGACTCGATGACGTAGTACTCGTCGGGCGCATGCGCGCCGCTGCCGTGGCCGAGGCCGAAATGGCCCGAGGCGAGCTTCAGCGGCGCGCCGGTGAACACGTAGCCGGGATAGGAGCCGGCATTGCGCGGCCACAGCACCGGATCGATGCCGGCGCGCTTGAGCACGCTCACTTGGGCCTGGATCAGCGGCGCGCTCGCCGCGGTCTGCGTCGGATCGTAGCCGCCGGAGACGTTGACCTCGATGTCGCCGAAGCCGTGCTTGGCCAGATGCGCCTTGAGCGCGGCGACGGCGTCTTTCAATGTCATATCGGGCACCAGGCGCATGTCGATCTTCGCCACCGCCTTGTGCGGCAGCACGGTCTTGCCGCCGGGACCGGTGTAGCCGCCGACGAGGCCTTCGATATTGACCGTCGGCTGCGATTCGAGCCGTTCGTTCGCCTGCTGCCACGGCAGATCGTCGATCCAGTGCTGCACGCCGAGCTGCTTCTTCGCCTGCGCTTCGCTCTTGCGCGCGACGGCCGTGGCGATCATCGCCTTCTCCTCGGCGCTGAGCGGGCGCGGCTGCGGATAGCCGTCGATCGTGATCGTGTTGCCGTCGGCCGAGACCAGCGTGTCGAGCGCCTTGACCAGATGCCAGGCCGGGCTGTCGACCATCGCCTTGAGCGAGGAATGCACATCCTTGGACGGGCCGCGTCCCCACTTCTCGCCGCTGGAGACCAGTTCGAGTTCGACCACGCCTTTCGCGCCGAGGCTGACGGTGACGACGCCGTCCAGATCCTGCTGCGCCGATGGCATAAACACACCAACGGTGTTCGCCAGCGCCTTCTGCACTTCCGGCTTGAGCGCGATCTGGCCGATATGCGGCGAGCCGATCTCCTCCTCACCCTCGGCGACGAGGACGAGATTGACCGGCATCTTCTTGCCCGCGCCTTTGATCGCATGCAGTGCGGCGAGAAAGGCCGCCTCGGGCCCTTTCTGGTTGACCGCACCGCGGCCGACCACGGCCTTGCCAACGCCGGGCTTGTCGACCAGCTTGGCCTCGAGCGGCGGCGAGGACCATTCGGCCGGGTCGAACTGCTTCACGTCGTACATGAAATACAGGCCGACGGTTTTCTTCGCGCCCGC
>DAIMZS010000084.1:2626-11515 GCA_036733825.1 Rudaea sp.
AGGTATTCGTCACACAAAAAAGCGACACGGCAGCAAGCAATACACAACGCATCGTTTCCTCCAGCCGTAAAAAATAGTCGTCATTCCCGCGAAAGCGGGGTTTTCAACAGCCGAACGGCTGGTCATCCATTTTGATCTTCGTTGCACAGCAAAAGCAAAAAACTGGATTCCCGCTTTCGCGGGAATGACGTCCTCTATTTACTGATCGCCTGCCGCGTGTCCTCGCGCAGCGCCCCTACGAGCGCAGCGAAGTCGTCCGGCGCATCCACGGTGACGCTGACGACCTCGCCGCTGACCGGATGCTCGAATTCGAGCTTCTCCGCATGCAGCGCCTGGCGCTTGAAGCCGCGCAGCGTCTCGACGAGTTCGGCCGTCGCACCTTTCGGCAGTTTCAGCCCGCCGCCGTACTGCGTATCGCCGACGAGCGGATGCTTGGCGTGGGCCATGTGCACGCGGATCTGGTGCGTGCGCCCGGTCTCCAACCGACACTCGATCAGCGTGTGCGCGCGGAAGCGTTCGCGCACGCGGTAGTGCGTGAGCGCATGCTTGCCCGCGGGCTCGTCGACCACGGCCTGCTTCAATCGATCGCGCGGATGGCGGCCGATCGGCGCGTCGACGCTGCCGCCGGCGATCATCGCGCCGAGCACGACGGCGACGTACTGGCGGTGCACGTCGCGCTCCTGCAGCGCCTCGACCAGGCGCGTATGCGCGCGCAGGCTGCGCGCGACGACCATCACGCCGGAGGTGTCCTTGTCAAGCCGGTGCACGATGCCCGCGCGCGGGATTTCGGCGAGCCTGGCGTCGAAATGCAGCAGCGCGTTCTGCAGCGTGCCGGCTGGCTGGCCCGCGCCCGGGTGGACGACGAGGCCGGCCGGCTTGTTGATGACCAGGAGGTCCGCATCTTCGTAGCGGATGTCGAGGACGATTTCCTCGGGCCGGAGCGGCACTTCCTGCCCCGGCCGCGCATGCAGCCAGACAGTCTCGCCGCCGCGGACGATCTGGCGCGGCAGCGCCTGCGCGCCGTCGAGCAGCAGGTCGCCGGTCTTGATCCACTCGGTCAGGCGCGAGCGCGAATAGTCGGGAAACATTTGTGCCACGGCCTGGTCGAGGCGCAGGCCGGCCGCGCTCTCGGGAATGGGCAAAGTCTGGATGTCGCTGGGTTTTTCCATGCTGAATCGAATCTGGCTGTCGGGGCGGCGGATTTCCGGGGGGCCGCGGGTTTGGGCTATTATCGCCGCTCTTGCCGCCGTACGGCTCCTTTCCCTCATGCGAATTTTCTCGATGCGCCTTCCGCTGTCCGTCAAAATCCTGCTGTTGCTGCTGCTCGCTCTCTTCGCCGTCGGCTGCCACCGCGACAAGAAGCAGGACGACGCCGAGGTGCTGCCCGTCGACCAGATGTATACGACGGCGAAAGACGCGCTGATGAAGGGCAACGAGGCCAAGGCGATCCGCTATTACCAGCGCCTGATCGCGCGTTTCCCGTTCGGCCCGTACACCGAGCAGGCGCAGATGGAGCTCGCCTTCGCCCAGTACAAGGACGGCAAGGAAGACGAAGCGCTGTCGACGGCCAACCGCTTCATCAAGACCTACCCGACGCAGAAGCACGTCGACTACGCTTATTACTTGCGCGGCATCATCAACTTCGACCGCGACCGCGGCTTTCTCGCTCACTGGGCGAACCAGGACCCGACCAAGCGCGAGATGGCGAGCACGCTGCAGTCGTTCGAGGATTTCGGCGAACTGGTCAGCAAATTCCCCGACAGCCGCTACACGCCGGACGCGCGCCTGCGCATGATCTATCTGCGCGACAACCTGTCGCGCGCGCAGGTCTATGTGGCCAAGTTCTACTACAAGCGCGGCGCCTACGTCGCCGCTATCAACCGCAGCAAGGACGTGCTCGAGCGCTTCGACCGCACCCCCGCCGCCGGCGACGCGCTGGCGATCATGGCTTTGTCGTACAAGGCCATCGGCCAGGACAAGCTCGCCAACGACTCCGAGCGCGTGCTCAAGCTGAACTACCCCGACCACCCGTACTTCGCCGGCCGTTGGCCCGACTACGGCCATTGGTGGGGCCGCCTGGTGCCGTTCCACGGCTGAGACCGGGATCCGGGATTCAAACGCCGTCATTCCTGCCCTGCGGGGATGACGACCGGGCGGGAACCCTCATCCGCCCTCCGGCACTTGCGACCTTTCCCCGTTCCGGCGCATCTATAGCGTCGTGAGCGGCTCAACCTTCGAACTCGAGGTCCCCCAATCGCTGATCGACCGCGCGCGCGGCGGCGAAATGGCGGCGTTCGAGCAAATTTACCGGCGTTTCGAACGGCCGGTGTTCAACCTCGCCCAGCGCATGCTCGGCGATGCCGACGCTGCGCGCGAAATCCTTCAGGATTCGATGCTGAAGGTGTTCCAGCGCATCGACCAATACCGCAATGATGCGCCGTTCTGGGCCTGGCTGCGCCAGATCGCCACGAACGAGGCGTTGATGCGCCTGCGCCGCGACAAGCACGTCGACGACCGCGCCGAGGTGCCCGACGTGGCGGACGATGCCGCCCCGCCGTGGGTGCGCGCGGACGCGGCCGCGCTCGAGCGCGCGCTCGGCGGCCTCTCGGCGCTCACTCGCAGCGTGCTCTGGCTCTACCACGTCGAGGGCTACGCGCATCACGAAATCGCCGAGCAGCTCGGCAAAACGGTGAGCTTTTCCAAATCGCAGGTCGCGCGCGGCACGGCGCGCCTGCGCGAACTGCTCGACCCTGCGCCGCAAACTTCTTTTTCCCGGGACTCGATGTCATGTCCGATCGAACTCAACCAGACCGCGCTGGCGAACTGAACGCCGCCGCGCCGGTCGCCCTCGGCGAGGCGCTGCGCGCGCTGCCGCAGCTTGCGCCACAGACGAGCGCCTGGCCGGAACTGGCCGCGCGCCTCGCGGCGGAACGCGCGGCACCGCGCACCCGCCGACCTGCGGCGCGCCGCTTCGTTTGGCCCGCGGGCATCGCCGCCGCCCTCGTGCTCGCGTTCTCCGCGGCGCTGATCTTCCGCACGCCGCCCGCACCGCCGTCCCATCCGAACGTTTCCCGACAGACGGCTGCGACCGAATCGGGCACCGGCGCATCTTCAGTACACAATGCCGCAAATTCCACAAATTCGCATGACGCATCTTCCGCCACCGATATCGGCACATTGCAGACGCGCTCGCGCGCGCTCGAACAATGGCTGCGCGACACCGGCGCCGCGTCCGCACCGCAATCGGCGCAGGATCTCGCCGCCAGCGCGGAGATCGAAGACATGATCGGCCTCGTCGACCTGCAACTCGGCGCGACCGACTCGACCGACGCCGCGCTGCCGCTCTGGCGCCGCCGCGTCGCCCTGCTCGAGGACTTGTCGACGCTGCGCTACAGCGCCAACGCGCTGAGTCTGCACAACGGCATCGCCGCCAACGGCGCGCCGGCGAATGAAGTGAATGCGGCTCCCGCCGTCTGGAGAAATTAGAGAACGCCCATGAAACACACTCTGCACGCCTTCACTCTGCTCGCCGCCGCGGTCGCCTTCGGCGCCGGCCCGGCCCGCGCCGCCGATCCGCCGCCGGCAGGCAACCCCGCCCCGGCCGCGCATCCAACCGCGAAAGCCGATGTCGACGTCGACAAAATCGACACGAAAGCCGAAGCGAAACTCGACGCCGAACAAGCCCGCCGCGAACTCGACCGCATGCGCGGAGAGATGCGCGATTTGTCGAAGAAAATGGCCGAGATGTCGGCCAAGCTCGGCGACCTCGGCCCGCGCAACTACGCCTACCAATACATCGGCGACCAGGACCGCGGCATGATCGGCGTCGTTCTGACGAAGGACGAACACGGCGCACGCGTCGATGCGGTCACGCCGGGCGGTCCGGCCGACAAAGCGGGGATCAAAAACGGCGATGTGATCGTCAAAATACGCGG
The DNA here is from genome assembly GCA_036733825.1 of Rudaea sp. Taxonomy (GTDB): domain Bacteria; phylum Pseudomonadota; class Gammaproteobacteria; order Xanthomonadales; family Rhodanobacteraceae; genus Rudaea. The sequence continues at coordinate 6,562 of DAIMZS010000084.1, forward strand.
CGAGAACCTCGACGTGGCCAGCGACGGTTCGCCGAAAGCTCTCAACGAGATGCTGCGCAAACTCAAAACCGGCCAGGAAGTGACGCTCACCCTGCAGCGCGGCGGCAAGAACGTGGACGTGAAGGTCAAGGCCGAGCGCCGCGAGCCGTTCAATTTCGCGTTTTCGTTCGACGGCGCCGACATCGAGCGGATTCGCGCGGACGCCGAGCAGGCTGCTCGAGGCGCACAGATGAGCAAGGAGCAAGCCGCACAGATCCGCGAACAGGTGCGTGAAGCGACGAAGCTGGCTGCCGAGCAGAGCCAACTCGCCGCAGAACAAGGGCGCGAAGCCGCCGCCCAGGCGCGCGAGATTGCGGCGCAGGCGCGCCATCAAGCCGTAGCCGCCGGCCATGTTCGCTATTCGACGCCATGGTGGGGCCTGAATCTCGCCAGCCTCAATCCCGATCTCGGCAGCTATTTCGGTGCGAGCCACGGCGCGCTCGTTCTGTCCGCGGACACGGAAACGGCGAAGACGCTCAAATCGGGCGACGTGCTGCTTTCCATCGACGGCAAGAAGATCGAGCGCCCCGAAGACGCGATGCGCCTGCTGCGCGAGGCGGATGCGGGTCAGAACGTCCAGGTCGAAGTGCTGCGTCAGCGCAAGACGCAGACGCTCAGCATGAAGGCGCCGGAATTCAAGGGCTTGTTCATTCCCACGCCGCCGACGCCGCCGTCGGCCCCGGAAGCACCCGTTCCGCCGAAGCCTCCGGTTCCGATGGCTCCGATGACCTCGCCGGCGCCACCGGCGCCGCCCGCGCCGCCGGCCCCTCCGAGCGGGACCCTGAGCTAAATCCGCAGCGGCATCGTGGCGGCCTCGTCGCGTGCGATGGCCGCTGCGATTTCCCGGCCCAATTCGGAAAGCTCGCGCGGCGCGCGCAGGCCAAGCACGCGCAGGCACGGCAGGCGCAGCAGCGGAAAGCGCACGATGTCCGCCCGGCTCGACCGACGCACCCAGCGAAATATGCGCGGTACGCAGGTTCGCGCGGAGCTACGCGGCGCGCCGCGGGGGATCGCGCAATCGGCGATCATGTCGTCCCAGGCGAAGTGGTCCGTGTCGGGAAGCAGATACATGCGTGCCGCGCATTCGCCGTGGGTATCGATCCATTCCACCCATTCGCGCGGGCCATGAGTGCCCGCCTCAGCCAAAACCTGTAACGTGGCGCACGAAGAAAACGCGGCGAGCGCGGGGTGTTCGAGCAGCAGCACGCCTTCTTCGGCAAGACGGGCCCGCGGGAAAACGGCGTCGCCGGCGTCGCGATGTAGCCATAGCACGCTGCCGAGCCGCGGCAGCCATTCGGCCAGGCGGTACCAATCGACCGGCGAGGTATTTATCGGCGGTCGCCGGGGCGACTCATGCGCGTATCCCGCGGATGACGCGCCGTCCGGCTCGCTGACATCGCCCGCACCGCGATCGACGTAATCGCTCATCGCCGACAACCTCCGCTCGTTCGCCGCGAAGACTATTTGGTCAGGATCAACTTGCCGTTGCGCGTCTGCCGCAATCGATATTCCTGGCCGTGATGCTCGATGCGTATTTCCTGCGCACCGGCAAACAGGGCTTGGCTGTCGAATTGCCGTTGCGCAGGCGCCGGCGTGGTGCGCACCGGCGAATGACTGCGCGAATACGTGTCGGCGGAAATCAAGGACGAAGAGGCGGTATGCATGGCAGGCTCCGTGAATGCGTCGATCAAATGATAATAATTCTCATTTGCATGTCAAGCGGCACCGCTCAACCGCTTTCGGCGACGCGAAATCCGCGCAGGAAATGTGCAGGCAACCTTGCAATTCTTTACACGCATCGCTTCGACAACGTCGGGGTGCTTGAGCAAGAATTACCGCTGTCCAGTTGCGTGGATTCGGAGCACCGCGTGCAGCGTCCCATTGTTTTCGTCACCCTCGGAGTTTTCGTCGTCGCCGCCGTCGCGTTTTACGGCGGCCGCCGTAGCGCGCCGCTGCCGTCGCAAGGCGCGGAAACGCAGGCGCAAAAAGTGGAAAGTGCAGCAATTTCCACAAAAGAAAAAAACGACCCCGTCGCTGCGGCGGCCAAGCCGGCGCACACCGGCACCGCAGGTCGGCGCATGCTGGACAGCGCCGTGTCGAATCCGAGCGCGCGCACGCCGCTGCCGCCGGCGAACACGCCGCTCAAGGGCATCCTCGCCGAACTCAAGGCGCGCGCCGACGCCGGCGACGCCGACGCCGCCTCGCGCCTGTTCAAGGACATGCAGACCTGCGCGCAGGTGCAGCGCCTCAACCAAACGATGCCCGGCATGGCCAACCGCGCGCTCAACGACGCTTCCGCCGATGCGCAGCGCAATGGGCGCATGCTCGATTTCGTCCAGCGCAATCTCGACTTCACGAAAAACAACGCCGCGATGTGCGCGGACCTGAGCGCCGACGACATGGCGTCGCTCGTCCCCGCGACGCTGCAGGCCGCGCAGCTCGGCGATCCGGAAGCGGCCAACTGCTACGTCGGCGCCAATCTCAACAATTGGCCGGGCTTGCTGAACAATCCGCAGTGGGTGCAGGACTATCAGTCCAACGCGCTCAACCTGGCCAACTCCGCGCTGCAGCAGGGCGATTGGTCGATGGCGATGTTGATGGCGCAGGCCTATGGCGGCAGCTCGCGCAACCTGCTCAACCAGCTCACCGGCAGCAATCCCGCACAGGCGTACACCTACGCGAAACTGATGAGCCTGGGCCAGCCGACGGGCACGCCGGCGTCGCAGCGCTCGACCAATGCGCTGAGCAATTTCTCCAGCCAGCTGACGCCCGACCAGATCCAGGCCGCGGACGCGCAGGCGCAGCAGATGTATCAGCAATATTTCAACAACACGCCGCGCCAGACCGGCGATGTCGCCAACGCGATGCGCGGGTGCCAGGGCGGCCCGTAGCGCGAAAGACGCGGTTGCGTCTTCGCCCATTCGATCATTAGACTGCGCGCACTCCATCGGGGAGTAGTCGGCCGGTTCGATCCATCGAAACCGGCGTTCCGCGTCAACACACTCGGGCGGCAGTCCGTGGCGCGGGAAGCACGATATCCTTTCGCGTGCTTGACGAGACCTTTGGTTCGCTCGCGTCGCACCCAAGCCGGGGCCGCGCGGGGGAATCATTGCGTCCATCGCCCCGGCTTCGGAGTTCTCCTTGGAAACCTTGTTCATCTCCACGCTGACCGTCACGCTCGGCGAGATCGGCGACAAGACACAGCTGCTCGCGCTGATTCTCGCGGCGAAATACCGCAAGCCGTGGCCGATCTGCCTGGGCATTCTCGTCGCGACATTGTTCAATCACGCGCTCGCCGGCGCGTTCGGCGCACTCGTGAGTCAATGGTTGACGCCGCAGATGCTGCGCTGGATCGTCGCGATCAGCTTCCTCGCCATCGCGCTGTGGACGCTCAAACCCGACCAGGCCGACGAAGACGAAGCGACGCACGGCAGCGCGCACGGCGTGCTCATCGCGACCGTGCTGAGCTTCTTCCTCGCCGAAATGGGCGACAAGACGCAGATCGCCACCGCCGTGCTCGCCGCGCAGTATCACCCGCTCTGGCAGGTGGTCGGCGGCACGACGCTGGGCATGCTGATCGCCGACGTGCCGGTGGTCTGGCTCGGCGCGCGCTTCGCGCACCGGCTGCCGCTGCGCGCGGCGCGGATCGGCGCGGCGCTGCTGTTCGCCGCATTGGGACTGTGGATACTCATCGCAGCGTGACGCGCCGCGGTCACATCGACGAGGCGAGGTCGCGCCAGACAAACGTCGCCACGCTGCGCGCCGGCATCTCGTAGACGAAGCTGCCCTGCGCGTCGCGCGCGACGACGCGCCGAGCAGCCGCCGACGAGTTCGCCGCGATCATCACCAGTGAGCCGTCGTCGACGTTGCGGAAGACCACGTTGTCGATGTCGTCGCCGCCCGCCGTCGAGGCTACGCGCTGCGCACCGGGGCGGACGAAGCGGCTCGCGTGGCCGAGCGCGATGTAGTCGACGGTGCGCGTGTACTCGCCCGTTTTCGAGTCGATCGTGACCAGGCCGCGGCAATCGGTGCAGCCGCCGGCATGCGGTCCGTAGTTTTCGTCGAGGGCGAGATTCCACAGCAGCACGCCCTTTGCCCAGCCGCGCGTCGAACCGATGATGAGCCGGCGCACGATCGTCAGCAGCCCGTCGTGCTGCATCGGCTTCCACTCGCCGCCGGAACACTCGGTCAGATACGTCTCCTTGTCCGGATGCGCATCGTGAACAGGACTTTGCGCGTGCACGTTCCCCGCATAGCAATGCCAGGCGACACCGGCGACGTAACGGCGCGCTGCCGGATCGGCGAGCACGGCCATGGGTTCCTCGGGCTTGTCCCAGTTGTGGTCCCAGTCGAGGATTTTCGTCTCCGGCGCGCGCTGCGCGAGCAACGGGCCCAGATAGCCGCCGATCAACTTCGCGCGCGCGGCCGCGCCGAGTTTCATCCCCGGATAATCCTTCGGCGCAAAGCCCGGCTCATTCTGTACGGTCAGTGCGTAGATCGGCACGGCCTCGGCCCGATAGGCTTCGAGGTAGCGAACGAGATACTCCGCGAACGGCGCGTAGGCATCGGCGCGCAAAGTGCCGCCGACGAGTTCGCCGGTGGTTTTCATCCAGCCCGGCGCGCTCCATGGCGACGCCATCACACGCAGCTGCGGATTGATCGCCAGCGCCGCACGCACAACCGGCAGCACGTCGTCGCGGTTCGGCGCGATCGAAAAATGCGCCAGCTCCGGATCGCGCTGGCCGGGCGGCATGTCGTCGAAACTGTAATGCTGGCGCGAAAAATCCGAGCCGCCGATCGTCAGACGAGTGAAGCTAAGACCAATGCCCTCGCCTTCGCGGCCGAACAAATCCTTCAGCAACGCCTCGCGCTGCGCGGCGCTCATGCGCTGTTCGATCAGCCAGGCCGAACTGTC
>DAIMZS010000085.1:0-7022 GCA_036733825.1 Rudaea sp.
TTGTCTCCGCGCAGCAGATCGTTGATCAGCTTGACGCGGCTGGGATCGGGCGTGCCGTTCGCGCCGGAGACGAAGTCGCCGTTGAATCGATTGGCGATCGCAATGGCGTTGGCGATCTTGGTTTGGGCGCCGGCGATTTGGCTCGGGGATGCCGAAACGGTCGGCGATAGTGAATGAACATCCGTTTGCTGCGCCGCAATAGCGACGTTGACGGCTGCGGCAAGTGCTGTTGCCGTAAAAATTCCAGCTCGCAATGAATTAACCCGCGACACTTTCATATACATCACTCCTTCGGTTCGTGATGGAAAGCACAGGCGATGGGTGTTCAAACACACATTAAAAATGCGAATCGCTACCCCCGACCCCCTGTAGGAGTGTTTTAACGTTGATTTTTATTTTTTTATGTGATGCATTTCACATTTTATTGAAAATTTCTAAATTTAGCCATTTAAACGTGGTATTCGTCACGAAAGTAACGTTTTGGAATGTGATGAAAATCACGTTTTATTTTAATTTCATTCAAGTTTTATTATTGAACTAACATTTTATTATCTTTAATAATCGATTATTAAATTTCTTATTTCAGCAAAAAGTCGTGATGTAATTCACGGATAAACGTGAAATAAGGAGTAACGTGAACCGGTTGCCCAGAGTGGCCTTTAGGCTGTCAGGCCGGAAAAAAGGGCTGGCTTTTTACGCGCCGCTCAGCGTGCACTGGGCCAGCAGGCCCCGCGCCATCATGGAATATTGCTTGCGCCGGAACAGCAGGCGCCATTGCGAGCCGCCAAACTGGCGCCAAAGAACGGCGGCGCGGATCGCCGCCAGCAGCAGAGCGCGGATCTGCGCCACCTGCGCTTCTTGGCGCAGATATTGAGGGTTGCCTTCAACGACGATGCGCGGCTGCAGCGTCGAAATCGTGTCCACGTAGAGCCGGGCGAGGCGCACGGTAACGAGCGGATTGGTCGTTTCGACCCCGGCGGTCTGCTTGGCGATCGTCTCGATCCCGCCGCGCAGCGCGCCAAGCATGGCTTTGCGCGCCGACAGCTTGCTTTCCACGCGCAACACGGCGATCGCCAGACGCGTGAGCGCCAGGTCGCGGCGATTGTCGTCGAGCTGGGCGATCAGCGTTTCCAAACCCTGACGCAGGTTGCCGATGCCGCCGAAGACATCGGCCGGGCTGTCCGCGTCGATTTTGAAGATGCTGGCGAGGTTGGGCTGCATGGCGAATGCGTCCGCGCCGCCGCGCGTAGCGATGGCGCGGACGAGGCTGACGGCCTGGAGCAGGCCGGCGAGGGCGATGACGCGTTCTTCCCGCATGACGACTTATCCTACGAAAACGGCCAGCGTCGCGGCGCTTCCCTGCTGAACGAGGACCGGCGGATTCATCGCAGCCCCCCGAATGAGGCGTCCGTGGCCTCGATGATGCCGCCGCCGAGGCATTCCTCGCCGTCGTAGAACACCACCGACTGGCCGGGCGTGACCGCGCGCTGCGCGGCGTCGAAATCGACCGTGCCGCGTGCGCCCTCGACGCGCACGCGGCAGACCTGGTCGGCCTGGCGGTAGCGGGTTTTTGCGGTGCAGGCGAATTCGGCGGCCGGCGGGCGGCCCGCGGTCCAGCTGAGCTCGCTGGCGACGAGTCGATGCGACTGCAGCCACTCGTTCTCGCCGCCCTGGGCCACGTAGAGCACGTTCTTGGCGACGTCCTTGCCGACGACGTACCAGGCCTCGTTGCTCGCCTCGCGTCGTCCGCCGATGCCGAGCCCGTTGCGCTGGCCGAGCGTGTAGTACATCACGCCGTCGTGCTCGCCGATGCGGCGCCCGTCGGGCGTATGCATTTCGCCGCGCTGAGCCGGGATATAGTGACCTAGGAATTCGCGGAAATCGCGCTCGCCGATGAAGCAGATACCGGTGGAATCCTTCTTGTCGTGCGTCGGCAGCCCGGCCTCGCGCGCGAGCGCGCGAACGTCGGGCTTGGGCAGCTCGCCGACCGGGAACAGGGTCGAAGCAAGCTGCTCCTGGCCGAGCGTGTACAGAAAGTAGCTTTGATCCTTGTTCGTGTCGCGGCCGCGCAGGAGGCGGTGGCGGCCGTCGACGCGGTCGGTGCGCGCGTAGTGGCCGGTGGCGATCTGGTCCGCGCCGAGCGCGCGTGCGTGGTCGAGAAAGGTCTTGAACTTGATCTCGCGGTTGCAGAGCACGTCCGGGTTGGGCGTGCGCCCGGCGCGGTATTCGGCGAGAAAATTCTCGAACACCTGGTCCCAATATTCGGCGGCGAAGTTGCGTGTGTGGAAAGCGATGCCGAGCTTGCCGCAGACGCGCAGCGCATCGGCGCGGTCGCGGTCGGCCTGGCATTCGCCGAAGCGCTCGTCTTCCTCCCAATTCTGCATGAACAGGCCGGCGATATCGGCGCCTTGGCGCGCGAGCAGCAGCGCGGCGACGGACGAATCGACGCCGCCGGACATGCCCACCACAATCCGAGTCATGCGCCGATCACCGGCAGCAAGGATTGCACGGCGTCCAGCGGAAAGTGCCTGCCGGCGAGCCAGTCGTCGACGTTGCCGAGCACCATCGGGCTGCGATGGCGCGCCGACGCGGCGGCGATTTCCGCACGCGTCAGCCAGAGCGCGCGCACGATGCCTTCGTCGAGCGGGCGCTGCGCATCGTGATGCAGCGGACGCGCCGCGAAGGCGAAACGCAGGTATTCCGCGCTGCCGTCGGGCGTATTCCACTGGTATACGCCGATCAGCCCGGTCAACTCGACGGTCCAGCCGGTTTCCTCGAGCGTTTCGCGGCGCGCGGCGTCGAGCAGGGATTCGTTCTGCTCCAAATGTCCGGCCGGCTGGTTGAGCACGCGCTCGCCGCGGATGTCTTCTTCGACGATGAGGAAGCGGTCATTGTCGGCCACGACCGTGGCGACGGTGACACGCGGGCGCCAGACGGTATCGGCGGGAGCGGCGGAACGTTCGAACATCCAGTGCAGAGTCTCTCAGGAATTTTGGATTTTACCCGAGGTCGCATGAACACAGGGTTGTTGAAACGCGACAGCGCGGCGCCATCTAGCCTCTGGCACGGGCGTATCGATGTGCTCGGCGCTATACTCGGATCGCAGGAAAACAGGTTTTTTTCGATGGCTCAAACACCGGATAAGCTGCATGAACCGCAACAGGGCGCCGTGGTCGAAGAGGCGCGTCCGGAGATCGCACGGCCGCCGCTCTACCAGGTGCTGCTGCTCAACGACGACTTCACGCCGATGGACTTCGTCGTGGTGGTGCTGGAGACGTTTTTCAACATGGACCGCGAGCGCGCCACCCAGGTGATGCTCCACGTGCACACGCGCGGACGCGGCGTCTGCGGCGTGTTCACGCGCGAAGTGGCGGAAACCAAAGTGACCCAGGTGAACGAATTCTCGCGTTCCCATCAGCACCCATTACTTTGTACTCTGGAAAAAGCGTAGTCTTCCCACATATCGTGCACTGGTAAGTAACAAGGGCTTTTATGTTCAGCAAAGATCTCGAGCTCACCATCGGCCAGTGCTACAAGGACGCGCGCGAGCAGCGCCACGAATTCATGACGGTCGAGCACCTCTTGCTCGCCCTGATCGAGAATCCGTCGGCCGCCGCGGTGCTGCGCGCCTGCAACGCCGACCTGGTCAAGCTCGGCAAGGATTTGAAATCGATCATCGTCGAGACCGTGCCGGTGCTGCCGAGCGGCGACGAGCGCGACACCCAGCCGACGCTGGGCTTCCAGCGTGTGCTGCAGCGCGCGGTCTATCACGTGCAGTCCTCGGGCCGCAAAGAAGTGACCGGCGCGAACGTGCTCGTCGCGATCTTCGGCGAGAAGGATTCGCACGCCGTGTACTTCCTCAACCAGCAGGAAGTCACCCGCCTCGACGTGGTCAACTACATTTCGCACGGCGTGGCCAAGATCGGCCAGGAAGCGGCGCCGTCGTCGCCGGAGGCCGGCAAGGAAGGCGAGGGCGGCGAGGAGCCGCGCGGCAACCCACTCAACGAATTCGCCAGCAATCTCAATGAACAGGCGCGCGCGGGCAAGATTGATCCGCTGATCGGCCGCACCGAGGAAATCGAACGCACCATTCAGGTGCTCTGCCGCCGGCGCAAGAACAATCCGCTCTATGTCGGTGAAGCCGGCGTCGGCAAGACCGCGCTGGCCGAAGGCCTCGCCAAGCGCATCGTCGAAGGCGAGGTGCCGGAAGTGCTCAAGGCATGCACGATCTACGCGCTCGACTTAGGCGCGCTCGTCGCCGGCACCAAATACCGCGGCGATTTCGAGAAGCGCCTGAAGGCCGTGCTCGCGCAGTTGAAGAAAGAACCGAACGCGATCCTCTTCATCGACGAAATCCACACGATCATCGGCGCAGGCTCCGCCTCGGGCGGTACCATGGACGCCTCGAATCTGATCAAACCCGTGCTCGCCTCGGGCGAGCTGCGCTGCATCGGCTCGACCACGTTCCAGGAATACCGCGGCGTGTTCGAGAAGGACCGCGCGCTGGCGCGTCGTTTCCAGAAGATCGACGTCGTCGAACCCTCGATCGCCGAGAGCGTGGAAATCCTCAAAGGCCTGCGCTCGCGTTTCGAGGAGCACCACAAGATCGAATACACGAACGAAGCGCTCAAGGCCGCGGTCGACCTGTCGGTGAAGCATATCGGCGACCGTCTGCTGCCGGACAAGGCCATCGACGTGATCGACGAAGCCGGCGCGCGTCAGCGCCTTCTGCCGGAGAACGAGCGCAAGGCCGTCGTCGACGTACCCGAGATCGAGTTCATCGTCGCGCGCATGGCGCGGATTCCGCCCAAGCAGGTGTCGACGTCCGATCGCGACGTGCTCAAGAACCTCGAACGCAACCTCAAGATGGTCGTGTTCGGCCAGGATCAGGCGATCGAGGCGCTTGCCGCGTCGATCAAGATGGCGCGCTCGGGTCTGGGTAACGCGACCAAGCCGATCGGCAACTTCCTGCTCGCCGGCCCGACCGGCGTCGGCAAGACCGAAGTCACGCGCCAGCTCGCGATGCAGCTCGGCATCGAGCTGATCCGTTTCGACATGTCGGAGTACATGGAGCCGCATTCGGTGTCGCGCCTGATCGGCGCGCCTCCGGGTTATGTCGGCTTCGACCAGGGCGGCCTGCTCACCGAGCAGATCACCAAGCATCCGCACTGCGTGCTGCTGCTCGACGAGATCGAGAAGGCGCATCCGGACGTCTACAACATCCTGTTGCAGATCATGGATCACGGCAAGCTTACGGACACGAACGGCCGCGAAGCGAATTTCCGCAACGTCATCCTGGTGATGACGACGAACGCGGGCGCCGCGCAGGCCGCGCGCCGCTCGATCGGCTTCGTCGAACAGAGCCACGCGACCGACGCGATGGAAACGATCCGCCGCGCGTTCACGCCGGAGTTCCGCAATCGTCTCGACGCGATCATCCAGTTCGCTTCGCTCGACTTCGAGCACATTCTACGCGTGGTCGACAAGTTCCTGATCGAGCTCGAAGCGCAGCTGCAGGAGAAGCACGTCGCGCTGACCGTCGACGCCGAAGCGCGCCGCTGGCTCGCCGAGCACGGCTTCGACAAGCAGATGGGCGCGCGCCCGATGGCGCGCGTGATTCAGGAGAACGTCAAGCGTCCGCTCGCCGACGAACTGTTGTTCGGCAAGCTCGCCGACGGCGGCAAGGTGTTCCTGAGCGTGAAGGACGGCAAGCTCGACGTGCGCGTGGAAGCCGACGAGAAGCAGCCCGCTCCGGTCGAATAACCGGAAAAGGCCCACAAAAAAGCCGAGGCGCAAGGCCTCGGCTTTTTTTGTGTCCGCAACCGCGCTTAGCGCATGCGGTAGGTAATGCGACCCTTGGTCAGGTCGTACGGAGTCATCTCGACCTTGACCTTGTCGCCGGTCAGGATGCGGATGTAGTTCTTGCGCATGCGTCCGGAGATGTGCGCGGTCACGACGTGGCCGTTCTCCAGCTGCACGCGGAACATGGTGTTGGGCAGGGTGTCGAGCACCGTGCCGTCCATTTCGATTTGATCGTCTTTTGCCATCGGCTCTTTGTGAAAAGTGCGGCCAAGGACGGCCGCTTTTTGACTTTTGCGTTCAGGATGAACGCGTGAATCTGCGGTGGGGCGGCGGCCCCGAGGCCGCAAGGCGCGGGATTTTGCCACGTTTGTGAAATTTTTGCGATCTTTGGCGGGCCTCGGTCGAGCCCATCCTGCCGGCCGGGGAGATTCAGCCGGCCAAATCGCGGGCATGCATCGTTCCCACGCGCTCCCGCCAGGAGCCGACGAAGCCCGGCCGGGCGGTCTGCGTCTCGACGCGGCGGACGAATTCGCGGCGCGGCATTTCCACCGCGCCGAGCGAGACGAGGTGCTCCGAACGCACCTGCGCATCGAGCAGCGGGAACTCCCATTCGTGCAGCATGCGGCATAGGGCGAGCAGGGCGACCTTCGAGCCGTTCGTGCGCGCGCTGAACATCGATTCGCCGAAAAACATGCGGCCGACGGCGACGCCGTAGACGCCGCCGACCAAGTCGTCGTCCGCATACACCTCGAACGAATGCGCGTGGCCGAGGGCGTGCAGGTTGCAGTAAGCGTCGAACATTTCGCGCGTGATCCAGGTCGTCGGCTGCGTCGGCCGCGGCGCGGCGCAGGCGCGCATGACCTCGGCGAACGCGGTGTCGGCACGAATCACCCAGTCGCCGCCGCGCAGAAAGCGGCGCAGTTTGGTCGACACATGCAATTGATCGGTGTGGAAGACCATGCGCGGGTCGGGCGACCACCACAGGATCGGCTCGCCGCGCGAATACCATGGAAAAATGCCGTGCCGATACGCTTCGAGCAGGCGCCGCGGCGACAGGTCGCCGCCGGCAGCGAGCAGGCCGTTGGGTTCGTCCAAGGCGGCTTCGACGTTCGGAAACGCTTCGTTCGAACCTGGATGCAGGATCGGGATGCGGATCATCGTTCAGCCCTCCCCTTCAAGGGGAGGGTTGGGTGGGGATGGTGTTGGGTGCTCGAGATGGG
>DAIMZS010000085.1:7122-8657 GCA_036733825.1 Rudaea sp.
GCGACGAGCGCAGCATCAGGGCCATGGCGATGATTTCGCCATCGAGCTTGCACAGCACGGCGACGACTTGCTTCGGCATCGCCGCGCCGAGATGGCGGAAGAACGCCTCGGTCAACGCCGGATGGTTGCCGCGTTCGTCGAAGGTGTTGAGATAGAGCCTGTGGATCGCACGCCACTCGCGGCTGTCGATTTCGTCGCCGTGACGCAGCTCGCACACCACGCCCGCGCGCGCGACCTGCGCGCGTTCGGCACGGATGTTCTTGCGCTTTTTGTGGTTGAGCGCAGCGAGAAAGTCGTCGAACGTCGTCCAACGCGCGGCGCCGTCCAGAGGGTTTTTCCAATGGAATTGCCAATCGAAACGCGCCAGCCAGTCGCTGCGATCGAGCGCTTGGGCATCGTCCTCGGCGACGAAGTTGACATGCGCGGATGACAATCCGTGACGCTGGACTTCGTCGGTGATCGTTCGCACCAGTGCGGCGCGCAATGCAGCCGCGTCGTCGCGCGCGCGGACGAGCAGGCGCGCCCCAGTGACGGGCGAGTAGGGCACCGCGCCGAGCAGCTTCGGGTAATAGTCGAGCCCGGCGCGCTCGTACGCGGCCGCCCACGACCAGTCGAAAACGAATTCGCCGTGCGAGTTGCCTTTTAGATACAGCGGCGCGGCGGCGACCAGTTCGCCGCCTTCGTACAGGCCGAGATGGTGCGCGCGCCAGCCATAATCGGCGCGCAGGCTGCCGCTGGTTTCCAGGCCGCAGAGGAATTCGTGGCGCAGAAAGGGGTTGCCGTCTGGAAGCAGCGAGTTCCAGGTCGAGGCATTGATTTCGTCGAGCGAGGAATGGAAGCGTGCACTGCAAGCCCCTCTCCCATCGGGAGAGGGGTTGGGGTGAGGGTTCGGGGTTCTCATGACGTTGCGGCCAATCGCGAACCCTCATCCGGCCCTTCGGGCCACCTTCTCCCGGTGGGAGAAGGTAAGGCGCTCAACCGGCAAGCCCGAGCTTATCGAGATACTTCTCCGCATCCAGCGCCGCCATGCAGCCGAATCCCGCCGAAGTGACCGCCTGGCGATAGACCTGATCGGCCACGTCGCCCGCGGCGAACACGCCGGGCACGCTCGTTGCCGTCGCGCCGCCTTCGATGCCGGTCTTGATCACGATATAGCCGTTCTTCATGTCGAGCTGGCCGGCGAAGATTTCGGTGTTCGGCGCATGGCCGATCGCGACGAACATGCCGTGCACGCTCAGATCGCGCGTGCCGCCGTCGCCGACATGTTTGATGCGCACGCCGGTGACGCCTTTGTCGTCGCCGAGCACTTCGTCGACGGCGTGGTTCCAGACCACCTCAACCTTGCCGGCCTGCTGCTTGGCGAACAGCTTGTCCTGCAGGATCTTCTCGCCGCGGAACTTGTCGCGGCGGTGCACGACGGTTACCTTCTTCGCGATGTTCGACAGATACAGCGCTTCCTCGACCGCGGTGTTGCCGCCGCCGATTACGGCGACATCTTGGTCGCGATAGAAAAAACCGTCGCAGGTGGCGCAGGC
>DAIMZS010000085.1:8757-11479 GCA_036733825.1 Rudaea sp.
TCGGTCGTCGTCATCAACTGCCCGCCTTGGGCAAGGCCGGTGATCAGCGTGGGCTTGAGATTCGCGCGCGCGGCGTAGACCGCGGCGGTGTAGCCGGCGGGGCCGGAGCCGAGGATGATCAGGCGGCTATGCTTCGGGGTCGTCATGTATAATTCTCGCAGTGTCGGCAGAGGGGCAGCGCGTATTCGAATCGCGAAGAATGGGGTGCGCGGCCAGTCGAATCAAGTCTGTATTCTCGGTTCGTCCGAACTCGTTCATTCGTATCGGTAAGCCGTGCGCTGAACGTCGCCGATCGAACGCGTTTCACGCCGTTCCTGCGCAATCACGACGACGGCAAATTTTTCTAAAAACAATTCGTTAACGGATTAACTTAAGGTAGACTCACGCGGTGGCGCGCGAATCCAGAAATACCTCGAACAAGACCGCAAGCATCGGCAAGACACCGGTCGTGCAGCGTGTCGTGCGCGAAGTCGCGATCATCGCCTTGCTCACCGTGATCGTGTATCTGCTCGCCTGTCTGGCGAGCTACAGCCCGCAGGACGAGGCTTGGTCGCACGCCACCTCGAATCCGGGGAAACTGCACAACATCGGCGGCAAGGTCGGCGCCTACCTCGCCGACGTGACGTTCTGGTTCTTCGGCTATCTGGCCTATGCGTTTCCGCTGCTGCTGCTCGGCGTCGGCTGGGCGCTGTTCCGCGACCGCGAAGAGCAATCCGAATCGGCGCTTGAACCGGCCCTGCGTCTGGTCGGCGGCGTGGCGTTCTTCATCGCCGGCTGCGGCCTGGCTTACCTGCATTTCGGCGGCAGCGGCGACCTGCCGGCGAAGGCCGGCGGCATTCTCGGCATGGCGATCGGCGATCCGCTCTGGCGCGGTTTTTCGTTCCCAGGGGCGACGCTGTTCCTGCTCGCGCTGTTCCTGATCGCGGTGACGCTCGCGACCGGGTTGTCGTGGTTCAAGCTCATGGACGCGATCGGCCGCGGCATCTTCGGCGCGCTTGACTGGCTCGGCTCCAGCGCGAAGAAGGTCGAAGACGTGCGCGTCGCGCGCGCGGCGCGTGTGGAGCGCGAGGAAGTGCGCAAGGTCGAGATCGTCAAGCAGACCAAGCGCGAGCCGGTCAAGATCGAAGCACGCGACACCACGCCGATCGAGCGCAGCAAGCGCGCCGAGGCCGAGGCGCAGATTCCGCTGTTCGCCGGCGGCGCCAATCAGGAGTTGCCGCCGATGTCGCTGCTCGACCTGCCCAAGCAGCAGGTCAAGGGTTATTCGGAAGAAACGCTCGAAGCGCTGTCGCGCCAGGTCGAGTTCAAGCTCAAGGATTTCCGCATCGACGCGCAGGTGGTCGGCGTGTATCCGGGCCCGGTGATCACGCGCTTCGAACTGCAGCCGGCGCCGGGCATCAAGGGCAGCCAGATTTCCAATCTCGACAAGGACATCGCGCGCGGCCTGTCGGTGATCAGCGTGCGCGTGGTCGATGTGATTCCGGGCAAGTCGGTGATCGGCCTGGAGATACCGAACGTCGCCAAAGAAATCGTCTACCTCTCCGAGATCCTGAGTTCCGAACGCTACGATGCGATGAAGTCGCCCGTAGCGCTCGCGCTCGGCAAGGATATCGGCGGCCGGCCGGTCGTCGCCGACCTCGCCAAGATGCCGCATCTGCTCGTCGCCGGCACCACCGGTTCGGGCAAATCCGTCGCGGTCAATGCGATGGTGCTGAGCCTGCTGTACAAGGCGACGGCCAAGGAAGTGCGCCTGCTCATGGTCGATCCGAAGATGCTCGAGCTTTCGGTGTATGAAGGCATCCCGCATCTGCTCACGCCGGTCATCACCGACATGAAGGATGCCGCCAACGGCCTGCGCTGGTGCGTGGCCGAGATGGAGCGCCGCTACAAGCTCATGGCCGCGGTCGGCGTGCGCAATCTGGCCGGCTTCAACAAGAAAGTGAAGGACGCGATCGACGCCGGCCAGCCGCTGCTCGATCCGCTGTTCGTGCCCAAGCCCGACCTGATGCCCGGCGCGGTGGCGCAGCCGCTCGAACCGCTGCCGTTCATCGTCATCATCATCGACGAATTCGCCGACATGATGATGATCGTCGGCAAGAAAGTCGAAGAACTCATCGCGCGCCTCGCGCAGAAGGCGCGCGCCGCCGGCGTGCATCTGATTCTCGCCACGCAGCGCCCGTCGGTCGACGTGATCACCGGCCTGATCAAGGCGAACATTCCGACGCGCATCGCGTTCCAGGTGTCGAGCAAGATCGACTCGCGCACGATCCTCGATCAATCCGGCGCCGAGGCGCTGCTCGGCCACGGCGACATGCTCTACCTGCCGCCCGGCACCGCGCAGCCCGAGCGCGTGCACGGCGCTTTCGTCAGCGACGACGAGGTGCATCGCGTCGTCGAGCACCTGCGCGCGCAGGGCAAGCCCGAATACATCGATGGCGTGGTCAACGAGGTGCAGTCGCTCGGCGACGGCAAGATCATCGGCGAATCGGGCCTGCCCGAAGACGCCGAAGATGGCGAGGACGGCGACACCGACGAGCTCTACGACAAGGCCGTCGCGATCGTCACCGAAAGCCGCCGCGCCTCGATCTCGGGCGTGCAGCGCCGCCTGAAGATCGGCTACAACCGCGCCGCGCGCCTGATCGAGATGATGGAACAGCAGGGCGTCGTCAGCGCGCCGCAGCACAACGGCAACCGCGAAGTGCTGGCGCCGCCGCCGCCGGAA
>DAIMZS010000086.1:0-6165 GCA_036733825.1 Rudaea sp.
CTCTTTGCACGAGCAAAGAGAAGTGACCCGCTCGCCGTAGGCGAGTGGAAGCCTTTGCTTTTAAAAAACAAAACAGCAAAAGCTGGATTCCAGCTTGCGCTGGAATGACGAGCGGAAGAGCAAAGGCACTGGATTCCCGCTAAGAGCATGCGGGAATGACGAGCCTCACGTCCCAATCCCGACGGTCAGAATGTCAACCGCGCCCGTGCATAATAATAAGCGCCATTGAAACCAATCGGCGAAATGATGTCGTACGGCAAATTGCCAAAGTAATTGATATCGTCGCTCGAGCGCGTCGGATAGTTGTCGGTGAGGTTGATGCCGCCCACCGCGACCGAAAACGCCGGCGTGAACTTGTACTCGACCTCGGCGTCGAACTGCCACTTCGCCGAATAAGTCTGCGTCGGCGTGAAGCCGCCGCCGAAATCGAAGACGCGCGTGGTCGCGCCTTGGCGCGTGGCGCGGCCGAGCAGTGACCATTTCGAATCGGCCCAGCGCGCGGAAAGGATGCCGCGGCTATGTGGCGCGGCGTCCGTCAGAATGTTGCGTGCCTGCAGACCGAACAGCACGTTGTCGTTGCCGAGTGCGATCAGTTCCGCGGGCGTTTCGGCGACGCGCTCGATGTGCGTGTCGGCGTAGCTGTACGAGCCGGTCAGGGTCAGCGTGCCGTCGTACAGCGGCAGGCGATAGTTGGCGACCAGGTCGGCGCCCTTGGTGCTCGTGTCGACGGCGTTGGTGAAGAAATTCACCGCCTGCACGCCCGGAATGCCGAAGTGCGAGTCGATGAATTGGGTCAGCGCGTCGCCGCCGATCTGCTCGGAGAGCACGATGCGGTTGTCGATGTCGATCTTGTAGATGTCGAGCGACACGTCGAATTTTTCGGCCGGCGTCGCGGTGAAGCCGATGCTGTAGTTGTGCGATTTCTCCGGCGTCAGCGTCTTCGCCCCGAGCGCGCGCGCGATCGGGTTGTCGACCGAGAGGATGCGCGAGTTGATCAAATTGCCGGCGTTGTCGTAGCCGGTCGCGGTCGACTCGAAACCGATCTGCGAGAGCGAGGGCGCGCGGAAGTTCGTCGATACCGCGCCGCGCAGGGCGAACTGCGGCGCGAGTTCCCAACGTGCGCTGAGCTTGCCGTTGGTCGTGCTGCCGAAATCGTTGTAGTGCTCGTAGCGCACGGCGGCGTCGACGAACAGCGCGTCGGTCGCGTTGCCGGACAATTCCGCGTACACGCCCTGCACGTTGCGCGATACGTCCGCAGCGTCGGCCGGGGTGAGGTTGGTGCCGGCCTGCGCGCCGATCGGCACGCCCGCGATCGGGCCGATGGCATAAGACGCCGGATCGCCGGCGTGCGTCTGGAAATTCTCGTGACGCAGCTCGCCGCCGAGCGCGAGTGTGTAGTCGCGGCCGCCGAGATTCAGGCTGCGCGTCGCGTCGAAATTCGCGACGGTCTGCGCGAATTCGTATTCGCCGGTGTCGAACGTGGTCGGGCTGGCGACGCCGAGCGAGGCGTTGAGCGAATGGCGCAGGCCGTAGTCGAAATCATTGTCGCCGTAAGTCAGGCTGGCGTCGTAGTCCCACTCGCCGACGCGCCCGCGCAGGCCGGCCGTGCCCTGGAAATCGTCGCTGCTGCCGAGTCCGACTGGGCGATAGCCGTCCGGATAGATCGACTTCACGTTCGCCGCATCGTCCGGGTAGCGGAAGAAATTGTCGCCGGTCGAATGCCGGTGCGCGTAGGTGCCGAACGCGTACAGCGTCGCCGCGTCCGACAGCGGCAGCGCGCCGTTGAGCCAGCCGGAATAGTTTTCCAGCTTCGGATCGCCGGCCGCATAGTTGACCTTGCCGAGCAGCTTGAGGTTGTCCGGCGTTGAATCGCCGGCGAAGTTGTCGAAGCCGGCGCGATTGGTCGCATTGTGGTTGTTGAGTTCGACGCCGCCGCGCAGAAAACTGCCCGCGGTCGCGCCGAGCGCGGTGCCGAACTTCGCGCTGAGAGTCGTGCTCTGGCCGTCGGTGATCGTGCGGTTGGTCGGCTCGAAATCGGTGTGGTAGGCGCCGTAGCTCGTCGTGATCTCGCCGCCGTGCGGCGCATCGTCGAGGATGATGTTGATCACGCCGGCGATCGCGTCCGAGCCGTACTGCGCGCCGGCGCCGTCGCGCAGCACTTCGATGCGCTTGATCGCCGAAATCGGAATCGCGTTGAGATCGACCGGCGTGGTGCCCAGGCCCGTCGTCGATTCGGTCTGCACGAGCGCCGAGGTGTGCACGCGCTTGCCGTTGATCAGCACGAGCACCTGGTCGGGCGACAGCCCGCGCAGCTGCGCCGAGCGCACCATGTCGGCGCCGCCCGCGTTCGACTGACGCGGGAAGTTGAGCGAGGGCAGCAAGGTCTGCAGCGCCTGGCCCAGTTCGCCGTTGACCGCGCCGGCCGCTTTCAGGTCGTCCGCGGTCACGATATCGATCGGCGAGGTGGAGTCGAGCACGGTGCGGTTGGGCGCACGCGTGCCGGTGACGATAATCGTGTCGAGGTTCGCCGTTTGCGCGTCCGGAGCCTGCTGTGCGTACGCGGCGGGGGCGCAGACCAATAAGGCGGATATCGCCGCGCACAGCGCGCGACGGGGCAGCGAAGGGATTTTTTCTTTCATCGTTATTTCCAGAAGGCGAAGAACATTTATTGCGCTGCAGCGCCAAAGCAGCCAATACTAGGCGCCTCGTGGCAAATACGGAATAGACGGCTATATGATGAAATTCGCTGCGCTTATATTGTCCGGATTGTTGCTGTCCGCCTGCGCAGCGACGGCGCCGACCCCGCACTCCACCCCGAGCACGCTTTCCGGCGACGCCGCGCATCCCGACGCGGCGAAGAACTGGGTGCGCACCGAGCTCTATTTTGGCATCGGCGCGATCTCCGACCAAGGCGAGGAGCCCAACGCGGCCGCCCACGAAAAGCGCTGGGGCGAATTCCTCGACCGCGAGGTGACGCCGCGCTTCCCCGATGGTCTTTCCGTGTTCGACATCTACGGCCAGTGGCGCACCCAAGGCCAGAGCCATATCGAGCGCCTGCATTCCAAGGTCATCATGCTGCTGCACGGGGATACGCCGAAGCAGCGTGCCGACATCGAAGCGATCCGCGCCGCGTGGAAGAGGGAGACGGGCGACCTTTCCGTCCTGCGCGTGACCCTGCCCGCCGACGTGTCGTTCTGATATGGCCGCCGCGAAGCTGCGCATCACCTCGGGCGACGTCAACGGCTTCATCGGCCTCGTCGTCGACAATCTGTCGGTACTCGCGTTCCTCTCGGGCGCGCTGATCGGCATCTTTCATTTTCCGCCCGAAATCATCTTCGGCAAGATGTTTCCCGGCACCGCGTTCGGCGCGCTGATCGGCAATTTCGTCTACACACGCATGGCGCTGCGCAGCGGGCGCGCGGACGCGTGCGCGATGCCGCTCGGCATCGACGCGCCGACGACCATCGGCATGGCCCTGCTCGTGCTCGGCCCCGCCTTCATCGCGTTCAAGCAGCAGGGCATGGACGAGATGGCCGCGGCCGATGCGACGTGGAAGCTCGGCATGGCCGCGCTCGTGGTCATGGGCGTGCTCAAGACGATCCTTTCATTCTTCGGCGACGCCGTGCTGCGCCACGTGCCGCGCGCCGGCCTGCTCGGCTCGATCGCCGGTATCGCGCTGGTACTGATGGGTTTCTTCCCGCTCGTCGACATTCTGCGCGTGCCGATCGTCGGGCTGGTCTGTTTCGGCATCGTCCTTTATGCACTCGTTGCGCACGCGCCGTTGCCGGCGCGCATTCCCGGCGTGCTGTTCTCGATCCTCGTCGGCGTGCTGCTGTATTACGGCCTCGGTCCGCTCGATCTGCTCGGCTCCGGGTTCCATGCGCCGAGCGCACCGACATTGCGCTTCAACCTGCCGTGGCCGAACCTCGGCTTCATCGAAGGCCTGAAATACACGTTGCCGTATCTCGCCTTGATCCTGCCGTTCGGTCTGCTCATGGTCGTCGGCGGCATCAATGTCACCGAGAGTGCGCGCGCAGCAGGAGACAACTATCCGGTGCGCGACATCCTGCTCACCGAAGCGCTCGCGACGCTGGTCGCCGGCCTCTGCGGCGGCGTCGCGCAGACCACGCCCTACATCGGCCAGCCCGCCTTCCGCGCGATGGGCGCGCGCAGCGGCTACACCTTCCTCGCCGGCCTGTTCATCGGCCTCGGCGGCGTGCTCGGCTATCTGTCGAACCTGGTCGAACTGATCCCGCTCTGCGTGCTCGCGCCGATCCTGATCTTCATCGCGATCCACATCACCATGCAGGCGTTCGAGGCCACGCCGCAGAAATACTTCGCCGCGGTCGTCATGGCATTTTTCCCCGCCGTCGCGCGCATGGTCGCGATCAAGCTCGGTGATCCATCGATCGTCGCACCCGATCACTTCGCCCAACTCTACGCGAACGCCGACGGCGGCCTGCCCACGATGGCGGTCATCTTCATTCTCGGCAACGGCTTCATCATCACCTCGATGGTCTGGGCAAGCTTCGTCGTCGCGCTGATCGACCACCGTCCGCGCAAGGCCGCCGCAATCCTGCTCGCCGGCGCCGCGCTGACGTTCTTCGGCATCATCCACTCGGTCGACCCGATCGGCACGATCTATCTGCCGTGGACGCTCGCCGCCGGCGCACGCGCTTTGGTCTGGCAATTCAGCGCGGCTTACGTCGTGCTGGCGATCGTGCTGCTATTGCTTTCGTTGCAACGGAATCGAGCCGGCGAGCAGCAAGCTTAGCCGGCGCTGCCGATTCAAGAAAATCGTGATGTTGCCTCGCGGTCGCGTTTGCTAGCGTGACAGGTGTTGCTGTCGGCCCGGCGTTCTGCGCCGGCTGTGCTTCGCTGAGGAGTCCGCCATGACCACGCTTGTTCTCTCGTCTGTACCGCGCTTGCCGCGCGTGCTGAATTGGTCGCGCATTTCGGCCTGGTCGGGAAGCTTGTCCTTGCATCTGTTGCTGGCGTTGATGTTGCTGGTGCCGCCGTTGGCGATGCAGATACAGCGTCTCGTCGAGGAAACGCCGACTTACGTGGAAATCATCACTCCGCCGCCCGAAGTCAAACCCGTGCCGCCGATGCCGCAGCCGCCGGTCAAGATCAAGAAGGTCGCGCCGGCGCCGCCGAAGCCGTTGATAACGATCACGGCGCCGATTCCGAATCCGCTGCCCCCGCCAGCCGCGCATACCGATTCCATTGCGCCGCCGAGCGACGCGCCCGCACCGGCCCCGCACGTCGACGGCGGAGCGAGCGACGCCGCGCCGTCGGCGCTCGCTTACGGTACGCAGACGAGAATTCCTTATCCGATGACGGCGCTGCGCAATCGCGCCGAGGGCACGGTCGTGCTGCGCGTGCTCGTCGGCGAGGACGGCAGCGTCAGGGAGATTGAGATCGACAAATCGAGTGGCTCGCGCGATCTCGACCGCGCCGCGCGCGAGGCGGTGATGAAGTGGAAGTTCAAGCCGGGAATGCGCGGCGGCGCGGCCTACGCGGCTTGGGCGCGCGTGCCGATCAACTTCACTTTGCCGTAGTGCGGCGCGGCGTCAGATCGACACCGCGTCGAGCACCGCCTGCTGTTGCGAGATGCGGTAGAGATTGTCGCTGACCTCGACGAACGAGTGATAGCGGTCGAGATCGCCGCCGTAGACGTGCAGCGACAGCGCCGGCTGGTGCGCGGACAGGTTGCGGCAGCGATGCACGTAAGCCGGATCGATGAACACCGCCGCGTCGCCGGAGCCGAGCATCAGCGAGCGATGTGGCTGCAGCTCGGGCTGCTGCGTGTCGCCGTCGCTGAAGTACTCCTCGACCTGCAGCGCGCCGTCGAGCACGAGTTCGATGCCCCAGAGTTCGGCATGGTCGTGCAACGGCGTGACATAGCCCGGCGGCCAGGCGATCAGCAGCATCGTGTAGGAACGGTCGGGCGCGGCGGCGATCAGCTGCCGGCGATAACGCGGCGCCTGCGTGCCGGTGAAAAACGACGCCGCGCGCGGGCAGCCGTCGGCCCAGACGAGCGAGGTCAGCGCGGCGCGCAGATCAGTGACTTCCTTCGGGGTGATTTCGCCGTAGAGGCCGTCGGTGACCTCGCGCAGCGCGCGGCTCCAATTGGCCGCGATTGCGATTTGAGGGTGAGACATG
>DAIMZS010000086.1:6265-11457 GCA_036733825.1 Rudaea sp.
TTCGCGCTGGCGCCGTCGCGGCGCAGCGTCGCATCGACGTTGGCGCCGCCGACGCTGCCTTTGTAGCGGCGCATGAATCCGTTCGGCCCATACACCGAGAAATCGTAGCGGCCGTTCGCCGCACCAATGGAGAGTGTGCCGGCGAGCGACTTGCCCGCTTCGACCGTGTAAGTCCACGGCCCCGCACCGCCCGCGCCGTCGCGCACGTGGAAGCACGCGCCGGCCGCGCCGTGATTGACGACGCTCAGCGCGAAGCCGCCGTGGCCGTCGAGGCCGCCGTCGACGTCGAACGCGTAGGGCAGCGCGCGCGCCGGCCGCAGGCCTTTCTCCTGCGTCGGCATCTGCCCCGGCACGGGCGGCACCGGCGTGTAGCTCGGATGACGCTGGTCGTCGCCCGGCTGGTAGGCGCTCGTGTCCGGCAGCGCGGGCACGGCGGCATTCGGCGTGGCGAAGTTGAAGCACGAGGTGAGATCGCCGCAGACCGCGCGGCGCCACGGCGAAATGTTCGCCTCGATCAGATCGGGATTGCCGTTGCCGAAGCGCTGTTCGATGAAGCGGATGATCGAGGTGTGGTCGAACACCTGCGAGTTGACGTAGCCGCCGCGCGTCCACGGCGAGATCACGAGCATCGGCACGCGCGTGCCGAGACCGTACGGGCCGGCGACGAGCTGCGCGTCGCCCGGAAAGTATTCGTTGCGCGTGTCGACCGTCGACTTGCCCTGCGTCGCATCTTTTGCCGCGAACGGCGCGGGCATGTGGTCGAAGAAGCCGTCGTTCTCGTCGTAGGTGAGCAGCAGCGCAGTCTTGCTCCACACCTCCGGATTCGCGGTCAGCGCATCGAGGATCTGCGCGACGTACCACGCGCCGTAATTCGGCGGCCAATTCGGATGCTCGCTGTAGGCCTCGGGCGCGACGATCCATGACACCTGCGGCAGCGTGCCGTTGGCGACATCGGCCTTGAACTGATCGAACAGGCTGCCGCTCGTTTTGATGTCGCTGCCGCGCAGCGCGCCCTCGTACAAGGCGCTGCCGGGCTGCGAATTCTGGTACTGATGGAAATACAGCAGCGAATTGTCGCCGTAGTTGCCGATGTAAGCGTCGCCGGTCCAGCCCCAGTAGCCGCCGGCGGTGAGGCCGTCGCCGGCGTCTTGATACACCTTCCACGAGACGCCGTTGCGCTGCAGCCGTTCCGGATAGGTCGACCAGTCGTAGCCGGCTTCGGCGTTCGTGATTACCGGACCGCCGCCCGTGCCGTCGTTGCCGACGTAGCCGGTCCACATGTAGTAGCGGTTCGGATCGGTCGGGCCCTGCACGGAGCAGTGGTACGCGTCGCAGATCGTGAACGCGTCGGCCAGCGCGTAGTGGAACGACAGGTCGGCGCGCGTCATGTGCGTCATCGTCGTCGTGCCTTTCGCCGGCACCCATTGATCGCATTCGCCGCCGTTGAACGCCTGCTGCGAGGTGTTCCAGTCGTGCGGCGTGCCTTCGAGGAAGGTTTCGCCGAGATTGGCGACCTGCGGGCGGTACGGGAGCACGTCGCTCGTGCCGTCGCTCTGGCGCCAGATCGCGCGGCCATCGCGCAGGAACACCGCGCGCGGATCGCCGAAGCCGCGCACGCCGCGCAGCATGCCGAAGTAGTGGTCGAACGAACGGTTTTCCTGCATCAGGACGACGATGTGCTCGATGTCCTTGATCGTGCCCGTGCGATTGTTCGCGGGAATCGCGAGCGCACGGCGAATGCTGTTGGGCAGCGCAGTAGCAAGCGCGCCGGCGCCGGCCAGGCGCAGAAAATTGCGGCGGTCCAGAGTAGTCATCGATAGCCTTCCGGTTGGGTGGGAACGAAACCGGAACGCGCGGGACTCCCCAAGCGCACGTCCGACAGCGGGCGGAAGGCTAGTGGAGAAAGAAGTCAGCGCCGGGGCAGCGGCGTTGCAGTGAAATGTAGAAATGTATACAGATTGATGACAGCCGTGCGGCGGGCGCAAATTTCGCCCGCCGCATGTGTTCGATCACTCACGCGATACGCTTACCACGGCAACGTTTTGCCGAGATGCGTGAAGCTGCCGTTCGGGCCGTCGGCGCCGATCAGGGCGAGCTCGACGCTCGACTTGGCGCCATCGACGACGTCGAGATCGCCGCCGCTGTTCATATCGGTCTTCACCGAGCCGGGATGGATCGCGTTGACTTTGATCGGCGTGTCGCGCAATTCGTGGGCGAGATGCACCGTCCACGCGTTCACCGCCGACTTGGAGGCGTCGTAGGCCGGCACCTTGAAATCATAGATGCCCGAGCTCGGATCGCTGTGCAGCGTGAGCGAGCCGAGAATGCTCGACACGTTGACGATGCGCCCCGCGCTCGACTTGCGCAGCAGCGGCAGGAAAGCCTGCGTCACCGCGACGACGGCGAACACGTTCGTGTCGAACGTCTTGCGCCAGGCGTCGAGCGTCTGCTCGGAGGATTTCTTCGTCACGTCATCGACGAGGATGCCGGCGTTGTTGACGAGAATGTCGAGGTGGCCGAACTTCTTTTCGACGTCCTTCGCGGCCGCGGCGATGCTGTTCGCATCGTTCACGTCGAGCGCGATCGCTTCGACGGGCAGGCCTTCCTGGTGCAATTTCAGCGCGGCTTCGGTGGCTTTGGCGCGGTCGCGCCCGGCGAGCAGCACGTGGACGTTCTGCTGCGCGAGCTGGCGCACGGTTTCCAGGCCGATGCCGCGCGTGGCGCCGGTGACGAGGGCAATTTTCTGGGACATGGGTTTTTCCAAAAGTGGAGGGAGTAAAACTCTTTGCTCGTCATTCCCGCGAAGGCGGGAATCCAGTTCTTTGCGTTCGTTCATAGCGAAATCAAGAGCAAAGTCGCTGGATTCCCGCTAAGAGCATGCGGGAATGACGAGCCAGGGCATCAATGGCTCGTCGCCGGCAGCGACGGCGCTTGCGGCGCCTGCATCATCGCCGCACGCTTCTCGCGGCGGCGACGCACCAACAGATAGAACACCGGCGTCAGCAGCAGGCCGAAGAAGGTCACGCCGAGCATGCCGGAGAATACCGTCACGCCCATCGCGCGGCGCATCTCCGCGCCTGCGCCCGTGGCGAGCGCGAGCGGCACCACGCCCATCACGAATGCGAGCGAGGTCATCAGGATCGGACGCAGGCGCAAGCGGCACGCATCGAGCACGGCCTGCCACACCGATTCGCCCATCGCCTCGCGGTCCTTGGCGAACTCGACGATCAGGATCGCGTTCTTGCAGGCGAGGCCTATCAGTACGATCAAGCCGATCTGAGTGAAGATGTTGTTGTCGCCGCGCGTGACCTGCACGCCGAGGATGGCGCAGAGCAGCGTCATCGGCACGATCAGGATCACCACGAGCGGCAGGGTGACGCTTTCGTATTGCGCGGCGAGCACGAGGAACACGAGCAGCACGACCAGCGGGAAGATGAGCATCATCGTGTCGCCGGCGAGGATCTGCTGGTAGGTCAGGTCGGTCCACTCGTAGCCGAAACCGTTCGGCAGCTCCTGCGCGAGCACTTCCTCGATCGCCTTCTGCGCCTGGCCCGAACTGTAGCCCGGCGCGGCGGCGCCGTTGAGTTCGGCGGCGAGGAAGCCGTTGTAATGCGGCACGCGGTCCGGGCCCGAGGTCTCGCGCGCGGTAACGAAGCTCGCGAGCGGGATCATGTCGCCGCGCGCGTTGCGCGTCTTCAAGCGGCCGATGTCGTCTGCGGTCAGGCGGAAGCCGGGCTCGGCCTGCGCGTTGACCTGGTAAGTGCGGCCGAAGCGGTTGAAGTCGTTGACATAGAGCGAGCCCAAGTACATCTGCATCGTGTCGTAGATGTTCTGCAGCGGCACGCCCGCGGACTTCGCCTTCTCGCGGTCGACGTCGACCTCGATCTGCGGCACGTTGACCAGGAAGCCGGAGAACAAGCCCGCGAGTTCGGGCCGTTTCGAGGCTTTGGCGATCACGTTCTGCAGCTGCTTGTACAACTCGTCCGCGCCGAGATTCGCGCGGTCTTCGAGCTGCAGCTTGAAGCCGCCGACCACGCCGAGGCCCTGCACCGGCGGCGGCGGGAAGATCGCGATGAACGCGTCCTGGATCTGCGCGAACTGCGCATTCATGGCCATCGCGATCGCGCCGGCGGACTTGGACGGATCGCGGCGCTCATCGAACGGCTTCAGCGGTGTGAACGCGATGCCCATGTTCGGCGCGTTGGTGAAGCCGTTGATCGACAGGCCCGGGAACGCCGGCACCGATTCGACGCCCGGCGTCTTCAGCGCGATCGCGCCCATGCGTTTGATCACGTCGGTGGTGCGGTCGAGCGTCGCCGCGTCGGGCAGCTGAGCGAAGCCGACGAGGTACTGCTTGTCCTGCGCCGGCACGAAACCGGTCGGCGTGCGCATGAACCCGTACGCCGTGATCAGGATCAGGCCGGCGTAGATGAACACCGCGACCGAGCTGCGGCCGAGGATGCGGCTCACCGCACCGACATAGCTGTTCGATGCGAACGCGAAGAAACGGTTGAACGGACGGAAAAACCAGCCGAGCGCGGCGTTGAGGATGCGCGTGAAGCGGTCGGGCGGCGCGTCGTGGGCTTTGAGCAGCACGGCCGACAACGCCGGCGACAGGGTCAGCGAATTGAACGCGGAAATCACCGTCGAGATCGCGATCGTGATCGCGAACTGCTTGTAGAACTCGCCCGACAGGCCGCTGATGAACGCGGTCGGCAGGAACACCGCGCAGAGCACGAGCGCGGTCGCGATGATCGGGCCGGTCACTTCTTTCATCGCCTGCACGGTCGCGTCGAACGGCGCGAGGCCTTCGCTGATGTTGCGCTCGACGTTTTCGACGACGACGATCGCATCGTCGACGACGATGCCGATTGCGAGCACGAGGCCGAACAGGCTCAGGGTGTTGAGGCCGAAGCCGAGCAGATGCATCACGCCGAGCGTGCCGATCAACGACACCGGAACCGCGAGCAGCGGAATGATCGACGCGCGCCAGGTCTGCAGGAACACGATCACGACGATGACGACGAGCAGGATCGCTTCGAGCAGCGTGTGCAGCACCGCTTCGATCGAGCCGCGCACGAACACGGTGGGATCGTAGGCGGGATCGTAGTCGATGCCGTCGGGGAACGACTTCTTCAGCTCGGCCATCTTCGCGCGCACCGCGTCGGAGATCGCGATCGCGTTGCTGCCCG
>DAIMZS010000087.1:0-11376 GCA_036733825.1 Rudaea sp.
GGCGTCGAATCGCGGCCGGTGAAGCCGGTGCCGCCGGTGACGAGGATGCCGTGCACGTCGGCCTCGGCGATCCATGCCGACACGATCGCCCGCATTTTGTATTTGTCGTCGCGGCTGATGGTGCGCGCATGCAGGCGGTGGCCCGCCTCGCTCAGCGCATCGCAGAGATAATCGCCCGAGGTGTCGTTCTGCACGGTGCGCGTGTCGGACACGGTGAGCACGCAAAGATTGAGCGGGGTGAAATCTCTGGCGGCGGTCATGCCGGCATCCTACCGCGAAATATCCTGCGGCGGCTGGCGGAGGCGCGCGCGCTCGCCCATTTGCGTCAGCAGCGCGGCGAAATCGTCGGCGTAGGCCTGCATGTCGAACAGCCGCGCCCGTGTCGCTGGATCGCGCAGCCGTGCGCGCAACTCGAGGAGACGTTCGGGCCGCTTCGCCAATTCGACCGCCGTTGCGAAATACGCCTCGTCGTTGCCCACGCTGAGTTCGTCGAGGCCGAGCTGATGATTCAGGCTGGCCGCGACGCGCGCAGCGAAGGCGTCGCCGGGGCGCGTCAGCACGGGACAGCCCGCGTACAGCGCATCCGACGCCGTCGTGTGCGCGTTGTACGGATTCGTATCGAGAAACAGATCGGCATGGCGATAACGCGCGAGATACTCGGCGTGCTCGGCCTTCGCCGCGAAAATCAGCCGCTGCGGATCGACGCCGGCTTGGCGCGCGATGTCGCGCAGGCGCTCGGCGATGCCGTTGCCCGGCTGTTCGTCGAGCAACCAGAGCACGCTGCCGGGAACCGCGTGAAGAATGCGCATCCACAGCGCGAAACTCTCCGGCGTCACCTTCCAGTTGGCGTTGAAGCAGCAATAGACGAATCCGTCGGCAGGCAATCCCAGCGTGCTGCGGGCGGGCGCCTCGCGCACGACGCGCGTGGTGTCGGTCGGCTGATAGCAACGCGGCAGGTAGGCGATCTTTTCGTCGTAGTGCGCGCGCTGCGCGGGAGGAATCACCGTCTCGTCGGCGATCAGATAGTCGTACCACGGCGCGCCGAGCGAGCCGGGATAGGCGAGATAGTTGACCTGGATCGGCGCCGGCTTGAAAGCGAACAGTTTCGGTATCGAGCCCATGCAGTAACCGTCGACGTCGATCAGGATGTCGATGTGCGCGTCGCGGATCGTTTGCGCGATGGCTTCGGGCGCTTGTCCGGCGACATCGACGAATTCGCCGAACGCGCGCGCCAGGCGCCGCCGCCACTCGGAGCCGTCGTCCGGCGTCGTCGCGAAAGCGATCGTGGCGAGGTTCGATCTGCGCAGGCGTTCGATCAGCTCCGCGATGAGCAAGCCGGTGGCGTGCCGGTTGAAGCCCGAGGAAACGAAACCGACGCGAAGGCTTCCGCTGCGCGGCCCGATCGACGGCGCGGCGAAATCGCGTTGCGTGTTGCGCGCGAGCTGCCGCGCGAACGTGCGCGCGCAATGCAATTGCTGCGCGGGCGTCGCGTTTTCGGCGAGCAGGGCAAACGGGCCGATGCCTTCGACGCCCGCGTCGACCGCGGCGATCACGCGCGCGCTGAGCGCGGCGAGGCCATCCCACTCGCAGAACTTGCGCTTGGTGTAGACGAGCTGGCTCAGTCCTTCGTACAGATTCGGGTCCAGGCGCACGGCGTATTCCATCGTGCGCGCGGCCGTTTGCCAGTCGCCGAGCTGGTCGAGGACGAGGGCGAGATTGTGCGCCGTGTGGGGACGCGGACTCAGTTCCATCGATTTGCGGTAAGGCGACACCGCGTCGTCGAGCCGGCCTTGCCGCTCGAAGAGATAGCCGAGCACGTACCAGCCGTCGGCGGACTGCGGATTCAGGTTCAAACCCTGGCGCACGTGCGATTCCGCCGCGGCCCACTGATGCAGCGCTGCGCTTGTATTCGCCAGATCGAACCAGGATTCCGCGCGTTGCGGATCGACGCGCAGGCTGCGCTCGAAACATTGAGCCGCGCCGGCATAATCGCCGAACCGATGGCGCAGGCGGCCGAGGCTGCCGAGCGCGGTCGTATGATTCGGCGCCAAGGTCAGCGCGCGTTCGAGTATATTTTTTGCATTCTCCACATTGCCGGCGTGCGTCTCCACGGCGGCGAGGTTGCACAGCACCTCGACTGAGTTCGGATCGAGCCGTGCCGCCTGCTGCAGCGAGCGCGATGCGGCATCGAGGCGGCCGGACTGGAGTTGGGCGATCGCGAGCAGGCGCCAAATTTCCGCATGTGGCGGCAGCGTCTGCAGCGCGCTCTGCGCGCGGCGTTCGGCGCCGGCGAAATCGCCGCGTTCGATCAGCGTGGCGATCGCGTCGAGCGTCGCGGGCAACTGTGCGAGGTTCATGCGTTGCCGGCCGCGAGGCCGCCTTCGGTCAGGCTCTTCATCTGGTCGGCCTGATATTCCTGGGTCAGCGGCTCGATCAGCGGGTCGAGATCGCCGCCGAGGATCGCCGGCAGGCTGTACAGGGTGAGATTGATGCGGTGATCAGTGATGCGCCCCTGCGGAAAATTGTAGGTACGGATGCGCTGGCTGCGATCGCCCGAGCCCACCTGCAGGCGCCGCGATTCGGCCTGCGCCGCGGTCTGCTTGCTGCGCTGCTCGTCGAGCAGGCGCGCTTTGAGCAGCGACATCGCGCGTGCGCGGTTTTTGTGCTGACTGCGCTCGTCCTGGCATTCGACGACGATGCCGGTCGGCAGATGCGTGATGCGGATCGCCGAGTCGGTCTTGTTGACGTGCTGGCCGCCGGCGCCCGAGGCGCGGAACGTGTCGACCTTCAGGTCGGCCGGATTGAGCTCGACATCATCGATCTCGTCCATTTCCGGCAGGATGGCCACGGTCGCGGCCGAGGTGTGGATACGGCCCTGTGCTTCGGTCTCGGGCACACGTTGCACACGGTGCGTGCCCGATTCGAACTTGAGCTTGGAGAACGCGCCTTTGCCCTCGACACGGGCGATCACTTCCTTGTAGCCGCCGTGCTCGCCGGAGTTGGCCGACAGGATTTCCACGCGCCAGCGTTGCGATTCGGCGTAGCGCGCGTACATGCGGAACAGGTCGCCGGCGAAGATCGCCGCTTCGTCGCCGCCGGTGCCCGCGCGCACTTCGAGGAAGATATTCGCCTCGTCGCGCGCGTCTTTCGGCAGCAGCAGAAGATTCAATTCATGGTCGAGCGCTTCGCGCTGCGCTTCGAGTTCGGCCACTTCGCCCTCGGCGAGTTCCTTCATCTCGGGATCTTTGAGCAGCGCCTTGGCCGCGTCGAGGCCCTTGCCGGCCTCGTCGTAGGCGCGAAGCGAGGCGGCGAGCGGTTCGAGCTGGGCGAACTCGCGCGACAAGTCGCGGAAACGCGCGTTGTCGTCGAGCACTTCGGGTTGGGCGAGCAGCAGGGCGACTTCCTGGTGACGCTCGGCAAGCTCGTCGAGCTTGCGGCGGATCGATGGGTTCATAAGGAAAAGACTTGTTTGTCCGCGGATGAACGCAGATACGCGCAGATAAGGACCAAAGGATTGTACCCGGCTCTATCTGCGTTCATCCGCGTTCATCTGCGGACCGTCTTTGTTCTATTTCGCTGGCGAACAACTGCTCGGCGGCGCGCAGCAGCTCGACGTCGCCGCGCAGCGCCGCGGCGCGCAGGTTGGCGCTCGGCGCGTGCAGCAGTTTGTTGGTCAGCGTGTGGGCGAGGAATTCGAGCGCCTGCTCGGGCGAGCGCCCGCCGGCGAGCAGGGCGCGCGCTTTTTCCAGTGTGGCGTCGCGTTGTGCCTCGGCGTCCGCGCGCACCGCGGCGAGCGGGTTGCGCACGTCGAGCGCGCGCCGCCAGGCGAGGTAGTGCTCGACCTGCAGATCGATGATCGCCTCCGCCTCGCCCGCGGCGGCCTGGCGCGAGCGCAAGTTGTCGTCGATCACCTGCTTGAGATCGTCGACGGTGTAGAGAAAGACGTCATCGAGCTCGGCCACGCCGGGATCGATGTCGCGCGGCACAGCGATGTCGACGAGGAACATCGGCCGGTGCTTGCGCGCGCGGATGGCGTTCTCGATCAATTCGCGCTGGATGATCGGCTCGCGGCTCGCGGTCGAGGAGATGACGATGTCGGCCTCGGCCAGATGCTGCGGCAGGTCGGCGAGCGAAATCGCGTAGGCGCCGAAGCGGCCGGCCAGCGCCTGTGCGTTCTCCAGCGTACGGTTGGCGACGATCAGGCGGCGCACTTTGGATTCGGACAGATGCCGCGCGGCGAGTTCGATCGTCTCACCGGCGCCGATCAGCATCACGCAGGCGTCGGTGAGGTTGGCGAACAGGCGCTCGGCCATGCGCACCGCGGTGTAGGCCACCGATACCGGGTTCGCGCCGATGCGCGTGTCGGTGCGCACGCGCTTGGCCACGGCGAAGGTCTGCTGCAGCAGGCGCTCCATCGAGGTGCGCAAGGTGCCGGCGCTGCGCGCGGTCTGGTAGGCGTCCTTCACCTGGCCGAGGATCTGCGGCTCGCCGAGCACCATCGAATCCAGCCCCGTGGCGACGCGGAACAGGTGGCGCACGGCGTCGTTGTCCTCGTGGCGGTAAAGGAACTCATCGAGCCGGCGTTCGGTCAATCCATGATGATCGAGCAGCCAGCGCTGGGCGACGCCCTCGGCGCCGGGCTCCACCTCGAGGTAGAGCTCGGTGCGATTGCAGGTCGAGAGGATCATCGCCTCGTTGACTCCGGGCTGATGCGCGAGGTCGCTGAGCGCGCCGGGCGTCGCCTCGGGCGCGAACGCCACCTTCTCGCGCAGATCGAGCGGCGCGGTCAGGTGGTTGAGTCCGAGAGCGATGAAGGCCATGTTTACAATGGATGGGTTAAGCTTGCGGCCAGGCCGGAATGGCTTTTATTCGCGTGAAATTGTGCGGTTCGTGCGCGGCGATATCAAGCAAACGGCGTCGGATTCCCGTTTGAAATCGCGGCCGCGCGCCCTGAGATACCGCAATGCGGCGACGATTTGCCGCAGATTCGGACAGCTGGAACACACTGTGAAGACAACCTCGTTCGCAACGCGTGAGTGGGTGCTCCTGGCGGCAGCCGCGCTGCTGGCCGCCTGCGCCGCCGTCCCGGCCGGCAAGCCGGCGGCGCGCAACGCGGCCTCGGCGGAGCCGCTGCAACGGCTCGACGTCGCTCCGAACAAGAACGAGCGCGATGTGATCGCCAACCTGCTCGCCGGCGAGCTCGCGCTGACCGCCGCCGATCCGGAGACCGCCGCGCGCCGCTACGTCGAAGCGGCCGAGGCGAGCGACGATCCCGCGATTGCGGAGCAGGCGACCCACATCGCCATCGCCAGCAAACAATGGGAACCCGCGCACACGGCGCTGCTGCGCTGGCAGGCGCTGAACGGCGACGAAGTGGGCTTGCGCCAGGCGCGCGCCATGCTCGCCCTGCATGCGGGCGCCGACGATGCGGCGTTTATCGACCTCGCCTGGCTGGCGCATCGCCCCGGCGGCAGCGGCTGGCGCGCCGTATCGCAGGCGCTGCTCGGCGCGGAGAACAAGAATGGCGCCGGCCTGATCTTCGAGCGCCTGCTGCGCGGCGACGGCGCGACGCCCGGCAACGCCGTGCAGGCCGTCGATCTCGGCGCCGATGCGCAGGTGTGGATCGCGGTCAGCCAGATCGCGCTGCGGCTCGATCGGGGCGATATCGCGAAGACGCTGGCGCAACGCGCGGTCGAGCGCTTCCACACACCGGAAACCTATGCCTGGGCGGCGCAGGTGCGCATCACCTCGGGCGATAAGGACGGCGCGCGCAAGCTGTTCGCGGAGGCGCTGCGTAACGCCAAGGCCGCGCCGGGCAAGGAAAGCAGCGACGACAAAGCGCGCCTGCGCGTGGCCTACGCGGCGCTGTTGAGCGACGCCGGCGACTATTCGCAGGCCGCGGCCGTGCTCGCG
This sequence comes from Rudaea sp., assembly GCA_036733825.1. GTDB lineage: Bacteria > Pseudomonadota > Gammaproteobacteria > Xanthomonadales > Rhodanobacteraceae > Rudaea. Next base: position 5,914 of record DAIMZS010000087.1, read on the forward strand.
CAGGGCCCGCAGAACGACCGCGTGTTCGCGGCGCGCGCGGCCTACCTCGCGCGCGGCGATACGAAGGCGAACAAGAGCCAGGTCGAAGCGCTGTACAAGCAGGTGCTCGCCGAGCCCGAACCGCGCCCGCCGCTGCGCCTGCTCCTGCTCGGCCAGCTCAGCGAACTGGCCGAGCGCAAAGCCGAGGCGCTGAAGTGGTACGGCGAGGTGGACGAGGACGACGACCAGTGGTTCGACGCGCAGCAGCGCACCGCGATCCTGCTGTTCGACAGCGGCCGCGCGGCCGACGCGATGAATCTGCTGCACGAACTCGAAGCGCGCATGGCTGACGATGCGAAGACGCTCGGCGAAGTATTCCTGCTCGAAGGTGAGCTCGCCGGCCGCACCAACCGCGGCGGCGAAGCGATCGCGGTCTACGACCGCGGCTTGCAGACGCTGCCGGACGACCCGCGCCTGCTTTATGCGCGCGCGCTGGCGAGCGAAGGCGTCGACCGCGTGGACGACGCGATCCGCGATCTGCGCCGCGTGCTCGAATTGAAGCCGGACGACGCGGATGCGATGAACGCGCTCGGCTACACGCTCGCCGATCGCACCGACAAAAAGGCCGAAGCCCTCGGCCTGATCGAGAAGGCGCTCAAGCTCAAGCCCGACGAGCCGGCGATCATCGACAGCCTCGGCTGGGTGCAGTACCGCCTCGGCAATCTCGACGCCGCGACGCAGCAGCTGCGCGCAGCTTACGCCAAGCAGCCCGATCCGGAGATCGCTGCGCACCTGGGCGAGGTGCTGTGGGTGTCGGGCCGCAAGGACGAAGCGCGCCAAGTCTGGGAAGAGGGGCGCAAGAAGGACAGCGACAACAAGGTGCTGCTCGAAACGATCAAGCGGTTGGCGTCGTGAGCGTGTGCGGTGCCGTGATCCGGCATGCGCGGCTCGCGGCGATGTGCGCGCTCATCGTGCTGCTCGCCGCGTGTGCGCCGGTGCGCGTGAAACCGAATGCGGCGTCGCCCGCTGCGCTTGCCGCGCAGGACGCGCGCGAGGCTGCGCTGGCCGACAAATCGCGCTGGACGCTCGAAGCGCGCATCGCCGTGTCGGGCGAGAACGGCGGGTCGGGTGATCTCGTCTGGCGCCAGGACGGCGAGTCGTATTCATTCAGCGTGCGCGGGGCGAACGGCAAGACGTTGCGCCTCAGCGGCGATGTCGATCATGCGATGCTCGAAGGTGTCGACGCACGGCCCGAGGTCGGCCGTGATCCGCAAGTGCTGTTGCGTGAGCGCCTCGGCACCGACGTGCCGTTCGCCGCGCTGCGCCGCTGGGCGCTCGGCTTGCGCGTCGCCGGCGCGCCGGCGCAAATGCAGTTCGACGCGCAGAATCTGCCGGTGCAGCTCGAGCAGGACGGCTGGACGGTGGAATATCTGGACTGGTTCAGCGACCGCGCGCCGGCGCTCCCCAAAAAGGTATTCGCGACGCGCGGCAAGGACAAGGTCAAGCTCCTGATCCAGTCGTGGAGCTTCGATTGAACAGTGTGGGCGAGCGCGGGTGGAGCGAATGGCCCGCGCCGGCCAAGCTCAATCTGTTCCTGCACATCGTCGGCCGCCGCGCCGACGGCTACCACCTGCTGCAGACGGTGTTTCAGCTGCTCGATTGGGGCGACACGGTGCGGCTGCGCGTGCGCGACGATGCCGAGATCGTGCGGGTGAACGGCGCGCCGGGCGTTTCTGCCGAGCACGATTTATGCGTGCGCGCCGCGCGCGTGCTGGCCGAGTATGCGGAGGCCGAATTCGGCGTCGATATCGCGCTCGACAAGCGCATTCCGATGGGCGGCGGCCTCGGCGGCGGCAGCTCGGATGCGGCGACCGTGCTCGTCGCGCTCAATGAGCTGTGGGAAACGGGCCTGGACGTCGACGAACTGGCCGAACTGGGCCTGCATCTCGGGGCCGACGTGCCGGTGTTCGTACGCGGCCGCTCAGCCTGGGCGGAGGGCGTCGGCGATCGGCTCACGCCGATCGACCTTCCGCGGCGGGATTTCGTCGTTCTCGATCCGCATGAGACGGTGCCGACCGCGGCACTTTTCCAAGCGGCGGAATTGACACGAAACAGCCCGCCAACGACAATATCTGGCTATCTTTCAGGGATCGAAACGGGCAACGTTTTCGCGCCGGTGGTACGGGCGCGATACGCGAACGTCGCCGCAGCGCTCGACTGGCTCGGCCGATTCGGCGAGGCGCGGCTGAGCGGCAGCGGAGGCTGCGTTTTCGTCGCGGCGGAGTCGCGCGCGGAAGCCGAGGCGATCGTCGCGGCCTGTCCGCCGCAGTTCGCCGCGTACCGGGCGAGCGGCGTGAATCGTTCGGCGCTGTTCGATGCAGTGGAGTTGTATCGGATGGAAAGATAAAAGGAATCCCGGCTTTGCCGGGATGAGTTTGCTGTTGGGGCGTCGCCAAGCGGTAAGGCACCGGGTTTTGATCCCGGCATACGTTGGTTCGAATCCAGCCGCCCCAGCCACCCTGCAACGACGACATGCTGAAAGGGTCCGATCTCGTGAACACGATCAATCCGGCGGCGGCTTACCCCGGTACCTATCCGCTCGGCCGCGGCGAACGCAGCGGCTGGCAGATTTTCTCCGGCAACGCCAACCGGCAGCTCGCGCAGGACATCTGCAAGGTGCTGAACGTGCCGCTGGGCAAGGCGCAGGTGTCGACGTTCTCCGACGGCGAAGTGCGCGTGGAGATCGACGAAAACGTGCGCCGGCAAGAGGTGTTCGTGATCCAGCCGACTTCGGCGCCGACCGCGGAAAACTTCATGGAGCTGCTGGTGATGATCGATGCGCTCAAGCGCGCCTCGGCCGCCACCGTGACTGCGGTGATCCCGTATTTCGGCTACGCCCGCCAGGACCGGCGCCTGCGCTCCGCGCGCGTGCCGATCACGGCCAAGGTGGCGGCGAAAATGGTGTCGACGGTCGGCACCGACCACGTGCTGACGGTGGACCTGCACGCCGACCAGATCCAGGGATTTTTCGATATCCCGCTGGATAATGTATACTCTTCGCCGGTCATACTCGCCGACATCTGGCGATACAACCGCCCCGAAGAACTGATCGTGGTCAGCCCCGACGTGGGCGGCGTGGCGCGCGCACGCGCGATCGCCAAGCGTCTGGACGACGCGGACCTCGCGATCATCGACAAGCGCCGTCCGCGCGCCAACGAAGTGGCGGTGATGAACATCATCGGCGACGTCGAAGGCAAGGTCTGCGTGCTGATCGACGACATCGTCGACACCGCGGGCACGCTCTGCGCGGGCGCGGCGGTGCTGAAGAAGAACGGCGCCAAGCGCGTGGTGGCGTACTGCACGCATCCGGTGCTGTCGGGGCCGGCGATCCGCAACCTCAACGGATCGCAGCTCGACGAACTCGTCGTCACCGACACGATCGCGTTGTCGGAAGAGGCGAGGGGCTGCAGCAAGATCCGCCAGCTCAGCGTGGCGGAACTGCTGGCGGAAACGATCCGCCGTATCGCCATCGGCGAGTCGGTCAGCTCGTTGTACGTCGATTGAGAATTCCTCGGGGCCGGGTTTCCGGTCCCGAAAACCACTCTCCTGGTCGCGGGGGAGTGTCATCGCCGCCGCGAGGCGGTTCACTGCAATACCAATAGGTAGCTTTACATGGCAACTACACATGAAATCAAGGTCGAACGCCGTGAAAACGACGGGAGGGGTGCGAGCCGCCGCCTGCGTAACACGGGCAAGGTTCCGGCCATCGTTTACGGCGGCGAACTCGCCCCGGTCAGCATCGAAATCCAGCACAACGACGTCTGGCTCGCTTCGCAGCACGAGTGGTTCTACTCGGCCATCCTCGATCTGTCGCTGAACGGCGACGTGCAGAAGGTGCTGCTGCGCGATATGCAGCGTCATCCGTTCAAGCAGCAGATTCTGCACCTGGACTTCCAGCGCGTCGACGAGAACAAGCCGATCCGCGTGCGCGTGCCGCTGCACTTCCTCAACCAGGAGAAGTCGCCGGCCGGCAAGAAGGCGGGCATCCTGATCTCGCACGCGCTCAACGAAGTCGAAATCTCCTGCTTGCCCAAGCATCTGCCGGAGTACATCGAAATCGATCTGGCCAACCTCGACGTGGGCGGCATCGTCCACCTGTCCGAAGTCACGCTGCCGGAAGGCGTCGAAATCCCCGAGCTGCGTCTGGGCAAGGAACACGACGTGGCCGTGGTCACCGCGCAGGAAGTCAAGGAAGAAGTCGAAGCCGCTCCGGCCGCGGAAGGCGCGACGGGCGCGACGTCGGCCACCGGCGCTGCCGCTCCGGCTGCGGCCCCGGCCGCGAAGAAGGACGACAAGAAGTAATGGTTCCGGTTCCCGTCCCCATCGCGGGGCGGGAACCGCCTTCTTCGGAGGGTGCCCGGCACCCGACTCGTCATGGCGCAATTGCGGCTACTCGTCGGCCTCGGCAACCCCGGGTCCGAACATCTACGAACCCGGCACAACGCCGGGTTCTGGTTTATTGATGCTCTCGCACAGGCGCACGGCGCGCGTTTCGGCATGGAGTCGAAACTGCACGGCGAGACGGCGAAGATCGTCGTCGATGGCCAGCCGCTCTGGCTGCTCAAGCCGACGACGTACATGAACAAGAGCGGCATTGCGGTCCAGTCCGCGCTGCGCTATTGGAAGATCGAGCCTGAAGACATGCTCATCGCGCACGACGATCTCGATCTGCCGGCCGGCACCGCGCGGCTCAAGTTCGACGGCGGCCACGGCGGCCAGAACGGGCTGCGCGACGTGCTCGCGCATCTGGGGCACGGGAAGTTCCACCGTCTGCGCCTCGGCATCGGCCATCCGGGTGACAAGAGCCGCGTTCTGTCGTGGGTGCTCGGCCGGCCCGGCGTCGACGACGAAAAAGCGATCATCGAGGCGGTCGGCCGCGCGCTCGACGTGCTGCCGCTCGCGGTGCGCGGGGATATCAATGAGGCGATGAAAAGGCTGCACACGGCCAAAGAGTAAGACGTTGGATGTAAGACGTGAGAGGCAGAATTTCCGCGCTCACGTCTTACATCTCCCGTTTCACGGATTCCTCATGGGCATCAAATGCGGCATCGTCGGCTTGCCCAATGTCGGCAAGTCGACTCTCTTCAACGCGCTGACCAAGGCGGGCATCGCCGCGGCGAATTTTCCGTTCTGCACGATCGATCCGAATATCGGCGTCGTGCCGGTGCCCGATCCGCGCCTCGACGCTCTGGCCGGCATCGCCAAGCCGCTGAAGATCATCCCGACGTCGATCGAATTCGTCGACATCGCCGGCCTCGTCGCCGGCGCGTCGAAGGGCGAGGGACTCGGCAACAAGTTCCTCGCGCACATCCGCGAAGTCGACGCGATCGCGCACGTCGTGCGCTGCTTCGAGAACGCCGACATCGTCCATGTCGCCGGCAAGATCGACCCGATCTCCGACATCGAGACGATCGACACCGAACT
>DAIMZS010000088.1:0-3185 GCA_036733825.1 Rudaea sp.
GTCACGCCCGACGAATGGCTGCCGGAAATATTGCACGAGCCGTTCGCGGACGAAGAGGAAGGCCGGCGCGTGCTCGAACTGCTCGCGCGCTTGTCCGAAAGCGTGCAGCTCGAGGTTGAAACCGACGATTACGAACCGATTCTCGGCGAAGTCGAACTCGACGACGGCGACACCGCGCTCTCCGCCCTCGGCTGGTGCGAGGGATTCTCGCGCGGCGTCGATCTGCGTGCGCGCCTGTGGGAATCGCGCCTGAGCGCAGACTCGCAGCTGACCGAACTGCTCGGGCCGATCATGGCGCTCGCGGTCGAAGAAGGCGTGTTCGCGACCGACGCGGATTTCGCGCCGCTGTCGGAGCAGGAATACGACGACTGCCTGGCGCAGCTGCCCGCCGCGGTCAACGCCGTCGCCCAATACTGGATCGATGCGCCGCCGACACCGGAAGAATTGGCCGGCTCGCCGCATCACGCGCCGGCCGAGAACGAGCCGGGACGCAAGCGCTGGGGGCGGTGGCTGCACTAAGCGTTTTCGAGCAAAGCCCCCTTCAGTCGCTTCGCGACAGCTTCCCCCGCTGCGCAGGGGAAGCGACGACTTGAATCCTTCCCTGCGCAGCGGGGGAAGGTGCCCGAAGGGCGAAAGGGGGCGCTCTTCACATCCAGACTCAAGTGAAATCGTGACGTTCGATACGGGTCCCGCACCCCATTTGCTGCTAAAACTCTCCAGTTCAAACCACCGATCCCTGCAAAAGGAGCCTTCCGATGCGTCGTCTGCTATTGGCCAGCGCGTGTGCGCTCGCTTGTGTCTCGATTGCGAATCTCTCCGTTTCGGCCAAGGACGCCGCTGCGCCGGCCAAACCCGCGGCGGTGCGTTCGACGCCGGACTGGGTCAAGCGCAGCAACGAGCTCGCTCAGCCGCTGCTGAAGACGCAGGCGGAGTTCGCGCCCGAGTTCGCCTCGTTTTTCGGTCTGCCGGGCTACGACGACCGCGTCGCCGACCTCGGGCCGAATGTCGAGGAGCGCCAGCGCGCAGCGTTGCGCGGCGCGAAGGAAACGCTGCAGAAGGATTTGAAGACCGAAGAAAACCCGCTCGTGCGCCAGGACCTCGACATCATGATCGGCCGCGCCGATCAGCAGATCGAAGGCAGCGAATTGAACGAGCGCCTGCTGCTGCCGTTCACCGATGTCGGCCAGCTCGTGTTCCAGGGCGAGCAGGCGCTGCTGCAGGACCAGACCGATCCTGCGCGCCGGGCGAAGGCGCTCGATCGCCTGCAGCGTTATGTCGGCCTCACCCAGGGCACCACGTCGATCGCCGTGCTCGCACGCCAGCGCTATGAGGAAAAGCTCAAGAATCCCGCGCTGCTGAAGCCGACCAAGCTCGAAGTCGAACAGGCGCTGCGCAACGCGGAGACCTACGCCGACGGCGTGCGCAAGCTGTTCGCCAAATACAAGATCGAAGGCGGCGACGCGGCGCTCACCGCGATGGACGAACAGTTCCGCGCCTACGCCGACTGGATGCGCAAGGACGTCCTCCCGGTCGCGCGCACCGACACGCGCCTGCCGCCGGAACTCTACGCGTTCAAGCTCAAGCAGGTCGGCATCGACATCACGCCGGAACAATTGATCCAGCGCGCCCAGCTCGAATTCATGGAGACGCGCAACGCGATGCAGCAGATCGCGCCGCTCGTCGCCAAGGCGAAAGGCATCCAGGCCACCGACTATCGCGCGGTGATCCGCGAACTGAAGAAGAAGCAGCTCGACAAAAATTCGATCGAGGGCTATTACCGCGGCACGGTCATGCCCGAGCTCGAAAAGCAGATCGCAAAGAATGCCGTGGTCGACCTGCCGCAGCGGCCGATGATCATGCGTCTGGCGTCGGAAGCGGAATCCGCCGCGCAGCCCGCGCCGCATTTCCTGCCGGCGCCGCTGATCGGCAACACCGGCCAGCAGGGCCAGTTCGTGCTGCCGCTCGGCAACCCCGCATCAAGCGGCAAGGACGGCAAGAGCGCCGCCTACGACGACTTCACCTTCGAAGCCGGCGGCTGGACGCTGAGCGCGCACGAAGGCCGTCCGGGCCACGAGCTGCAGTTCACCGCGATGGTCGAACGCGGCATCACGCTCGCGCGCACGCTGTTCGCGTTCAACAGCGTCAACGTCGAGGGCTGGGCGCTGTACGCGGAAGCCGAGATGGTGCCGTACGAGCCGCTCGAGGGCCAACTGATCGCGCTGCAGCTGCGCCTCTTGCGCGCCGCACGCGCGATGCTCGATCCGATGCTCAACCTCGGCCTGATCGACCGCGAGCGCGCCGGCCAGGTGCTGACCGAGGACGTGATGCTGTCTGAGCCGATGGCGCGGCAGGAACTCGACCGCTACACCTTCAACATGCCCGGTCAGGCCGGCAGCTATTTCTACGGCTACAGCCGGATCATGCAGCTGCGCATGGAGACCGAATTGGCGCTCGGCAAGCAATTCGACCGCCGCGCGTACAACAACTTCCTGCTCGATCAGGGCTTGCTGCCGCCGGACCTGCTGGCGAAGGCGGTGCGCGAGCAGTTCATTCCGGCGCAGCGTAAAACCAAGTAGCGCGCCGATGCGGGGCCGTCAGCTTTCGTTGCACGGCCCCACTTCGCGCAGCTCGATGCTGCACCACTCGGCGGCTGGGCAATTCTCGGCGATCGCGAGCGCCTCCTCGCGATCCACATTCTTTAAATAGTAGAAGCCGCCGACGATTTCCTTCGCTTCGGCGAACGGACCATCGACGATGTTGGTCTTGCCGTGGCGTTTTTCGATGCGCGTGCCGCGGGCGACGCTCTTCAGCGACTGCGCGGCTTCGAGCACGCCGCGTTCCTTGAGGCTGCCGGCGTAGGCGATCATGCGCTCCCATTCCATCTCGGCCTGCTCGGGCGGACGGCCGTTGCGGCGGTCGGCGCGTTCCATGATCAGCATCAGGTAGGACATGAGATTCTCCGATTCAAACAAATTGCCGCCAAAAGGGTTTGCAGCATTTCATTGCAGTGTCCGCGTCGCGGACGCTTCGCAACGTTCGGCGCGCTCGCGCATCAGGCGCTGCTCGCGCGCGTTGCGCGTCAATTCCGAGGCGCGCTCGAACTCGGCACGCGCCTCGTCGAAACGGCCGAGTCTTTCGAGCAGGTCGCCGCGCACGGCGGGCAGCAAATGATAATTGCGCAGCGC
>DAIMZS010000088.1:3285-11337 GCA_036733825.1 Rudaea sp.
GTCTTTCGAGCAGGTCGCCGCGCACGGCGGGCAGCAAATGATAATTGCGCAGCGCTGGTTCGTCGACGAGGCGATCGACGAGATCGAGCCCGCTCTGCGCCCCGAGCGCCATGCCGACCGCGACCGCGCCGTTGAGCTCCACGATCGGCGACGGCGTGATCTGGGCGAGCTCGACGTACAGCGCGGCGATGCGCATCCAATCGGTGTCTTCGGCGCGGCGCGCGCGTGCGTGGCAGGCGGCGATCGCGGCCTGCAGTTGATACGTGCCGCGGGCGCCGCCGAGCTTTTCCGCGCGTTTAAGCGCGGCAAGGCCACGCTGGACGAGCAGCCAGTCCCAATGCGCACGGTTTTGATCGAGCAGCAGGATCGGCGCGCCGTCTCTGTCGGTGCGCGCGTGCAGGCGCGAGGCCTGGATTTCCATCAGGGCGACGAGCCCATGTACTTCGCCGTCGTACGGGGCGAGTTCGGCGAGAATGCGGCCGAGGCGCAGCGCCTCCTCGCACAGCGCCGGGCGCATCCAGTCGTCGCCGGCCGTCGCCGCGTAGCCTTCGTTGAAGACGAGATAGATCACGTCGAGCACCGAAGCCAGACGCGCCGCGCGATCTTCGCCGCGCGGCAGCTCGAAGGCCACGTTCGCCTCGCTCAATGTGCGCTTGGCGCGCACGATGCGCTGGGCGACGGTCGGTTCGGGCACGAGAAACGCACGCGCGATCTCGTCGGTGGTGAGGCCGCCGAGCAAGCGCAAGGTGAGCGCCACGCGCGCTTCCGCCGCGAGCACCGGATGACAGGCGGTGAACATCAGCCGCAATAGATCATCGCCGATGTCGTCGTCGAGCGCGGCGATCAGATCGTCGGCGCGGGCCTCCTGCTGTTCGTCGAGTTCGCGCGCGATTTCCGCGTGCTTTTCCTCGGCGAGTTTGCCGTGCCGCAAACGGTCGATCGCGCGATGCTTGGCCGTGGCCATGAGCCATGCCCCCGGGTTATCCGGTATGCCTTTTTCCGGCCATTGCTCGAGCGCGGTGACGAGGGCGTCCTGGGCCATTTCCTCGGCCAGACCCACGTCGCCGAGCATGCGTGCGAGCACGGCGATGAGCTTGGCCGATTCCATGCGCCAGACCGCATCGATCGTGCGCCGCGCGCGGGTGAGGTTATCCGTCGCCATCATGGCGACGGATCAGAACATCATCGCGCTATTCGAGCAAGAGCCGGTTGTGTGATTTCTTGCGGGCAACCGTATTTTTTGCGTTAACCGCAATCGTCCGGACCATCAACGATCCGGTAGGTCACGCACTCGCCGTCGCCGGCGACGTCCATGAAACGCTTGGCGCCTTCGATCGCCGCTTCGCGCGAGTTGTATTGCAACATCGCGAAGCCGCCGATGAGTTCCTTCGATTCGGCATAGGGTCCATCGACCACTTGGCTCTCTCCGTTCGTGCGGCGCACCACCGCGCCGTGCTCCTTGATCGAAAGAAAGCCGCCGCCGCCGAGGAATTCGCCGCGCGCGATCGCTTCGCCGACGAAGCGGTCCATGTCTTCCTTCTGCTGACCGGTCGGCGCCTTGGCCGGATTGGTTTTCGGATCGGGAATGTAGATGCTGAAATATTTCATGATGTTCTCCTGGGGGTTCAGTCGGACTTGCGTTGATTGATTTCGGCGCGCAGGCGTTCTTCCTGTTCGCGCAGCTCGGGGGTGAATTCGGCGCCGAAATCTTCGGCTTCGAAGATCTGGCGGATCTCGATTTCCGATTCGACGCCGTTGAATGGATTGGGGCAGCGTTTGACCCACTCGATCGCTTCTTCGAGCGACTTCACCTGCCAGATCCAGAAACCGGCGATCAGCTCCTTGGTTTCGGTGAACGGGCCGTCGATCACCGTGCGCGCAGCATTCTTGAAGCGCACGCGCGCGCCCTTCGAGCTCGGCTGCAGGCCCTCGCCGGCGAGCATGATTCCGGCTTTGACGAGCTCTTCGTTGAAGCGGCCCATGTCGGCCAGCAGTTTTTCTTCGGGCATTACGCCCGCTTCGGATTGTTCGGTCGCGCGGACCAGCACGGCGAATCGCATCGGAGTTCTCCTTGTATGTAGACTGGCGGACTATTTTTTATCGGTCGAATAGACCATCCATGGCACGCCGAACCGGTCGGCCAGCATGCCGAACGCCGGCGAAAAGAAGGTGGCGGTCATGGGTTGGTGCACCTGACCACCGGCGGCGAGTGCGGCGAACTTCTGCTCAGCCTCGTTCTTGTCCGCGCAGGTCAGAACCAAGCGCACGCCCTCAAACTTCGGCTGGCCCGAGCAGAAGCCGTCCGATGCGCCGATCGTGCTGGCGCCGATGCGGAAATCCGCGTGCAGCAGCTTGTTCTCGTTGCCGGGCGGGACGTGCTGACTGGGTTCGGGCGAATCGCCGATACGCACGATCATGTTGATTTCGGCGCCCAGCGTCTTCTTGTAGAACTCGAGCGCTTCTTCGGCGCGGCCCTCAAAGAACAGGTAGGGATGAACGGCGGACATGCTGACTCTCCTCAATTGGGTTTGTGAAACCGCTTCGTGACCGGCTGCGCGCCGAATGGGTTCTTGCCGGCCTCTTGCTGAAACGACGAACGGGAATCCGGCAAATCGACACGCAGAAGAAAAATATTTGCAGCCGGATTCGGGGCCCGCCTCTGCGCGGCGCAGTAGAATGGCGAGTGCGCGGCGGTGCCTGCCGCCGTTCCCGGTGGGACCGTGATGCTGTTGACCTTGCGCCTGATCTTTTTCGGTCTGTTTGCCCTTTTTGTGCTCTGCGTGCTGTTCGTGCACCTGCGCGGCCGCGTGCGCCTGCGCTTCGACCGCCAGCTGGCCGATCATTCGGCGCTGTTCGCTCCGTACAACCTGTTGATGTACGCGTTTTCGAGCGTGCCCGCACGGCCCATCCTCGACCGCAGCGGCTTCCCGCACCTCGATCCGCTGCGCGAGCATTGGCAGACGATTCGCACCGAGGCGACGCAGCTGTTCGATGAGGGCCATATCCGCGCGGCCGAGCAACGCAACGATCTTTCCTTCGATAGCTTCTTCAAGCAGGGCTGGAAGCGGTTTTACCTGAAGTGGTATGGCGAGCCGCTCGCGACGGCGCAGGCGCTGTGTCCGCAGACCGTGGCGCTGCTGCGCTCGATTCCGCAGGTGAAGGCGGCCATGTTCGCGCTGCTGCCGCCGGGCAGCCGGCTGACGCCGCATCGCGACCCATTCGCCGGCTCGCTGCGCTATCACCTCGGCTTGATCACGCCGAACTCGCGTGACTGCCGCATTTTCGTCGACGGCGACGAATACGCGTGGAGCGACGGCGGCGACATCGTCTTCGACGAAACCTTCGTGCACTGGGCCGAGAACCAGTCCGACGTGACGCGCGTGATCCTGTTCGCCGATGTCGAACGCCCGCTGCACACCTCGTGGATGCGCGCGATCAACCGCCGCGTCGGCGCGTTCATGGGCGCGATCACCGCCTCGCCGAACGACGTCGCCACAGAAAAGACCGGCGTGATCAATCGTCTGTACGCGCGCCTGCGCGGCGGCAACCGGCGCGGGGTGACGTTCCGCAAACGCCATCCGCGGCTGTACCGCATCATCAAATATCCGGCGATCCTGGCCGCGCTGTGGCTGTTGTTCGCCGCGCCGTGGCCGCTGCTTTGAATCGTAAGCCCCTCTCCCATCGGGAGAGGGGTTGGGGTGAGGGTTCGGCTACAGAGAACCGCATCTGATGAACCCGAACCCTCATCCGGCGCTTCGCGCCACCTTCTCCCGACGGGAGAAGAGAAATCAGGGTTTCGCCGAAGCGTGTTTCACCTTCGCATCGAAATAGTCCGCGATCAGGTGATAAACGTGCTTCTTCATCGCCGGCGTCGACAGGCCATGCTTGCCGCCGGGATAGGTCATCAACTCGAACTGCGTGCCGCGATCCTGCAGCGCGGCCATCAGCGCGGTCGAATTCGCGAACAGCACGTTGTCGTCGGCCATGCCGTGCACGAGCAGCAGCGGTGATTTCATGCCGTCGAGCCAATGCAGCGTGCCCGAGAGTTGGTAACCTTCGGCGTTGTGCTGCGGCGTATCGAGATAGCGCTCGGTGTAGAACGTGTCGTACAGCGTCCAGTCGGTGACCGGCGCGACGGCGACGCCGGCCGCGATCTCGTTTGATGCCTTGGCGAGCATCATCGTCGTCATGTAGCCGCCGTAGCTCCAGCCGAACACGCCGATGCGCGCGGGGTCGATGTAAGTTTGCGCCTTGAGCCAATGGATGCCGGCGACCTGGTCTTCCACTTCGACCTTGCCGAGTTGCCTGTAGATCGCGTCGCTGAACGCGCGGCTGCGGCGCGCCATGCCGCGGTTGTCGAGCGTGAACACGACATAGCCCTGCTGCGCCATGTATTCGCAGAAGTAGTCGATCCAGCCGCGCGCGACCATCTGCGCGTGCGGGCCGCCGTAGTAGAAATCGAACACCGGGTAGCGCTTCTTCGCATCGAAGCCGCGCGGCTTGTACAGGCGATAATGCAGATCCTCGCCGCTGGCCGATGTGATCGTGCCGAACTCGGGCACGATGTGCGCATCGCGGTAGGGCCAGTACGGATGCTTCTCGTCGAGCGCGTTGCGTTCGATCCAGGCGACGAGGGTGCCGTCGATCGCCTTGCGCAGGCTCACCTGCGGCGGCGTCGACGGATCGGCGAAGGTGTCGATGTAGTACTCCGCGTTCTTCGTGAACTCGGCATGATGCTGGCCGTCGCTCTTGCTCACGCGGCGCGGCGCGGCCGCGCTCGAGCCGTCGAGCTTGAGTGCGTAGACCTGCCGGTCGGGGACGAAATCGCGGTTCGAGTCGACGTAGACTAGCCCGAGTTTTTCGTCGACGCCGAGCAGGCTGTCGATATTCCACTCGCCCGCACTGATCGCATGCTGCAGCTTGCCGTCGAGCGAATACAAATACAAATGCTTCCAGCCGCTGCGCTCGCTGGCCCAGACGAACGCGTCCTGCGATTTGAGGAAATGCAAATCGTCGTTGAGGTTGATCCAGGTTTTCGATTCCTCGGTCAGCAGCGTGCGCTGCGCCAGCGTCTTTGCCTCGACCAGGTTCAAGTCGAGCTTCTGCTGGCTGCGCTGCATCCGCTGATAGCTCAGGCGCTTGCCGTCCGGCAGCCAGTCGACGCGAGTCAGGTAAATGTCCGGATTGCCGCCGAGATCGACGAAGCGCACCTCGCCGCCCGCCGGCGAGACGAGCCCGAGCTTGACCTCGACGTTGTTCTTGCCCGCGCCCGGATAGCGCTGCTCGATCGTGTCGGTGCGGTCGGCGTAGACTTCGGTGCGCTTGACCACCGGCACGCGGGCTTCGTCGTAGCGCTCGAACGCGAGCGCCGAATCGTCCGGCGCCCACCAGTAGCCGGTGAAGCGCGCCATTTCTTCCTGGGCGACGAACTCTGCTTCGCCGTTGTGCACGGTGCCGCCGCCGTCATTCGTGAGCTGGCGCGGCTTGCCGTCGCGCAGATCGATCGTCCACAGATTCTGTCCGTGAACATAGGCGACGTAGCGGCCGAGCGGCGAAATCTTCGGGTCGATCGCCTCGCCGTTCGTCTGCAGCAGGCGCAGCGCCTGATCGCCGCGCGCGGTGAGGTCGTACAAGTATAATTTTCCACTCAAGGGAAACAGCAGCTTTTTCCCGTCCGGCGACCACTGGTAATCGACAATGCCGCGGTGGCCGGCGATGCGCGCACGCTCGCGCCGCGCTTTCTCCGCGTCGGACAGCTCGACCGTTTTCGGCTCGAGCACGCGCGAATCGACGAGCAGATGCGTCTGGTTCGAATTGACGTTGTATTCCCACAGGTCGTAGGTGTTCTGATCGTCCGCCTTCGCGCGCAGGAAAGTCACGCGCGTGCCGTCCGGCGACGCCTTGAGCTTCACCGGCGTCGGCCCGGACAGACTCGCGCCGTCGAAAATGCGCTCGATCGTCAATTGTGCGGCCTGTGCCGTCGCCATCGTTGCTGCTACACCCATCGTCATCACCAGCGCGAGTCCGCGCATCGTGCCCTCCCGTTTTGTTTTTGTTCGCGACGGCTGTCGCGCGTTATTTCTGCCCGAACAGAATCTTGCGCTCCTCGTCCGACATCGGCGGCGCGCTCTTGCGGAAATCACGCTGTGCTTCGGCGCGCGCGGTGCCCGGACGCGCCGCGATCGACGCGCGCCAGCGCCGCACCTCGGCGAACGGCGTGAGGTCGAACGGCGCTTTCTCGTAAGCGTCGATCCATGGCCAGCAGGCCATGTCCGCGATCGTGTATTCTTTTCCACAAATATACTCGCGCCCGGCGAGGCGGCGGTCGAGCACGCCGAGCAGGCGGCCGACCTCGCGCGCGTAGCGTTCTTTCGCGTACGCGATCGGCTCCGGCGCGTAGACGTGGAAATGGCCGTACTGCCCGGTCATCGGTCCGAGCCCAGCCATCTGCCAGAACAGCCATTCCATGCACTCGACGCGGCCGCGCACGTCGGCCGGCAGAAACTTGCCGGTCTTTTCGCCGAGGTATTGCAGGATCGCACCCGACTCGAACACGCTGATCGGCGCACCGCCGTCGGCCGGCGCGTGGTCGATGATCGCCGGCATGCGGTTGTTCGGCGAGATCGCGAGAAAGTCGGGCTGGAACTGCTCGCCCTTGCCGATATCGACGCGGGTGATTTTGTAGTCGAGGCCGGCCTCTTCAAGGAACAACGGAATCTTGCGTCCGTTCGGGGTCGGCCAGTAGAACAATTCGATCATGTGCTGCTCCTGAAAAACTCTCAACGCGCGAGCGCCTGCTCGATCGCCTTTTGCGCGAGCGGCGCCATCACCGCGTAGCCGGCGGCATTCGGATGCACGCCGTCACCGCTCAGTTCAGCGCGCATGCCGCCGTCGGCGCCGACCATGGCAGCGTAGTAGTCGAGATAGGTCAGATGTTCGCGAATACAATAGGCTTTTATCCAGGCGTTCAATTGACGGATCGTGTCGGCCGGCCGCAGCTCGGGCCGCCACGGATAGGCCTTGGCCGGCAGGACCGACGCGAACACCACTTTGACGCCGTTCTGCCGCGCGATCGCCGCCATCGCCGCGAGATTGTCCTCGATCATCTGCGGCGTCGCCGGCCCGGTGTTGCCGGCGATGTCGTTGGTGCCGGCGAGGATGACGACCGCGCGCGGTTTGAGCGCGATCACGTCCTGCGAAAAGCGCACGAGCATCTGCGGTGTGGTCTGGCCGCTGATGCCGCGGTTGACGTAGGGCTTGCCCGGAAAGAACTCGCCGACGTCGCGCCCCCAGCCGTCGGTGATCGAGTCGCCGAAAAACACCACGCGCGCTTCGCCGGCGGCTGGCGCGCCGACGCGCGCGTTGTCGTCGCGATAGCGCGCGAGTTGCGGCCAGTCGGCGAGGCGCTGTTCGTCGGCGTCGAGGCGCTCGGTGAGAATCTGCAGGGTCGGGCTGGCGCCGGCCGGCGGCTGCGTGGCGCCGGTCGCGGCGTGAAGAAGAAAACAAAGAACAACGAGGGCTTTCTTCATCCTGGCTCCGAGTTCGTTCGCTACTTGCCGATGCAGAAGGTCGAGAATATCGCGCCGAGCAGATCCTCGCTCGAATATTCGCCGGTGATCTCGCCGAGCGCCTGCTGCGCCTGGCGCAATTCCTCGGCAGCGAGTTCGCCCGCGCGCGAAATGTTCAAATGCTCATCTGCGCGCTGCAGATGTTCGGCGACGCGTTCGAGCGCGTCGACATGCCGACGCCGCGCGCTGAACGCGCCGTGCGAGGCCTCTCCGCGGCCGGCGAGGCGCGCAAGTTCCGCGCGCAGAAGGTCAAGGCCCGCACCGGTGTGCGCCGACAGGGCGATGTGCGTCTCTCCGTTGTCAGCCACGTTGCGCTGCGGCGCGGCGCCGAGCAAATCGATCTTGTTGTGCACGATCAGGCGCGCGGCCGTCGCGTTGCACTCGCGCAGCAGGTCGCGGTCGTCTTCCGCATGTGCATCGTCGGTGACAAGAATCGCGACGTCAGCGCGCGCGAGTTCGTTGCGCGCGCGGCGGATGCCTTCGG
>DAIMZS010000089.1:0-1177 GCA_036733825.1 Rudaea sp.
ACGGCTATCCGCTCGACGGCGTCGTGCTGACCACCGGCTGCGACAAGACCACGCCCGCGCAGCTCATGGCCGTGGCGATGCTCGACATTCCGGCGATCGTGCTCAGCGGCGGCCCGATGCTCAACGGCTGGCAAGGCGAACGCCGCATGGGCTCGGGCACCATCGTCTGGGAAGCGCGCGATCGCCTGCACACCGGCCAGATCGATTTCGAACAGTTCATGCGCGAAGTCGCCGCTTCGGCGCCGAGCATCGGCCATTGCAACACGATGGGCACGGCGCTGACGATGAACTGCCTCGCCGAGGCGCTCGGCATGAGCCTGCCGGGCTGCGCGGCGATTCCCGCGGCCTACCGCGAGCGCGCACAGATCGCCTACGCCACGGGCGAGCGTATCGTCGACATGGTGCGTGAGGATCTGCGCCCATCGGCGATCCTCACGCGCGCGGCGTTTATCAACGCAATCCGCGTCTGTTCGGCGATCGGCGGATCGACGAACGCGCCGATTCACCTGCAGGCAATCGCCGAATGCGCCGGCGTGCCGCTATCGCTCGACGACTGGCAGCGCTTCGGACTCGACATTCCGCTGCTCGCGAACTGTCAGCCCGCGGGCGACTATCTCGGCGAGGATTTCCATCGCGCCGGCGGCCTGCCCGCGGTGATCGGCGAGCTGCTGCGCGGCGGACTCCTCGATGGCGATGCGCGCAGCGTGAGCGGGCGCAGCATCGCCGAAGAATACGCTGGATGCGCACCCTCCGACGAACGCGTGATTCATCCGCTGCGCGACCCGCTGCGTGGGCAGGCGGGTTTTCGCGTGCTCTCGGGCAACCTGTTCCGTTCGGCGCTGATCAAAACTTCGGTGATCGGCGACGCGTTCCGCGCGCGTTATCTTTCCGATCCATCCGCGCCTGACGTGTTCCGCGTGCGCGCGGTGGTGTTCGAGGGCCCCGAGGACTACCGCCGCCGCATCGACGATCCCTCGCTCGCGATCGACGAGCTGTGCATCCTCGTGATGCGCAACTGCGGACCGATCGCCTACCCCGGATCGGCCGAAGTCATCAACATGGCGCCGCCGCGCGAGCTCGTGCGCCGCGGGATCGCCATGCTGCCGTGCATGGGCGACGGCCGCCAGAGCGGCACCTCGGCGAGTCCGTCGATCCTGCACGCCGCGCCCGAAGCCGC
>DAIMZS010000089.1:1277-2830 GCA_036733825.1 Rudaea sp.
TATTGGGTGGACATCGAGGGCTCGCGGATATACCGCCATACCCCTGCCGCCGCGCGCACCGAAGTTTGTACGTTGCCCTTTTCAGTCTCGGCGCTGGCGCCGATGGCGGACGGACGCCTGCTCTGCGCCGCGCGCGCGAGCATTTTCGTGCTCGATCCGCGTACGGGCGAACTGACCAAGACGAGCGACCTGCCGGGCGCGCATGCCGGCGTACGGGTCAACGACGGCTGCAGCCATCCCGACGGCGCATTCTGGTTCGGCACGATGGACCTCGCCGAACGGGCGCCGGCCGGCCATTTTTTCCGCCTCGCCGCCTCGGGCGCCTGCGAGCACATCGAAGCTTCGTTCATCGTCACCAACGGGCCGGCCTTCAACGAAGACGGCTCGCTCGGCTACTTCGTCGACTCGATAGGCCGGCGCATCCTGCGCGTCGGCTTGCGCGGCGGGCGCATCGCCGGCACGCCGAGCGTGTTCGCGCGGATTCCGCCGGAGCAAGGGTACCCGGACGGCCTCGCGGTCGACGTCGAGGGCGGAGTATGGTGTTGTCATTGGGGCGGCGCACGGATCACGCGCTTCGACGCCGAGGGGCGAATCAGCGAGGTCGTCCGTTTGCCGGTATCCCATGTCACAAAATGCGCCTTCGGCGGGGCCGATTGGGATCGGCTGTTCGTGACCACCGCGCGCAAGGGGCTCGATGAAGCCGCATTGGCCGCGCAGCCGCTCGCCGGCGGCTTGTTCGAAATCGAGGTGGACTATCGCGGGTTTCCGCTTCCGGCATGCATTGCACACCGCGCGTCCGCGGCCGCCAGCATTGTGCGCTGTGCTTTCGAACCGGTCGAAGCCGCGAGAAGAACGAGATGAGCGCCGAACTCCTTATTCGGCGCCCGCTGGTGGGAGAGGTTCGACTCGGAACGGGCTCAGGGTCCGTTGACGGTCACGGTCAGATAAGCCAATTGGCTGAAATCGGCGACGCTGAAGAGGCTGAAAAAGTACGTGCCCGGGCCGAGCGCATAGACTTCGGTGCCGGAATATCCGCAGACACCCGGGCCGCCGCTCTGATAGGACGGCGCGGTACGCACATAGCTCAGGCAACCGCCGTTGGGCGAATTCAAGGCCGCCCAGTACACCGATACGTTCGCCGTGGTGTGGCCCGCGGCGATGGTTGCCGGATTGGGCGTCGCGGTGATGACTCCGCTCGCCTGCGCCATCGACTCCTGCGCGCAGAACATCAACGCCAGTACTAACAGCATTTGATAAAGGAACGTCTTTTTCATAAATTTCTCCAAGTTACGTTAGGTGACGAAACTGGCCCTCGCGGGCGTTAAAAGAATGGACGTCACCTTGCCGGCCAACCACTGATCAGTTGCCGGTCCGATCATAGAAATTTGATAAAAACAGTCAGTCCGGGAGGGCAAGATGGAACCGAAATTCGAAACCGTCGAAGTCGACGCCGCGAGTTCATTCCGCAGCATGTGGTTCACGTGCCCGAGCCTCGCCGAGGATCACACCTGGCACTACCATCCGGAATTCGAGCTGACCTGGATCGTGCGCAG
>DAIMZS010000089.1:2930-11262 GCA_036733825.1 Rudaea sp.
GAACGCGTGCAGGCGCAGATGCGTTCGCTGTTCGAGAAGAAAGGCATTGCGCGCCTCATCGCGCTGCTCGAAATCCTGCGCGTGCTCGCCGAGGGCGACAACGACGTGCGCTTTCTCGCCAGCCCGGACTACCACATCACCAACGACGTCACCGAGGTGAACCGTCAGCGCATCGAGCTGATCCATCGCCACGTGCGCCAGCATCTGGACTGCGAAATCAATCAGTCGGACGTCGCCCGGCTCGTCGGCCTGACGCCGCCGGCGTTCAGCCGCTTCTTCCGCCGCGCGACCGGGCAGACCTTCGTCGGCTTCGTCAACATCCTGCGCATCAACGAAGTGTGCCGGGCGATGACCGAGAGCAGCGAATGCATCACGCGCATCGCGATGAACTGCGGCTACAACAACATCGCCAATTTCAACCGCCAGTTCCTCGCCCTCAAAGGCATGAACCCCAGTCAATACCGCGACCGCCACCTGCGGCTGCAGCACAAGGCGACGCTGTTTTCCACCGACAACGCTTCCGCACGGCGCGCCATCGAGCACGCCTGACGCGTCAATACGGCCAGTTCGGCTGCGTGAACAGGCCGCCGTCGACGCCCAGCGTCTGCCCGGTGACGAACGCCGCCTGCTCGCTGCAGAAAAACAGAACGGCGTTGGCGATGTCCTGCGGAACGCCGATGCGCCGCAGCGGCGTGATGCGCGACCAGGTCTCGCTGTAGCCCGGCGATTCCTGCCGCGTGCGCTCGACGTCGACGGCGCCGGGCGCGACGCAGTTGACGCGGATGCCGTGCGGTCCCAATTCCATCGCCGCGCTGCGCGTGAACTGGTCGATACCGGCCTTCGACGCCGAATAGTCGACGAGATTCGGGAACGGGATTTTGTTGCAGCCCGAACCGATGTTGACGATGCCGCCGCCGTGCCCCGCCGCGATCATGAGCCGCGCCGCCTTCTGCGTGTTGAGAAAGCAGCCTTTGAGATTCGTGCGCAGCACGCGGTCCCAATCGCTTTCGCCGAGATCGAGCAACCCACTCCAGGTCTGCATGCCGGCGTTGTTGACGAGCAAGCGCGGCGCGCGGCCGAAGAACGCCGCCGCGCCGTCGAAGAACGCCTCGACGTCGGCGGCGACCCCGGCATCGCTGCGGCGGATATAAACGCGGCGGCCGAGCGCCTCGATCTCGCGCGCGGCGCGCGCGGGCTTGTCGTCCTCTTCCAGATAACTCAGTGCGACATCCCAGCCATGGCGCGCGAGCGCCGTCGCGATGCCGAGACCGATGCCGGAGACTCCGCCGGTGACAACCGCCCAATCCGCTTCCGTACTCATTGGCTTCCTCATGGCTCCTGGCGTACGACGCGCTGGCGGACTCAGAGCGAACAGCCGCCGTCGACGAGAACGTCCGCCCCGGTCATGAACGGGCTTTCGTCGGACGCCAGCAGCACGGCCACGGCGGCGACCTCGTCGGGCTGGCCGATGCGTCCCATCGGCTGCCACGCGACCATTTCCGCGCGCATCTTCGCCGGATCGGCGGACGCCGCGATGCGCTCCGCGAGCGAGGGCGTATCGACGACGCCGGGGCTGATCGAATTGCAGCGCACGCCGCTGCCGACGAAATCGAGCGCGATCGACCGCGTCATCGCGATCACCGCGCCCTTGGTCGCGGCGTAGACGAATCGCCGAGGCGCCATCATCGTCGTCGACACGACCGAGGCGATGTTGATGATCGAACCTCTGCCGCGTGCGCGCATTCCCGGCAGCCACGCGCGCACCGTCGTGTAGATCGATTTCAAGTTGATGCGCAGGCTGCGCTCGAAATCGGCTTCGTCGCATTCGAGAACGTCGCCTACCGCGACATAGCCCACGCAGTTGACGAGCACGTCGATGTGCGCCTGCGCCGCGGCCAACTCCGCCACCGCGGCCGCATCGGTCACGTCCAATTTATGCGTCTGTACATCGGCGGGCAGGTCGCGGAAATGGCGGTCGCTGAGATCGCAGGCGAGGACCGCGCCGCCCTCGGCGGCGAAGCGCTCGGCGATCGCGCGGCCCATGCCCTGGCCCGCGCCGGTTACAAGGCAAGTCTTCCCCGTGAGCCGCCCCATCCTTCCATTCCTCTGTTTGGCGTCATGTTAGGCACGCTTTCCGCGCCGCCGACAGCACTGGTTTGACGCCGCGGCGATATCGGTTTGACCCGCGTCGGCAAGCCGGAATCGGTGAGCGGTCAAAAAACGTGTAGCGGCTTCGCCTCACCGCACCTACTTTCACCTCTCGAGAGGAGAGCGAAGGATGCCGGTCACCAAGCGGGTGTTCGGACGATTGAAGGACGGCCGCGCCGTGGACAGCCTTCTGTTGACCGACGCGCGCAACGAATTTTCGGTCGAGATTCTCGAGTACGGGGCGACGATCCGCGCGATCACGCTGCCCGCGCGCGACGGGCGCAGGGTCAACACGGTGCTCTGCTATGACACGTTGGCCGACTATGAAGACGGCAATGCCTATCTCGGCGCGACCATCGGCCGCTGCGCGGGACGCACGGCCGCGCAGACGCACGCGACTCTGCGCCTGACGCGCAACGAAGCGGAGAATCATCTGCACGGCGGCGAAACCGGTTTCAGCCATTCGCTCTGGCAAACCCTGGAAGTGCGCGACGGCGGCACGCCCTCGGTGCGGCTTCGCCACCGCTCGCCCGCGGGCGAGGACGGCTATCCCGGAGAACTCATCGTCGACGCCGAGTTCGCGCTCATCGACGCGCTGTCGTTGCGCGTGATCATGCACGCGCACAGCGACGCGGACACGCCGTTGAATCTCACCCTGCATCCGTACTTCAATCTCAGCGGCGACGCCGCCGGCCCGGTCGACGACCATCGCCTGCGCATCAATGCGAACCGCATCCTCGCGCTCGACGCCGCGCGGCTGCCCACCGGCGATCTGATCGCCGTCGACGGCACGCCGTTCGATTTCCGCGACGCACGGCCGATCGGCGCATCGCGCTACGACGGCCATACGCAGCTGCACATGGCCGACGGCTACGACCATTACTACATCCTCAACGACAGCGCCGGCGTCGCCGCCGAGCTCTACAGTCCCGAAACCGCGCTCGGTCTGCGCGTGAGCACCAACCAGAGAGGCATCCAGTTCTACTCGGGCAATCACCTGGATAGGGCCGCACCGGTCTCCTTTCGCGCGCGCGGCGCGCTCTGCCTCGAACCGCACGCGTTTCCGAACGCGATCAACGAGCCGCGCTTCCCCGACATCACCCTGCGCCCCGGCGAAACCTATCGCTTTGAGACGCGCTATCAGTTCTACCGAAATGCCTAGACCGCGCTCGCCGGCCGGCGTCGCGAATGGCGCATCAAGCGACGATGGCGTCCGCCACGAGACCGTCCTTGCCGGCGGCGTTTCGAGCGACATCCGCATCGTTCACGCCGCGGCGGGCGATTATGTGGTCAAGCGCGCTCTGGAAAAGCTCCGCGTCGACGCGGACTGGTTCGCCGATCCGGCACGTTCATCGATCGAAGTCGACGGGCTGCGCACGATCGC
Source organism: Rudaea sp. (assembly GCA_036733825.1). Lineage (GTDB taxonomy): Bacteria > Pseudomonadota > Gammaproteobacteria > Xanthomonadales > Rhodanobacteraceae > Rudaea. Next base: position 6,463 of record DAIMZS010000089.1, read on the forward strand.
GCAGCTGCTCGGCCAGCAGCATGTGCCGCGCGTGCTCTGGGTCGACGCGGCGACGCACAGCTTCGCGATGGAACTCATCGACGCGAGCTTCGGCAATTGGAAACAGCAACTCCTGCGCGGACACGTCGATTGCGCCACCGTCGGCGCGGCCGGGCGCCTCCTCGGTCAACTGCATTCGCGATCGGCGAGCCAACCGGCGCTCGCCGCGCGTTTCGCCAATCAGCAGCCTTTCATCGAGCTGCGCATCCGGCCGTTTTTCGAACGCGTCGCGCAGCGCCACTCCGATCTGACCGCGATGATCGGCGAAACGAGCGAGCGCCTACTCGTTCAGCGCAGCGCCTTCGTGCACGGCGATTACAGCCCGAAAAACCTGCTCGCAAAAAGCGCGGAGCTCGTCATCCTCGATTGCGAGGTCGCGCATTGGGGCGATCCGCAATTCGACGTGGCGTTCTGCATGACGCATCTGCTGCTGAAGTCGCGGCGCCGCGGCGCACCAAGCGCCGCGCTCATTGCCGCGATACGCACCTTCCTCGCCGAATATCGCCGCTGCGGTTGTGCCTGGCTCGATGTCTCGTTCGGCCGCCTCGTCGGCTGTCTGCTGCTGGCGCGCCTCGACGGCGATTCACCCGTGGACTATCTCGCCGACCTCGACCGCGCGGACGTGCATCGGCTGGCGGTCGCTTTGATCGTGCAGCCGCCGTCCGCGCCGGAGGAAATTCTGGACCGTCTTTCGAGCGACAGCGCATGAGCCCGCATTCCAATACGACGATCGCGGCAGTGCACGCGCGCGAAATCTTCGATTCGCGTGGTCGGCCGACTGTGCAGGCCGAAGTGACGCTCGCGGGCGGCGCGCTCGGTGCCGCATCGGCGCCGTCCGGCGCGTCAAAAGGCGTTCACGAAGCGCACGAGCTGCGCGACGGCGACCCGCAACGATACGGCGGCTATGGAGTGCGCAAGGCCGTCGTGCATGTGAATACGGAAATCGCCGGCCGCCTCCTCGGTGAAGACGCGGCAGAGCAGGTTCGCATCGACGCCGCATTATGCGAACTCGACGGCACGGCACAGCTGCACCGGCTCGGCGCGAATGCGGTGCTCGCGGTTTCGCTGGCCGTCTGCCGCGCGGCGGCGTACGCGAGCGGCACGCCGTTATATCGCCATATCGCTGCCTTGAACGGCAATGCCTTCCCTTCGCTGCCGCTGCCGATGGTCAATATTCTCAGCGGCGGCGCGCACGCGGGGCGCAGCATGGACGTGCAGGATTTTCTCGTGATCCCGCACGGCGCGACCGGTTTCGAGGAAGCGATGCAGATCGCGCTGCGCGTGCGCGCCGCGGCCGACGCGATCGCGGCGCGGCGGAGTCTGTCGCATCTGCTCGCCGACGAAGGCGGACTCGCACCGGGCTTCGCCCGCGCGACCGAAGCACTCGATTTCATGGTCGAAGCGATCGAAGGCGCGGGCCTCGTGCCCGGCCGCGACGCATCGATCGCGCTCGACATCGCCGCCAGCGAACTGTTCGCGGCCGGCGTTTATCGCTTCGAGCAGGAAGGCCTGCGCTTGAGCGGCGACGAGATGATCCAGCTCATGCTCCGCTGGGCGCGCGACTATCCGGTGGTCTCGATCGAGGACGCGTTGCATCAGGACGACTGGGAACATTGGCGGAAGCTTGCCGCGGCGACGAAGCTGCAGATCGTCGGCGATGATTTGTTCGCGACGAATCTCGCGCGCGTGCGCTGCGGCATCGACGCCGGCGCGGCGAATGCCGTCCTGATCAAGCCCAATCAGAACGGCACCTTGTCGGGAACACTCGACGTGCTCAATGAAGCGCGCCGCGCGGGCTTCGCCACGATCGTTTCCGCGCGCTCCGGAGAAACCGAAGATTCCTTCATCGCGGACCTCGCCGTCGGCGCGGGCGCCGGGCAGATAAAAATCGGCTCGGTGCGGACGTCCGAGCGGTTCTCCAAATACAACCGCCTCGTGCAGATCGGCGAAGACGCGGGCTTGGCGCTCGCTGCGCCGTTGCGTTGCCGACGCTGAATTTTCCAGAATCGGACGTCCGTCTCAGATACTTCTTGGTAGCGCTAACTTGCGGCTAAATCGCTATCTGTACGGCATCAATTCGTGCGTGGCCGGCCCCCGAGCCGCGTGGCGCAATTGCGCCCCTGCCAACACCGGCAGGTCGGAGGAATTCGTCATGTCACGGCCCTTCAGTTTCAGCAGTCTTCGTTTTTCCACTCCCGCGAAGCGATTCGCACAACTCATCACGGCGCTAGCGATCGGTTCGAGCCCATGCGCGGCACTTGCGCAATCCCAAGTCTTTCCAGGATGGACGCCGTTCGCCAGCGGCTCCACCATCACGATGACCGGGGATACCGCGGCGAAGCACGGCGGCAATGTGTCGCTGAAATTCACCACCGCGGCGACTTATCCGAACAACGGCGGCTTCTCGCAAGTCATCAACGTGCTGCCGTCGACGAAGTATCACTTCTCGGCGTGGGCGAAAGGCAGCAGCGCCAGCGGCTCGAGCAATCATTTCGCCGTGGTCGGCCAGACCGGCACCATCCACCTCGTGGGATTCTCGGTGGCGACCTCGTTCTGGGCGCAGAAAAATTGGGACTACACCACCGCGCCCGGCGAAACCGCGATCCTCGTCGGCTTCATCAGCGCGGGCACCGGCACGTTCTGGTTCGACGACGCGACCTTCGCCGTCTACGGCACGACGCAGAACATGCTGTCCAACGCCGGGTTCGAGACCTGGGGCGACATCACGGTTCCGCTCGCGATGGACGGCACTTCGTTCATGAATATCTTCGCCAGCGGCGGCGCGACCGAGCAGCTCGCCACCTCGTCCGCGTCGACGGTGACCTGGACAGCGAGCGACATCAACGGCGTGTCGGTCGGCACCGGCAGCGTCAACACCTCCGGCGGGCCGAACTCGTTCAGCCTGCCGAGCGTCGGCGCCGGTTGGTACAACGTGCACATGACGACGCCGGTCAGCAACGCCGACGTGCCTTTCACGGTGACCGACACCTCGGCTGTCACCCAGCCGAATGCGTTCGGCACCAATATGCACGTCTTGACGTCGATCCCGTCGACTTACTCCTTGGCCGAACCCAAAGCGATTGCGGCAGCGGGCCTCGGCGGAGACGTGCGTCTTGAATTGCAGTGGTCGACGATCGAGCTGACTGCCGGCAACTACACCTGGAGTCCCGACACCGACGCCGCGGTCGCCGCGATCACGGCCGCCGGCGCTCGGCCGATGATGTTGCTGGGCTACAAGAACGCGCTGTACGACAGCAATCACGTGCCGAGCACCACTGCCGGCATCGCCGCCTACGCCGCGTTCGCCGCCGCCGCGGCACAGCACTACGGCAGCGGCGCCGATTACGTCGTCTTCAACGAGTTCAATTCCGCTGGCGGCAACGACAGCGCCTGCGGTAAGAGCGCGGACTGCTATTACGACTTGCTCGTACCGACGTCGAATGCGATTCACGCCGCGGCGCCCGGTGCGCGCGTCATCGGTCCGACCGTGGGCGGTTTCACTTCGCTCTGGGTCGGCACGACGCCCGATTCCTACAATTGGCTCAAGCGCTTCCTCGACATCGGCGGTCTGGCGTATATCGACGTCCTCGACTTCCATAACTACACCGACTTGCCGGCTCCGGTCGGCGGCGTGTTCCCGCCGGTACCGCCGCCGGAAGGCAACAACGACGCGGTGATCAGCGCGGTAAAAACTCTGGTGTCGGGCTACACGGGCGGATCGAGCAAGCCGTTGTGGCTCAGCGAAACCGGCTGGCCGACGTATCTCAACATCGTCACCGAACTGCAGCAGGCGCAGTACATCGTGCGCGACGCCGCCTCGTCGCTGCGCGCGGGCATCTCGCAATATCTGTACTACGACTTCATGGACGACCTGCCGCTGGCGCCCGACGACACCCAGATCTCGGATGGCAATTACAAGTTCGGCCTGCTGCACAATCCGGGCAACAGCGGAAACGCGCTGACGCCGAAGCCGGGCTACACCGCCTACTCCGTCCTCGTGCACAAGCTCGCCGGCTTCAATTACGCGAGCAGCGACAGCTGGGGCAGCGGCGTGAACTCGCTCGTCTTCTCCAACGGCAGCGGCAATCGCCGCGTCGTGTGGGCGCCGTCGGGCAATACGACGCTCGCCGTGTCGAGCAGCTCGGCGGTCACGGTGACCAACTGGGACGGCGCCAGCAGCACGCTCACGCCGGTCGGCGGCGTCGTCACCTTCAGCGTGGGGCCGGATCCGGTCTACGTCGACGGCAGCGGCATCAGCGGCGGCGCGATCGCCTCGCCAGCGGCGCTCTCGGTCACACCGCCGGGCACAGTCACCAAGAATCAACCGGTCGCCCTCTCGGTCGCGGTGAACGGCGCCGCGACGGGCGCGCCGACCGGCTCGGTGACCTTCAGCTCGCCGTACGGCAGCACGAGCGTCACGGCGACCGCCGGCAACACGGTCACGGGAACGCTGACGCTGAGCGCATTCCCGAACACGGGCATCGTCACCGTGCCGGTCAAAGTCGTGCAAGGCAGCACCACCGTCGGACGCCTCGTCGTCACGATGAACGTGACGCCTTGATGGAGTAGCCGGAACATCGTTCAACGCGGGTTCCATCACCCGCTCGGGTAAAAAGAAGGGCCGCGTCTGCGGCCCTTCTCTTTTGCTTTGCTGTGTTGTGCGAGCTTACTGCACCGTCAGCGTGATGTCGTCGAGCACGAACGAAGTCTGCAGCGACGAATCTTCCGCACCGGTGAACTTGACCACCACGGTCTGGCCGA
>DAIMZS010000090.1:0-1464 GCA_036733825.1 Rudaea sp.
ACCGTAATCTTCTTCGACACGATCGGCGGATTGAACTGCACATGCGCCGTATCCGCGAAATCGAGCTGCAGCGTATGGTCGCCCGGCGGCAGCTTGATCGTGTCTTCGGTCTGGCCCTTGCCGTAATGCTTGTGGGTGGCATCGTTCGGAATCGGCAGATTGCCCGGCGGCAACTCGGCCACGTCGATCAGAAGATGATGGTGGCCCGTGTTCGGCGTCGGATCGCCCGCCGGCTTGATCGCGATGCCCTTCACGCCGAATTTGACCGTGAATTCCTGGCCGACCGTGGCGCCGTCTTTCGGCGAAATGATGAATGCCGACGCGCCTGCCGGCGCCTTCTTCTGCTCGACTCCGGCAGGCTTGGCCGCGTCCTGGGCGCTGGCCAGACCCGCGCTCAGCAACGCCGCTGCCGCAAACAAGGTGATCGCACGCATGGCAACTCTCCTCTTCGTTGACGTGGGACAATGATACGCTCGCCGGCGCGGAAGAGCAGCGACGCCGTCGGCGAAGTTTCGCGAAGAAAAAGCTGGAAAAATCCGCCGTTCGGCACCACATTGCGCAGATGCCACAGACTCAAGACATTCCGCGCGCCACCCTGATCGGCGCCTTCCGCCGCCTGATGCCCACGGTTTGGCACTATCGCGGACGCGTGCTGGCCGCGCTCGCCTTCCTCGTCGTCGGCAAGCTGGCGAACATCGCGGTGCCGCTCGTGCTCAAGCACCTGGTCGACGGTCTCGACGTGAAGCCCTCGCCGCTGGTCATTCCGCTGCTGCTGTTGATGGCCTACGGCGCGCTGCGCCTGTCGACCTCGTTTTTCCAGGAACTGCGCACGATCGTGTTCGCGCGCGTGCTTGCGCGCACCTCGCGCGAGATCACGCTGCGCGTGTTCGCGCATCTGCATGCACTGAGCTTGCGCTTCCATCTCGATCGCCGCACCGGCGGCGTCTCGCGCGACGTGGAGCGCGGCATGATGTCGGTCTCCGACCTGCTCGACTGGACGATCTACACGATTCTGCCGACCCTGTTCGAGATCGGCGTGATCTGCACGATCCTCATGCTCAACTACGACTGGAGCTTCACCGCGATCACGCTGGCGACGCTCGTCGTCTACATCATCTTCACGTTCTCGATGACCGAGTGGCGCATGCGCTTTTATCGCGCCGCGAACGAAGCCGATACCGAGGCGAACGCGCGCAACGTCGACGCGCTGCTCAACTACGAAACGGTCAAATACTTCGGCAACGAGAAGCACGAGCTCAGCCGCTTCGACGTCAGTCTGAAGAATCTGGAAGAGGCGACGGTGAAGAGCCAGAAGTCGCTCGCCGCGCTCAACGTCGGCCAGACCGCGATCGTCGCGGTCGGACTCACGCTGTTGCTGTGGCGCGCCTCGGCCGGCGTCGTCGCCGGGACGATGAAGATCGGCGACCTGGTCATGGTCAACGCGTTTCTGATCCAGCTGTCGAT
>DAIMZS010000090.1:1564-11226 GCA_036733825.1 Rudaea sp.
CGATGAAGATCGGCGACCTGGTCATGGTCAACGCGTTTCTGATCCAGCTGTCGATTCCGCTCAACTATCTCGGCATGGTCTACCGCGAGGTCAAGCAGGCGCTGACCAACATCGAGCGCATGTTCGGCCTGCTCGCCGAGCCGCAGGAAATCCGCGATGCCCCGGACGCGAAGCCGGTCGCCCTGCGCGGAGGCGAGGTGCGCTTCGACAACGTCAGCTTCGGCTACGACAAGCAGCGCCAGATCCTGTTCGATGTGGATTTCGCCATCCCCGCGGGCAAAACCGTCGCCGTCGTCGGCACCACCGGCGCGGGCAAGTCGACGCTGTCGCGGCTGCTCTACCGCTTCTATGACGTCGACAGCGGCGCGATTCGCATCGACGGTCAGGATCTGCGCGCGGTGACGCAGGAATCGCTGCGCAGCGCGATCGGCATCGTGCCGCAGGACACCGTGCTGTTCAACGATTCGATTTACTACAACATCGCCTACGGCCGGCCTGACGCGACGCGCGAGGAAGTGATCGCCGCCGCGCGCGCCGCGCACATCCACGAGTTCATCGCCGCGTTGCCGCAGGGCTACGACACCGGCGTCGGCGAGCGTGGATTGAAACTCTCCGGCGGCGAGAAGCAGCGCGTGGCGATCGCGCGCACGCTGCTGAAAAATCCGACCATTCTCGTGTTCGACGAGGCCACGAGCGCGCTCGACACGCGCACGGAAAAAGTCATCCAGGCCGAACTCGCCGAGATCGCGCGCGAGCGCACGACGCTGGTGATCGCGCATCGTTTGTCGACGATCGTCGATGCGGACGAAATCCTCGTCCTCGACCACGGCCGCATCGTCGAGCGCGGCACGCATGCCGAATTGCTCGCGCAAAGCAGCCGCTACGCCGCGCTGTGGACGATGCAGCAGCAGACGCGCGAGACGGCGCCCGCGTCGCCGGCACGAGCGGCGGAGATGGTTGCTCCGTAATCGAAAAATCAGGTGGCGCGCACGACGAGACGGCTCGGCAGCGTCTCCGACGCCACCGCCTCGCCGCGGAACAGCGCGAGCGCCTTGCGCGCAAGCAGCACGCCGCCGTCGTGCCAGTTCTGGTGCACCGACGATAGCGGCGGAATGAACGCTGCGCCGAGCGGCGTGTCGTCGTAGCCGATCACGCTGACATCCTCGGGCACGCGCAGCCCGGCCTCGATCAACGCGCGGATCGCGCCCATGGCGAGCAGGTCGTTGATCGCGAACACAGCGTCGAAGCGGGCCTTCTTGCGCAGCAGCGCATGCACGGCGTCGAAGCCGGATTCGGCGGTGAACGCCTTGTGGTTGACGACGAGCGGCGCGATGCCGTGCGTCTTCAGGTATTTGACGAAGCCGGCGTGGCGCTCGGCCATTTCGGCGTGGTCTGTATCACCGAGAAAGACCGGATGATGGCGGCCGAGCGACACGAAGCGTTCGGCGGCGCTGGCGCCGCCGGAATGGTTGTCGCTGCCGACGACGACATGCGCGTCGTCCGCGCGCGGCGCACCCCAGACGACCATCGGCAGACGCAGCCGGTCGAATAAATGCACCGCCTGCTGCTTCGCGCCCTGGCCGAGCAGGATCACCGCATCGGCCGCCTGCACCGCGGGCGCGAGCGCGCCCTGGCGCGTGGTCAACAGCACGCTGTAGTTCGCGGTCGCCAGTTCCTGCGCGATGCCGCCGAGGAGTTCGAGCGGATACGGATCCGACATCGGCCGGTTGACGCTCGGCGTCATCTCGACGATGACGGCAATGGTGTGGCTCTGGCGCAGGCGCAGGTTGCGCGCGCTGACGTTGAGCTTGTAGCCGTGCTCGGCGGCGAGCGCGCGCACCTTGTCGCGCGTCTGCGCGGAAACGATGCCGTTTTCGGCGAGCGCGCGCGATACGGTGATCTTGGAGACGCCGGCCAATTTGGCCAGATCGGCCATCGTCATCGCGCCTTCCATCGGCGCCGCGGATCCGTCGCTGCGTTTGGGTTTTCCCATGCGATGCGTCATTTCGTCCGGGCCGAGAGGGTCGGCCGATGCTGTCTAGTGTGGCGTTTCGCCGCCGCGGCGTCCATTCCGGCAAACCTCGGCAGATGTGCGTCCGCAGCAACTGGTATCGGTGTCTTGATATCGATACCATTCGATGTTAGCGTTTGTTGCAACGATCGCCGGACGAGGACAGACGCGCATGAGCGCGCAGGCCGGAGACGAGGGAGGGAGAACGATGCAGTTGCCGAAGTCTGGTGCGCACACGCTTGCACGCTCGTCCGCGACGACGAGCGCGCGCGCCGCCGCCAGCGCCTCCCCCACCGCAGCGGAAGCGGGCGCTTACCGCATCGTCCAGTCGGATTGGCAGCCGCAGCTGGCCGCACGCGACGAAACCCTGTTCGCGCTCGCCAACGGCGCGCTCGGCGTGCGCGGCGGATTCGAGGAATCGCCGAGCCCGACCCAAGGCACCTTCATCGCCGGCGTGTGGGAACGCAGCGCGATCCACTATCACGAACGTCATCACGGCTTCGCGCGCACGACCGACACGCGCGTGCCGGTGGCCGACGCCACGGCGATCCGCATTTTTCTCGGTGCCGCGGCGGCCGATCCGGCGCAAGGCGAAATCCTGTCGTTCGAGCGCACCCTCGACATGCGCCGCGCCCTGCTCACTCGCGCGCTGACCTTCCGCACGCCGGGCGGCGCGACGCTGGAGGTGACGGCGCAGCGCTTGGTTTCGCTCGCACATCCCGGACTGGCGTGCCTGCGCTGGACGCTGCGTTCGCTCGACTACGCAGGTCCAGTCGCGATCGAATCCTCGATCGTCGGCAACGTCGCCGCGGCCGCGCAAGGCGACGATCCGCGCTTCGGCACGGGCGCCGGCCTCGCGCTGCGCATCACCGACACGGCGGCCGATGCGAACGAGGCGCGGCTGGCGCAGCACACGCAACAGAGTGCGATCGGCGTGGCCTGCGTCCAGCGCCATCGCGTCGCCGGCGCCGGCTTCGCCGCGGCGGACGTCGATGCAAACGCGGCGCGGCAGCGATTCGTCGCGGATATCGCCGCGGGCGGCGAGATCGCGATCGAAAAGTATGTCGCCTACGCCTGGACGCCGCCCGGCGGCACCGAATCCGATGCGGATCTGTATGCCTGCGCACAACGCACCCTCGATGCGGCGATGGCGCAGGGCTTCGATGCGCTCGCGCAGGCACAGGCCGACGAAACGGCGGCATTCTGGAACGTCGCCGAGTTCTCCATCGACGCCGTCGATCCCGAGGCGGGACGCCGCGACGAACAGGCGCTCGCCTTCAACTTGTTCCACCTGTTCCAATCGGCGAACCGCGACGGCTACGGCGGCATCGCTGCGAAGGGCCTGACCGGCGAAGGCTACGAAGGCCACGTGTTCTGGGATTCGGAAACCTTCGTCCTGCCGGTGTTCGCTTTCACCGCGCCGCCGCTGATGAAGGCGAGTCTCGTCTGGCGTTTCCGCGCGCTCGAACGCGCGCGCATCCACGCGCGCGAAATGGGCCATGCGCGCGGCGCGCTATATCCGTGGCGCACGATCGCCGGCGACGAGTGCTCCGCGCACTATCCCTCGGGTTCGGCGCAATATCACATCAACGCGGCGGTCGCCTTCGCCGTGCGGCTATACGTCGAAGCGACCGGCGATCGCGCCTTCCTCACCGAGATGGGCGCGGAGATTCTGCTCGAAACGGCGCGCATCTGGCTCGAGATCGGCTTTTTCAACGCACGCCGCGGCGGCGCCTTCTGCATCTGCGCGGTGACCGGGCCGGACGAATACACCGCCCTCGTCGACAACAACTACTACACCAACCGCATGGCGCAGGAGCATCTGCGCTTCGCCGTCGCGGTCGCGCGCGAACTCGCGGCCGAGTCGCCGCCGGTGTATGCCGCGCTGGCGCGCAAGCTCGCGCTCGACGACGCCGAAGTCGACGCGTGGTCGCGCGCGGCCGACGCCATGTATCTGCCCTACGATGACAAGCTCGGCATCGTTGCGCAGGACGATACCTTTCTCGACAAGCCGCGCTGGGATATCGCCGGCACGCCGGCGGAAAAATTTCCGCTGCTGATGCACAACCACCCGCTGAATCTGTACCGCTATCAGGTGTGCAAGCAGGCGGACGCGCTGCTCGCCTTCGTCCTCGCCGACGCCACGCACCTCGACGCGGCGGTCAGACGGCGCAGCTTCGACTACTACGAAGCGATCACCGTGCACGACTCGACGCTGTCGCCGTCGACGTTCGCCGTTCTCGCCGCCGACCTCGGCGATCTCGACAAAGCGCAGACGTATTTCCACGAGAACCTGCGCATCGACCTCGACGACCTGCACGAGAACACCAGCCACGGCGCGCACATGGCGGCGATGGCCGGCAGCTGGCTCGGCTTCGTCTGGGGCTTCGGCGGCGTGCGCGTGCGCGACGGCAGACTCGGCTTCGCGCCGAAGCTGCCGCCCGGCTGGCGCAGCTACCACTTCGGCATTCTCTGGAACGGCGTGCGCGTGCGCGTGACCGTGAACGCCGACGGAGCGAGCTACGCCTATCCCGACGGCGTGCCTCATCCGATCACGGGCAAGCGCATCGACATCGATGCGGCAAGCCGCGCGGAAAAGTCGCCGCATCGTTTCCCGTACGCATTCAAGGCGCTGATCTTCGATCTCGACGGCGTGCTCGCCGACACCGCGCATTTGCACCACGCGGCGTGGAAACGCCTGGCTTCCGAACTCGGCCTGCCGTGGGACGAGGCGATCGGAGAAAAACTCAAGGGCGTCGACCGCATGACCTCGCTCGACATCGTGCTCGGGCCGGCGTCGAAAAATTACAGCGACGCGCAAAAGCACGAGTTGGCCGAGCGCAAGAACGGCTACTACCGCGCCGCGATCGAAACGTTTTCCGCGCGCGATCTTCTGCCCGGCGCGCTCGATGCGCTGCACGCTGCCCGCGCCGCGGGCGCAAAGACCGCGCTCGCTTCGGCGAGCCGCAGTGCGCGGGAACTCGTGGAGCGCATGGGCGTCGCCGATCTGTTCGACCACGTCGTCGATTCCGCGACGGTCGCGCGCGCCAAGCCCGATCCGGAAATCTTCCTGCGCGCCGCGGCGGCGCTCGGCGTCGCGCCGGCCGACTGCCTCGGCATCGAGGATGCGCAGGCCGGCGTCGCCGCGATCAAAGCGGCGGGCATGGCCGCGCTCGGCGTCGGCGATGCGCGTGTGCTCGCCGAGGCCGACGCGGTGCTGCGCGATCTGACCGAGTTCGATCTGGAGAAATTCGTTGTGAAGAAACCCGTGGAAAAAAAGCGAGCTGCAAAAACCTGACCGCCGCGGACCCGCAGCGCAAGATTCGCGGGCCGTCGGTAAACAACAACATCATGCAAGTACTTTGGAGGGAGAGAACCATGAAACAGACGCAAATCCGTTATCAGAGAACCCGGCGCCCGCATACGATCCGGCTTGCGCTCACGACGGCGATCCTCGCTGCGCTGAGCCCCATGGTAATGGCCGCGGACGCGGCGCCCGCGCCGGCCGCGGATCCGCAGCAGACCGCGCCGGCCGATCAGAACAAGGGCAATGCCGCCGCGAAAACCGAAACGCAGTCGCTGGAAGGCATCGTCGTCACCGGCACCGCCACCGCCGGCGGCGTGAAGAAGCTCGACGCGAGCTATTCGATCACCGCGGCCAACGCCGAGCAGATCAAGCAGGCCAATCCGAAGAGCACGGCCGATCTGCTCAAGATCTCGCCGGGAATCTGGCCGGAATCCTCCGGCGGCCAGACCGGCGCCAACATCGAAATCGCCGGCTTCCCCGGCGGCGGCGACGCGCCGTTCTTCACCAACATGGTGCAGGGCACGCCGCTGTACGGCATGTCGTCGCTGTCGTTCATGGATTCGAGCTCGCTGTTGCGCCTTGACGACACGGTGGAGCGCGTCGAAATCATCCAGACCGGTCCCGGCGTGCTGTACGGCGCGGGCCAGATGGGCGCGACGGCGAACTTCCTGCTCAAGCAGGGCACCTCGGAACCGTCCGGATCGATCGGCGTGACCTACGGCAACGAGGGCATGGTGCGCGTCGACGGCTTCTTCGGCGGCAAGCTCGCCGAAGGCTGGTACGCAAGCCTCGGCGGTTTCTGGCGCCAGTCCGACGGCGTGCGCAGTCCGCAGTTCAAGTCAGACGACGGTTATCAGCTGACCGGCACGCTGACCCACGACCTCGACAACGGCTCGATCATGCTGTGGGCGCGCACCCTGCAGGACAAGAACCAGTTCATGGTGCCGACGCCGCTGATCGAAGACGCGCACGGCAACTTCTCGCTCTATCCGGGCTTCAACGCGCTGACCGACACCTACGGCAGCAAAGCGCTGCAGTACGCGACGTTGGTCAACCCGGCCGGCGGCACCGAGCAAGCGAATCTGGCCAACGGCCGCGGCGGCAACTTGAATTTCTTCGGCGGCAACTACGACGCCGAATGGAACGGCTTCCAGATTTCCGACAAGTTCGTCTGGAGCGGCGGGCAGCTGAACACCACCGCGCTGTTCTCCGGCCCGAATCCGAAGCCGCTCGGCTACTTCCTTTACGGCTGCAGCTGGTCCGGCGGTGCGGCCTCCGGATTCTGCAACAGTGCCGGCAAGGAAACCGACAGCAACTGGCTCGGCGGCTCGTACGGCATCACTCAGCCGGTGGGATCGATCGCTTACACCGGCGCGAACAACCTCAATCAAAGCGTGATCCAGCAAGGCTTCTGGTACATCCAGAAAGATCTGCGCAACCTCAACAACGATTTCCGCATCAGCAAGGAAATCTTCGACAACAACACGCTGACGGCGGGCGTCTACCTCGCCCACTACACCGACGACGACAACTGGTCGCTCGGCAACCCGATGCTGATGACCAACACGCCCAACGCCAATCCGATCACGTTGAGCTACGTGCAGAACGGGCAGACCAACTACATCACCAATCCGCAGGGCATCCTGAGCTACGGGGCGGGCTTCAACATCATCGAGCACGGCGTCGGCAACAACAAGGCGTTCTATCTCGCCGATTCGTGGAGGCTGTGGGACCGCTGGCTGTTCGACATCGGCAGCCGCGTCGAGAACATCAGCGTCACCCAGCGCACCTGCAACCAGAAGAACATCGATCTCGACAACAATCCGCTCACGCTGTGGGACAACAAGGCGCAGATCTGCGACGGCACGTACACGACGCTGCACTACGACAAGACGCATCCGTCGTTCACCGCCGGCCTGAACTATGAAATCGCCGACAACATGTCCGCGTATCTGCGTGTGTCGAGCGGCGGCCACTTCAACGACTTCGACAACGGCATCCGCGGCTCGAACGGCAATTTCGCGCCGATGCAGAAGGTGCGCAACTTCGAGTACGGCTTCAAGTGGCAGACCGAATGGCTCTATGCCGATCTGTCCGCTTATCACCGTCAGTTCAGCGGCCTGACCAATAGTCTGACCAACGGGGCCTCGACGCCGCTCGACTGCGAAGGCGTTCCGACCGCAACCAGCGGAAAGCCGCAGTGCCAGTACATCTACGGCGCGGATACGAAAGGCTTCAACGGTCACGTCGTCGTGACTCCGATCGAGAACTTCAAGATCGACGCCATCGCCGCGCTCATGTACGGCCACTATTCGCACGCGGCGACGACGCAGGCCTATATCGACGTCAACGGCAATACCCAGTACGTCAACATCAACGGCGCGCCGCTGCAGCGCCAGCCGATGCAGCGCTACATGGTCACGCCGAGCTACAACTTCGTGTTCGACTGGGGCAACGTCATGCCGTTCGTCACCTACTCCTATAACGGCCAGCGTTACGAAGACACCACCGGCCTGGCGCCGCTCGGCAAGTACCACACCTGGGATTTCGGCATCGTCGCCAACTACGGCAAGAACTGGCAGTTCCGCGTCCAGGGCACGAACCTGACCAACGAGATCGGCCTGACCGAAGGCAACGCGCGCGTCGCCGGCGTGCCGACCGGTCCGGGCGGTGTGCTGCTGGCGCGTTCGATCGAAGGCCGCGAGATCAACTTCCAGGCGAAGTATCAGTTCTAAGCCGTTCGCATTTGTTCGTCCTCTCCGACGAGCGGTCCGAACCGTATCCCCGCAGAACGGTTCGGACCGCATTTTTTTAGGAAACGGACAATGCGAAATCGCCGATGAGTCTCGATCGCCGTGAATTTCTCGGAGCGGGTCTGGCGGGACTGGCCGCCAGCCTGCCCTTCCCCGCCGCCGTCTCCGCCTCGCCGCGCCGGCGCAACGTGCTGCTGATCGTCGCCGACGACCACGGCTACGACATGAGCTGCGTCGGCGGCAAGGTGCGCACGCCCGCGCTCGATGCGCTCGCGCGCGAAGGCGTGCTGTTCACCGACGCCTACGCCTCGGTGTCCTCGTGCAGCTCGAGCCGCGCGACGCTGTACACGGGCCTGTACTCGCACACGAACGGCATGTACGGCCTCGCCCACGACGTGCACAATTTTTCCCTGCTCGACGACGTGAAGACGCTGCCGTGGATGCTCAAGCAGGCCGGCTACGCGACCGCGCTCGTCGGCAAGCTTCACGTCAAACCGGAATCGCGGCTCGCCTACGACGCCTGGCTGCTGCCGGAACAACCGCTCGTGCGCGACGTCGCCGCGATGGGGCATGCGGCCGGGCGCTGGATGCGCGAACGAGGCGGCCAACCCTTTTTCCTCACCGTCGCCTACAGCGATCCGCATCGCGCAGGCGATCCATCGAATTTCGGCAATACGCGCGACTGGCCCGAGGTGAAGCGCGAGCGCTACGCGCCGGCGGACGTGGCGATTCCTTCCCACTTGCCCGATCTGCCGGGTGTGCGCGCGGACCTCGCCGAATATTACGAAGCGGTCAGCCGCATGGACAGCGGCGTAAGCATCCTGCTGCGCGAACTCAAGGACGCCGGGCACGCGGACGACACGCTCGTCATCTATCTCTCCGACAACGGCCGGCCGTTTCCCGGCGCGAAAGACAATCTCTACTACGAAGGCATCCACCTGCCGCTGATTGTGCGCGCACCGGGCGCAGCCAAGCACGGCATGCGCAATCGCGCGATGGTGAGCTGGATCGACATCACGCCGACGATCCTCGACTGGACCGGCGTGGCGCCGCCGAAAGATTATCGCTATCTGCCGCTGCCGGGCCGCTCCATTCTGCCCATTCTCGGCGAGCGCGATTCCAAGGGCTGGGACGAAGTGTTCGCCACGCACAGCTTCCACGAGATCGATCAGTACTATCCGACGCGCAGTCTGCGCACGCGCGAATACAGCTATTTCCTCAATCTGCAGCCGGCGCTCGAAGTGCCGATCGCGAGCGACGTCGCCTTGTCGCCATCGTGGAAAGCGATCACGGCCACGCCGGGCGCGAAGCTCGGCAAACGCACGCTCGAGGCGTTTCACCATCGCCCCCGCGAGGAGTTGTACGATCTTCAAACCGATCCCGACGAAGTGAACAACCTCGCCGACGATGCGAAATATGCAAACGTGCTCGCCGAGCTGCGCAGCCAACTCGACATCTGGCGCACGAAGACGCACGATCCGTGGCAGAAGGGCGTGACCGATCCGTTTGGGCGCGCGAAATGAGAGAAAGCTCGTCATTCCCGCTTGCGCGGGAATGACGGCACTAAGCGGCATAAAAGAATTGGGAGGGG
>DAIMZS010000091.1:0-2472 GCA_036733825.1 Rudaea sp.
TGGCTCCCCGAGACGGACTCGAACCGCCGACCCAGTGATTAACAGTCACTTGCTCTACCGACTGAGCTATCGGGGAATCGCTTTAGCGAGCCCGTTATTTTCATCGACTCGGCGGATTCAGTCAATAGTATCGTGGGAAAAGCGGCTCATCCGGCCAGACCGGCGCAGGCTGCGCCAGCTCGCGGGGGATCCGGCCGGGTTTCGCGTGCACGGCCGGCGTTGCTGACGACGACTGCGGCGGCATCGGATGCGCCGCGATGGTCGCATATCGTGTAGGTCAGGTCGGTGCCGCTGGCGCTGCCGTCGGGGCGGTAGCGGACGAACTTGCGGCCGACGCTCGTTGCGATCGCGATGCCCGGCTGGGCAGGGACGACTTCGAGCAGCGGCTCGTCATCGTCGCGAAGATTGTTTTGGTTTGCGTCCTCGAACACGATCCAGCCGCTTTGCCACCAGATGTCGTCGTCGCAACGAAGGTGGTCTTTGCTCGGACAGACGATGACGTGATGATGCGTGCTCACCGAGATGCTGCGCGCCAGATTGAGTGAAGCGACAAGCGCGCTGTGCGCCCCGCGCGAGCGCGAACCGTCGATCAACCTGCCCAGCGGCGGTGCGCTTATCGACATCAGCACGGCGAGAATGGCGGTGGTGAAAATCAGCTCGATGAGAGTGAAGCCGGACGAGTGACGAAAGGAAAGATTGCGCATGACTGCTCCTGTCAAGGTGCCGTCAGAATAGGTATCGGAACCAACGGCGGCCATGCGCAACCGCTGTGCCTCAGTGTAGGAAATTCGCGCGCGACGTGTGCGAACGAGTGGGCCCCGTATGCCGGGACGGAGCTATTCCCCGCTCAGTTGCTCCACGTGTTGGCTTGCGCGTGGGTTGCGGCCGAGCAAGCCGATGAGATCGGGCAGCAACTGTGCCAACCAGCGATCGAATTGCCACGGTGCGTTGACGATGACCATGCCGCAGCCGTTGAGGCGCAGCGGCGAGTCGTCGGCGTCGATCATGAGGTCGGCGGCGAGGGTCTTTTTGATGCCGTTCGCGGCAAACCAGCGATGGAACGGCAGAATCTGCCGGCGCAGCTTGATCGGGTACCAGACGGCGTAGATGCCGGTGGGCCAGCGCGCGTAGGCGTTCGCGAGCGCGGATTCGATGGTGCGGAACTCGGCTTCCTGCGCCTCGAACGGCGGGTCGATCAGGATCAGCCCGCGACGTTCCTTCGGCGGTACCAAGCCCGGCAGCGCCGCATAGCCGTCGCGCTGATGGACGCCGACGCGTTTGTCGCCGGCGAACAGTTTCTTCAGCGAGTTCGTTTCGGCCTGCTGCACCTCGCATAGGGTCAGGCGGTCGTTCTCGCGCAGGGCGAGACTGGCGATCAGCGGCGATCCCGGATAGACGTTTAGATGGCCATCCGTATCGGCCGCGTTCGCCGTGCGCAGCAGGTCGAAATAGGGACGGAGGCTGTCGGGCAGGCGTGATGCGACGAGCAGGCGTTGCACGCCGTCGACGAATTCGCCGGTTTTCCGCGCTTCTTCGTCGCGCAGGTCGTAGCGGCCGGCGCCGG
This sequence comes from Rudaea sp., assembly GCA_036733825.1. Lineage (GTDB taxonomy): Bacteria > Pseudomonadota > Gammaproteobacteria > Xanthomonadales > Rhodanobacteraceae > Rudaea. The sequence continues at coordinate 1,565 of DAIMZS010000091.1, forward strand.
CGTGGGTGTCGATGTAGCAGAAGGGCGAGGATTTGGTTTTGAGCGCGTCGATCAGGCCGAGGAGAATGGCGTGCTTGAAAACGTCGGCGAAGTTGCCGGCGTGGAAGGCGTGGCGATAATTCATGGCGTCATCGTAGCATTCGAGCAACTTGCATCGCTGCGCGCGCGCGGGCAACATGCACGCATGACTCGCACGCGCCGTTCCTCGTTTCGCCTGCAGCGCCTCGCGCGCAGCCGCGGCGCGCGCGTGCTGGCGCATGTGATGGCCGTGCTGTTGGTGCTGGCCAATTTTTCCGCGTGGGCCGCGCCTGTGATGTCGGCGACGCAGCCGGCGTCGAGCGCCACGGCGATGTCCGACCATCATCACTGCGACGAGGCCGGCGCGAAGACGAAGATGGGCGCAGAACAGGCGCCGCACGGGAAGGGCTGCCCCTGTTGCAAAGGCGGTACTTGCGCCTGCTTGCACTCGTGTTCGGATGTGTTGACCGTCATGTCTTCCGAGCTGGCCCTGTATCCGACGGCGCGCCCGACTCCGCTATCGGACGTTTCTTTTGCGAACGTCGCCGACGAACGCCGTTTGAGGCCACCGATCGCCTGACTCGTCACTAAGCAGCCGTTCCGCCGCAGTGGTCTGCGCGGAGAGATCGGCGCGTTCCGCGCCGCGAAATTTTGACGAGTCCAATGAACAAGTACGACCCCACCTCCCTGATGGAGCGCCTGGCGCTGCCATCGCGCCGCCGCTTCGTGCAGGGGCTGACGCTCGGCGGCATCGCCGCCGGCCTCGGTCTCGATGCGCGCGCGGCGCGCGCCGCACCGCTGGCGCCGCAAGTTCCGGTGCTTACGGGCACCGAGTTCGATCTGTCGATCGGCGCGATGCCGGTCAATATCACCGGCGCGCGGCGCAGCGC
>DAIMZS010000091.1:2572-9081 GCA_036733825.1 Rudaea sp.
GGTTTGAGCGGCGCGCTCGCCGATCGGCGCATGTGGAACCAGATGCGCATGAACCCGACCGACCTCGTCGACGTATCGGGCTACGCCTACACCTATCTGATGAACGGCGCCTCGCCCGCATCGAATTGGACCGCGCTGTTCGCGCGCGGCGAGAAGGTGCGGCTGCGCTTCATCAACGGCTCGTCGATGAGCTTCTTCGACGTGCGCATTCCGGGCTTGAAGATGCGTGTCGTCGCCGCCGACGGGCAGGAGGTCGAGCCGGTGACGGTCGACGAATTCCGCATCGGCACGGCGGAAACGTACGATGTGATCGTTGAGCCCGACGCGGACCGCGCGTACACGATCTTCGCGCAGTCGATGGATCGCTCGGGCTACGCGCGCGGCACGCTCGCGCCGCACGCGGGCATGAGCGCGGAGGTTCCCGCGCTCGATCCGCGCCCACTGCTGACGATGGGCGACATGATGGGCGAGATGGACCATTCCTCGATGCCCGGCATGGATCACTCGAAGATGAATCACGGCTCAATGCCGGGCATGAAAGGGATGGAAGGAAGCTGCGGCGGCATGGCTGGCATGTCGATGCCGGCGGCATCGGTGCCGCTGCAAACCGGGCCGACCGTCGACATGCTCGTGGCGACGCCGCGCACGAACCTTGACGATCCCGGCGTCGGCTTGCGCGACAACGGTCGCCGCGTGCTGACCTACGCCGACCTGCACACGCCGGGCGCGCCGATCAGCGCGGAAACGCAGCGCGACATCGAACTGCATCTGACCGGACATATGGAACGCTACATCTGGTCGTTCGACGGCAAGAAATTCTCCGACGCCAAACCGATTCAGCTCAAGCACGGCGAACACGTGCGCGTCACCTTGATCAACGACACGATGATGGCGCATCCGATCCATCTGCATGGCATGTGGAGCGAGATGGAGACGGCGCAGGGCGAGTTCCAGGTGCGCAAGCACACGCTGGTGGTGCAGCCCGCGCAGAAAATGAGCTATCGCGTCAGTGCGGATGCACTCGGAAAATGGGCCTACCACTGTCATCTGCTCTATCACATGGAAGCGGGCATGTTCCGCGTCGTGGAGGTGGCGTGATGCGTACCGTTCTTTTCGCCTGCCTGTGGATGATACCGATGCTCGGTCTGCATGCGCAGGAACCGTCGCAAGACGAGCTTGCGCATCATCACGAGCAGGCCGCGCCGCCGGTGCAAACGCAAGACGGAAATCCGCCGGCGGTCTACGATCACATTCCGCCGGATCCTCCCCAGCATGTCATGCCGCCGATGTCGGACGCAGAGATGGCGCACGTGATGCAGATGGACGACACGGCCAGTCTCTTCATGTTCAAACTCGACACCTTCGAGCGCGCGAAAAGCGACGATGCGTATTCGACCGCGTGGAACGCGCAGGCGTGGTACGGCGGCGATTTCGACAAGCTGCTGGTGCGCAGCGAGGGTGAACGCGAGCACGGCGCGACCGATGCGCGCGTCGAGGCGTTCTGGAACCACGCCTTCGCGAGCTATTGGGATTGGCAGCTCGGCGCGCGCCGCGATTTCGGCAGCGATCCGTCGCGCAACTGGGCGGCGTTCGGCGTGCAGGGCCTCGCGCCATATTGGTTCGAAGTCGAGGCGGCGGCGTATGTGGGTGAGGGCGGACGCACCGCGTTCGGCGTGCGCGCCGAGTACGAGCTTCTGCTGACGCAGCGGTTGGTGCTGCAGCCGGAGATCGAACTCAATTTCTACGGCCGCGATGATCGTGTGCGAGGCATCGCGTCGGGATTGAACGATGCGGAGTTCGGCCTGCGCTTGCGCTACGAGATTCGCCGCGAGTTTGCGCCGTATGTCGGCATCGTGCGCAAGTATCGGCGAGACGCCGTGTCGCCCGGCTTCGGTATCGAGCCCGTCAGCCGCAGCGAAACACAGATCGTCGCGGGACTTCGCCTCTGGTTCTGATCGCCGATCCGCTTCGTCGGGGCGCGATTCATCGCGCCCGCTTTGTTTTTCTTTCGAGTCCAGCAAAAAGCGGGTTCGATGAATCGAACCCCTACGATGCGTTCAGCTCAACAACACCGACGTCATCGACACCGTGCCGAAGTAGCCGACGTTGTGGAACGAGGCGGCATCGCCGTCACGCCGCGCGCCGAGCACGTAGAGCAGCGGCAGATAGTGCTCGGGCGAGGGCACGGCGAGGTTCGCCTGCGGGTCCAGCCGGTGCCAGTCGATCAGCTCGTCCGACTGATTGGCCGCGATGCGCGCGCGCACCGTATCGTCGAAGCGCACCGCCCAGTCGGTCGGGCGCGGATCGCGGAAGTTGAGCAGATGAAGGTTGTGCACGATGTCGCCGCTGCCGAGAATCAGCACGCCTTCCTCGCGCAGCGCGGCCAATTCATTGCCGAGCGCGTAGTGAAACGCGCCCGGGCGCGAGCTGTCGATGCTCAACTGCAGCGTCGGCACATCGGCCTGCGGGTACATGATGTTGAGCACGCTCCACGCGCCGTGATCGAGGCCCCATTCCTGCGTGGGATTCACCTTGGCGCTCTTCACCAGACCCGCGACGCGCTGCGCGAGCGCCGGGTCGCCCGGCGCCGGATAGCGCACGTCGAACAACGCCTGCGGAAAGCCGTAGAAATCGTGGATCGTCTGCGGACGCTCGGCGGCGCAGACGAACACGCCGCGCGTTTCCCAGTGGGCGGAAACGCAGAGAATCGCTTTCGGCTTCGGCAGACGCGCGGCCAGCTCTCGCCAGCCGCGCGTAAACGGGTTGTCTTCGATCGCGTTCATCGGCGAACCGTGGCCGATGAACAGCGCGGGCATGCGCGTCGTGTTCACGACGCTCAGTATGCCACCGTAATGCGCTGGCGCGGCTTGTCGCCTTTTTCCAGGCGGTCGAGCACGGCCGCCGCGTAATCGGGAACCGTGATGCGGCTTTTGCCATGCGCGTCGACGAGCAACTGCTCGCCGCCGATGCGGTAAGCGCCGCTGCGCTCGCCGTCTTCGATCAGCGCGGCGGGGCTGATGTAGGTCCAGTCGATGTTCGCCTTCGACGCGCGGAAGACATCGAGCGCGTCGGCCTGCGCCTTCGCTTCCGGCTTCCACGCCGCGGGAAAGTTCGGATCGTCGGCCACTCTCACGCCCGGCGCCGTTTCGAGGCTGCCGGCGCCGCCGACCCAGACGAAGCGCTTCACGCCCGCGGCGGGCAGCGCATCGAGCAGAGTCGCCGCGTATTTCGGCACCAGGCCGGCATCGGCGTCGCGGCGGCCGGACAGACTCGCCACCGCCGCATCGGCGCCGGCGATCGCCTTGGCATAGGTGGCCGGATTGGCCACGTCGCCGGCGATGACTTTGACTTTGGGGTTATCGATGTTTGCGCGCGCGGGATCACGCACGACGGCGATGACGTCGTGGCCGCGTGCGAGGGCTTCGTTGAGGATGCCGCGGCCGATATGGCCGCCGGCGCCGAACAGGGCGATGATCATGATGAATTTCCTTGGGTAGCAAAATAAAAGTAGGGGAGAGTGCGGCTCGGAGAAAGGACCGGCCGTGGAACGCTGAGTCTCGCTCAGCGGTTTTTTTCAACGGGACTCACGGCCATTTCACCTCGCCTTTGCTGACCTTGGCGCTCAGTTCCAGCGAGGACACCGAGCCCAGGTTCGGATAACGCTGCTTCATGGCCGCGATGAGTTCGGCGGAATCCTTCGCCTTCGCCGCTTCCGCGTCGTAGGCACGGATGTAGTCGCGCGTGAAGCGCACGGCAGCGATCGTCTGCGCGGCGCCGGGCGCGAAATGGCCGGGCACCACGACGCTCGGCTCGAGCTTTTCGATGCGATCGAGCGTCGCCAGCCACTGCGCGTGCGACTGCGGCGTCTGCGTATCCGCCATCCACACGTGTTCGCCGTTGAATACGGGCACGCCGCCGACCACGGCCTTGAGCGAGGGAATCCAGACCACGCTGCGGTCGGGAGTCGGACCGTCCAGGCCGATAACGTCGAGGCGATGGCCTTCGAGATCGAGATGATCGCCGGGCAGCACCTCGGGCACGACGATTTTCTTCGGCGCGTCCTGCTTGAGAATCGGGCCCCAGTAAGCGAGCTTCGCCGCTTCGGTGGCGCGGATGTGTTCGACGGTCGGGCGCGTCGCCAGAATCTTCGTCTGCGGAAAGGCCTGGCGGATCGTGTCGAGGCCGAAGTAGTAGTCGGGATCGCCGTGGCTGATGTAGACGAGCTTCAGCGTTTTGCCCGAGGCGCGGATTTTCTCGACCAGTTTTTCGGCATCGGATTTGGCGAACTGCGCATCGACGAGCACGGCATCGTGCGCGCCCTCGACGAGTACCGAAGAAACGGGAAAGATCGCCCGGTCGCCGGCGTTGTAGACGTCGAGAGTGAGCGAGGCGGGCGCGGCGACCGACAGCGTCGTGCCGCCGAGAAGGGCGGCGGCGAGGAGGTAAGCGAAACGTTTGTGCAGCATGGCTGGCTCCGGTGAATTGCGACGCCGCGCAGTTTGCGCCGGATCATTGATGCTATAAACTGCATAAATCGGAAAACAATGTCCATTTTCATTGGACAATTATCCATGCATGCACCCGATGTCGATCTGAACCGGCTGGCCATTTTCGCTGCGCTCGTCGAAGCCGGCTCGTTCACCGCCGCGGCGGAGCGGCTCGGCATGACCAAATCGCGGGTCAGCCAGCAGCTTGCCGCGCTGGAAGGCGAGCTCGGCGTCACCCTCGTTTTGCGCACGACGCGGCGCATGGCGCTGACCTCCGCCGGCGAGCAGTTTCATGCGGACAGCCTGCGTTTGCTCGACGAAGCGCGCGCCGCCATCGCGCGCGTCGGCGCGGCGCGCAGCACGCCGTCGGGGTTGCTGCGCATCACCGCGCCCGGCGACTACGGCCCGGCGGTGATCGCGCCGGCTCTGGCGAGCTTCAAGCAGGCGTATCCGCAGGTCGAGATCGACCTTGTCGCCACCGACCGCATCACCGACCCGATCGCCGAGCGCTTCGATCTGTCGATCCGGGTCGGCTGGCTGCGCGATTCGAGCCTGCGCGCGACGCGGCTGGCCTCGTTCAAGCAGTGCCTGATCGCCGCGCCCGCGTATCTTGCGGCGCGCGGCACGCCATCCCGGCCGCGCGACCTGATCCGGCACGATTGGATCGCCCTGTCCGCGCTGCGCTCGCCATTGCGCTGGACCTTCACCGCGCGCAAAGGCGCGCGTACCAGCGTCCGCGCGCATTCGACGATACAGACCAACAGCACCCTGACCGTGCATGCCTTCGTGCGTGCCGGCATCGGTATCACCGTGCTGCCCGACTATCTCGTAGACCCGGATCTGCGCAGCGGCCGCCTCGTGCGCGTGCTGCCGCAATACGAATTGCCCGACGGCGGCATCTTCGTCGTCTATCCCGGACGCGAACCGCCGGCGAAGGTGCGCGCGTGCATAGAGCATCTGCGCGGGCGTCTGGTTACGCCGCGGGTCTGATCAGCGATGCGAGAATTTGACGGCTAGGTGATGCACGATGGAACAATCCGACGATAAACGCCGCGTCCTCGTCGTCGGCGGCGGCCCGGCGGGGCTGATGGCCGCGGAGACGGCACGCGCCGCGGGCGTGGCGGTGGACGTGTACGAACGCATGGGCTCGGTCGGGCGCAAATTTCTGATCGCCGGAAAAGGCGGCCTCAATCTTACGCATTCCGATCCCTTCGAGCGTTTCGTGTCGCATTATCACGAGCGCGAGAACGAGATGCGCACGTGGCTGCGCAAATTCGACGCCGACGCCCTGCGTGAATGGGCGCGCGGACTCGGTGTGGAGACGTTCGTCGGAACGTCCGGCCGCGTGTTCCCGAGCGATCTCAAAGCCGCGCCGCTGCTGCGCGGCTGGGTGCGGCGGCTGCGCGCGAGCGGCGTGAATTTCCACGTGCACCAGCGCTGGCTCGGCTGGAATGACGCAGGCGAACTGCGCTTCGCACAGGACGACGGCGAGCATGTCGTGCGCGCCGATGCGACCGTCCTCGCGCTTGGCGGCGGCAGCTGGCCGGTGCTCGGATCGGACGGATCGTGGACGCGGATTCTCGAACAGCGATCGATCGATCTCGCGCCGCTGCAGCCGGCCAACTGCGGTTTCGACATCGCGCGCAGCGGTGCCGAAGGTTGGAGCGAATTCTTCGCGAACAAGTATGCGGGGCAGCCGATCAAACCGGCCGTCGTTGCCCGGCGCGGTGCGAACGGCGGCGAGGTTCGCCGTCAGGGCGAATTCGTCGTCACGGTGCACGGCGTCGAAGGCAGTCTGATCTACGCGATGGCGGCTGAATTGCGCGACGCCATCTCTGAACATGGTCACGTGGTGATCCACCTCGATCTCGCGCCCGGACGCGATGTCGAACGCCTCGCTCGCGACATTGCCCAGCCGCGCGGCAAGCGCACGCTCAGCGAGCATCTGCGCCGGCACGCGGGCATCGACGGCGTGAAGGCCGGGCTGCTGTACGAATTGCTCGCGAAGGACGAGATGCAGAA
>DAIMZS010000091.1:9181-11213 GCA_036733825.1 Rudaea sp.
ACGGCGTGAAGGCCGGGCTGCTGTACGAATTGCTCGCGAAGGACGAGATGCAGAACCCCGAACGGCTCGCGCAGGCAATCAAGGCGTTGCCGTTGACGCTGATCCGGCCACGACCGCTCGACGAGGCGATCAGCACGGCCGGCGGTGTGCGTTTCAGCGCGCTCGATGCTCATCTGATGCTGACCGCATTGCCCGGCGTATTCTGCGCGGGCGAGATGATCGACTGGGAAGCGCCGACCGGCGGCTATCTGCTCACGGCGTGCTTTGCGAGCGGCAAGATCGCAGGGCAGGGGGCGGCACAGTGGGCAGGCAGAAAAGTGTGATTCGCCCGGACCCTTCCAAGGTCGTCATTCCCGCGAAAGCGGGAATCCAATTTCTTCTTTATGCCTTTCGACAAAGAGCAAGATGGATTCCCGCTTTCGCGGGAATGACGGCAAGAAGGTAACGAGTCTCATCAATGCGCCACCGGCATCGTGAACTGCGCACCCTTAGCGATCGAGTCCGGCCAACGCTGCATCACGCTCTTGTAGCGCGTATAGAAGCGCACGCCTTCCTCGCCGTAAATGTGCGCGTCGCCGAACAGCGAGCGTTTCCAGCCGCCGAACGAGTGCCAGGCCATCGGCACGGGAATCGGTACGTTGATCCCGACCATGCCGCACTTGATCTGCCGCGCGAACGCGCGCGCGACGCCGCCGTCGGAGGTGTAGCACGACACGCCGTTGCCGAACTCGTGCGCGTTGATCAGCTCGACTGCGCTGGCGAAGTCCGGTACGCGCACGATGCCGAGCACGGGGCCGAAGATTTCCTCGCGATGAATCTTCATCTCGGGTGTGACATGGTCGAACAGGCTGCCGCCAAGGAAGAACCCGTCCTCGTGTCCGGCGACGATATGGCCGCGGCCGTCGACGACCAGCTTCGCGCCCTCGGCGACACCCGCATCGATGTAGCCGACCACTTTTTCGCGATGCGCCGCGGTGACCAGCGGCCCCATTTCCACGCTCGCATCGAGGCCGCTGCCGATCTTCAGCGCTTTGACTCGCGGCACGAGCTTGTCGATGAGCTTGTCGGCCACATCGCCGACCGCGACGGCAACCGAAATCGCCATGCAGCGCTCGCCCGCCGAGCCGTAGGCCGCGCCAATCAGCGCGTCGACGGCCTGGTCGAGATCGGCGTCGGGCATCACGATCAGGTGATTCTTCGCGCCGCCGAGCGCCTGCACGCGTTTGCCGCGCGCGGTGCCTTGCGAATAGATGTACTCCGCGATCGGCGTCGAGCCGACGAAGGACAGCGCGGCAACGTCGGGATGCGCGATCAACGCGTCGACTGCGGTCTTGTCGCCCTGCACGACATTGAACACGCCATCGGGCAGGCCGGCCTGCTTGAGCAGCTTCGCCATCAGCAGCGACGGCGAGGGATCGCGCTCGGACGGCTTCAGCACGAACGTGTTGCCGCAGGCCAGCGCGATCGGAATCATCCACAGCGGCACCATGAACGGAAAATTGAACGGCGTGATGCCGACGACGACGCCGAGCGGCTGGCGCAGGCTGAAGTTGTCGATGCCGCCGCCGATCTGGTCGGTGTACTGGCCCTTGAGCAGATGCGGCGCACCGCAGGCGAATTCGACCACTTCGATGCCGCGCGTGACTTCGCCCCTCGCATCGGAAAACACCTTGCCGTGTTCGCGCGTGATCAGCTCGGCGAACTCGTCGGCGTGCGCGTCGAGCAGCGCCTTGAACGTGAACAGGATGCGTGCGCGCTTCAGCGGCGGCGTTTCGCTCCAGGCGGGAAATGCCTTGCGCGCGGCGGCGACTGCGGCGTCGACTTCCTCGATGCTGGCGAGCGCGACTCGCGCGCTGACACTGCCCTGTGCGGGATCGAAGACGTCGCTGTGCCGCCCACTGCTGCCGGCGACCTCGCGGCCGTCGATGTGGTGGGCAATTTGGCGGATGGAAAGTTCGGGGGACTGGCGGTTCATGGCATGACTGTGCGTGCGTCGGTGGGTTTTGAATTCCATCGTACAACGTATTAAGAC
>DAIMZS010000092.1:0-11189 GCA_036733825.1 Rudaea sp.
GAGGCGTTCACGACGATCGCACGGCGCGCGTGCCGCCAGACTCTGAGATCCGGCGCGGCGTTGCCGGCGTAGTCGAAGCCGCGGTCGCCGTAGCGGTCGATCAGGGCCTGCGCCTTGTGCGGTCCGGCGAGATTGCGTTCGCCGTCGCTCGCGATCACCTCATCGAATACGCCGACGTGCCGGGCGACGGCGTCCGCGTATTTATGGTCCGACGCCGTGCACAGCACGCGATGCCGCGGGGAATTGCGCAGCCACTCGACCACACGTTCGTCGTACGGCAGCAACGAGACGTCGACTTCGCTGCGCGCGGCGATCTCGCGCTTCAACGCCGCCTTGCCGCGCAGCAGCCAGACGCCGCAGCGCAGGATGTAGAGCGGATTGTTGCGCGCCAGACCGAGCGCGGACTCGACGAGCAGATCCGAGCGGATCAATGTGCCGTCGAGATCGACGCAGAGCGGAACCTCTTCCGCTCGTTCGGCATCGCGGCGATCCGCGCTCGAGGTCTCGATCATGGCGTCGCCTCGGCCATGGGGTGCGAGGTGCGCTGATACGCGGCGAACACCTCGTCGACCGGCCCGTGCATGACGCTGCGGCCATGCTCGATCCACACCGCATGCGTGCATATGTCGCGAATCGCGCCTTCGTCGTGCGAGACGAGGACGACCGTGCAGCCGCTGTGGATGCGCTCGCGCAGCGTGGCGGCCGATTTCTCGCGGAAATCGGCGTCGCCCACGGCGAGCACTTCGTCGATCAAAAGGATGTCCGGATTGATCTGCATGGCGACCGAGAATCCCAAACGCATGACCATGCCGGTCGAATAGGCGGAGATCGGTTCCTCGAAGAAGTCGCCGAGTTCGGAGAATTCGAGGATTTGCGGCAGGCGCTGCTCGATGTCGCGGCGGTGCAGGCCGAGCATCAATCCGGAGAGGATCGCGTTGTCGCGGCCTGACAAGTGCGGCAGGAAGCCGAGCGCGAGCGAGAGCAGCTGGCAGCTCGCGTTCGCGCGTGAGATGCGGCCGCGGTCCGGCGCGAGGATGCCGGCGATCGTGCGCAGCAGCGTGCTCTTGCCGGCGCCGTTGCGGCCGATCACGCCGAGGCGATCGCCGCGGCCCAGCTTCAGGCTGACGTCTTCGAGCGCCCAGAAGCGCGAGCCGCCGATGCGCAGGCGGGTCTCGAAAGCGACGCCGACATTTTCCAAGGTGACCAGATTAGCGCTCATCTCAACTCGCCAGCTTCACGTAGCGCGGAGTGGTGCGGTGGATCAGATACAGGGTAGCAAGGTAAAACGCAATCGATACGACACCGACGCGGGCCAGCGATCCCCAGGCCGGCCAAGTCCCGTGCATCAGAATGGCGCGGGCGGAATCGACCAGATCGAGCATCGGATTGAGGCGCAGCATATCGCGCAGCCCGGGGGCGACGTCGTTCACCGAAAACACGATGCCCGACACGAACATGTAGACGAACAACAGCTGTTCAATCACGAAGCGCAGATCGGGCAGCAGCGGCATCAGCGCGGCGACCAGATAGCCGGCTGCGGCCGCGTACAGCAGCGTCGTCAGCAGCACGAGCGGCAGCGCCACGTAGGCTAAGTTCGGCGGATAGCCGATGATCCAGAGAATGACGGCGAGCAGGGCCAGAATGAAAAGGAATTTCACCGTGTCGGCGAGGATCTGCACGCTTGGAAACACCATCGCCGGCAGCTTCACCTGGCGGATCACGCCGAGGTTCTGCCAGATCGCCCAGCCGGCGTGGCTGACGCAGGACTTGAACCACTGCCACAGCGTCAGGCCGATCAGCAGGAACGGCACGTAATCCTGGTTGGCGGTTTTCAGGATGACCGAGAACACCAGGTAGTAAATGCCCATCTGCAGCGCGGGATCGAGCAGCCACCAGATAAGGCCGAGATACGAGCGCGCGCGTTCGGCGCGCAGCTCCGCGTAGGTCGAAAACCAGATCAGCTCAAGATAATGTAGACGCATAGCGCAATTCGGGTCCGTGCGGGTTCATGGCTGCAACGCGAACCCCACCTGTCGTCCGTCGTGGTGCTGTGCCGAGAATACGAAATCAATGTTGTAGTTCAGTCAAATCGCGGAAGTGATTCAACGCTTGCGGGTTGGCCAACGCGTCGGTGTTCTTCACCGGCCGGCCGTGGATCGTTTCGCGCACCGCGATTTCGGTGATCTTGCCCGAAATCGTGCGCGGAATATCGGCCACCTGCAGGATCTTCGCCGGCACGTGCCGCGGCGTCGTGTTCGCGCGAATCTGCTGCTTGATGCGCTCGCACAGCGCCTCGTCGAGCGTGAAGCCTTCGCGCAGACGCACGAACAGGATCACGCGCACGTCGTTGTCCCACTCCTGGCCGACGGCAATCGATTCGAGCACTTCGGGCAGTTGTTCGACCTGGCGATAGATCTCCGCCGTGCCGATGCGCACGCCGCCCGGGTTGAGCACGGCGTCAGAGCGGCCGTAGATGACGATGCCGTCGTGCTCGGTCAGCAGCGCGTGGTCGCCGTGGCACCAGACATTTTCCACTTTGGAAAAATACGCACTTTTATACTTCGAGCCGTCGGCGTCGTTCCAGAATCCGACCGGCATGCACGGGAATGGCGCGGTGCAGGCGAGTTCGCCCTTCTCGCCGCGCAGCGGCTTGCCGTCGTCGTCGAGGATTTCGACGCGCAGGCCGAGGCCGCGGCACTGCAGTTCGCCGCGGTACACCGGCAGCAGCGGGCTGCCGAGCGCGAAGCAGGAAATGATGTCAGTGCCGCCGGAGATCGACGCGAGCAGCAGGCGCTCCTTCACCTCGCGATAGACGTAGTCGAAACTTTCGTCGGCGAGCGGCGAGCCGGTGGAAAGAATCGTTTTCAGCGTGATCAGCTTGTGCGTCTCGCGCGGCTTGATGCCGGCCTTCTCGCTCGCCGCGATCCATTTTGCGCTCGTGCCGAAGACGCTGATGCCGACCTCGTCGATCAAATCCCACAGCGCCTTGGCGTCGGGAAACGCCGGCGAGCCGTCGTAGAGCACGAGGCTGGCGCCGACGGCGAGGCTGGAGACGAGCCAGTTCCACATCATCCAGCCGCAGGTGGTGTAGTAGAAAATCTTGTCTTCGCGCTTCAAATCCGTGTGCAGCACGAGTTCTTTCAGGTGCTGGATCAGCGTGCCGCCGGCGCCGTGGACGATGCACTTCGGCACGCCCGTGGTGCCGGAGGAGTACATCACGTACAGCGGATGGTCGAAGGCGGTCTGCACGAACTCGAGTTCGCGCGGTTCCGTGCCGACGAAGTCCGGCAGCGCCACGGCATGAGCGATGCCGTCGAGCTTCAGCGCGGCGCCGGAATACGGAACGACGACCACTTTTTCGATCGACGGAATCTTCGCGAGCACGTCGCGGATCTTCGCCAGACAGTCGAACGTCTTGCCGCCGTAGGGATACGCGTCGGCCGTGAACAGCACCTTCGGCGCAATCTGGCCGAAGCGGTCGACGACGCCGTTGATGCCGAAATCCGGCGAGCATGAGGACCAGGTCGCGCCGAGCGAGGTCGCCGCGAGCATCGCGATCACGGTTTCCGGAATGTTCGGCAGGAAACCGGCCACGCGGTCGCCCGCGGCGACGCCGGCTTCGCGCAGCGCGTGCGCGAGCTTGCCGACTTCCTCGTGCAGTTGCGCGTAAGTGAATTCGCGCTTGTGGCCCCACTCGTTGCGCGCGATCAGGGCGACGCGCTCGTCCTTGTGGCGCAGCAGATTCTGCGCGAAGTTCAGACGCACGCCCGGAAACCAGCGCGCGCCCGGCATTTTGTCGCCGTCGACGAGCACCGGTTCGAAATCGCCCGAGGCGCGGATGCCGCAGAACTCCCACACCGCGCGCCAGAACGGTTCGGGTTGCCGGATCGAAAAATCGTACAGCGACGCATGATCGACCACCTCCTGGTGATCGGGCTGCACGAAGCGGATGAAGCGGGACAGATTCGCGCGCTCGATGCGTTCCTTGCTGGGTTCCCAAATGGGGCGTGCGATATTCAAGCGGCGTTCCCTTTGCTATGGCTTGGCGAACGCCAATTATAGAGCAAGAACTCGACGCAAATCAGCGCGTTGGAGACACGAAAAGAGCGGATAAGGCATTGATTGTCCTATCCGCTCAGAGTTTTTCCCCGCAGTGACGATCTGCGCTTGCGCAGGCCCCGGCCGCTTATCCCAGGGCGGCTTCCAGCTCGGGGATCAACTTGAACAAATCGCCGACCAAGCCGATGTCGGCGACCTCGAAGATCGGCGCTTCGGCGTCTTTGTTGATCGCCACGATCGTGCCGGCGTCCTTGATCCCGGTCAGGTGTTGGATCGCGCCCGAGATGCCGATCGCCATGTACAGCTCCGGCGCGATGATCTTGCCGGTCTGGCCGACCTGCAGATCGCTCGGCACGTAGCCCGCGTCGACCGCCGCGCGCGAGGCGCCCACGGCCGCGCCGAGCTTGTCGGCGAGCTTGAAGATGATCGCGAAGTTTTCCGCCGAACCCACGCCGCGGCCGCCGGAGACAACGCGGCCGGCGCTCTGCAGGTCGGGGCGCTCGCTCGAGCCCTGGGCGAGCTCGACGAAGCGCGTATGCGTCGGCAGTTCGACGTTGACGTTCAGCGCTTCGACCGGCGCAGTGCCGCCGCCCGCCGCGGCGGCCCAGGAGGCGGTGCGCACGGTGGCGACGAGCGTCTGATCGGCCGGCGCCTGCACGGTGATGATCGCGTTGCCCGCGTAGATCGGGCGCGTGAACGTGTGCGCGTCGGCGACGCTCATGATGTCGCTGACTTGAGCCACGCCGAGCAGCGCGGCGACGCGTGGCGCCAGGTCTTTGCCGAAGGTCGTCGACGGCGCGAGCACGTGGGTGTAACCCTTGGCCGCTTCGACGATCTGCGGTGCGTACGTCGCCGCGAGCGCATGCGCATTGGCCGGATGGGCGATCGTGAGCACCTTCGACACGCCGGCAATTTTCGCCGCTTCGGCCGCAACCGCATCCGGCGCATCGGCGAGCACGAGCACGTCGATCGCGTCGGCCTTGATCGCCTGCGCGCAGCTCACGCAACGTGCGGTGCTCGGGTTGAGTTTGCCGTTCAGGTGTTCGGCGATGATCAGAACTTTGCTCATGGTTTCTTCCTCGCGTGCCGTTCGTGCTTCGATACCTCAGCACGAACGGAAATCATTCGGCTCGGTCCGTTCGCCCTGAGGTATCGAAGGGCGAACTGGGCAATGCGTCAGAGCAAGCCTTTGGTTTTCAACGCCGTGACCAGTTCAGCGGCATCCTTCACCATCACACCCTTGCTGCGCTTCGCCGGTGCGGCGTAGTGCGTCGTCTTCAGCGTGTCGCCCGAGGTCACGCCGAGGTCGGTGAACTGCAACGTCTCCAGCGGCTTGGACTTCGCTTTCATGATGTCCGGCAGCTTGATGAAGCGCGGCTCGTTCAAGCGCAGGTCGGTAGTGATCACGGCCGGCAGATCGACCTCGATCGTCTCCAGGCCCGCGTCGACTTCGCGCGTCACTTTCGCGGCGTTGCCGTTCACTTCGACCTTCGAGGCGAACGTGGCCTGCGGCCGGTTCCACAGCGCGGCGAGCATCTGCCCGGTCTGGTTGCAGTCGTCGTCGATCGCCTGTTTGCCGAGCAGCACGATCTGCGGCTGTTCTTTCTCGACGAGCTTGAGCAGCGCGCGCGCGGCGGTCAGCGGCTGGATCGCTTCGCTCGTGACGACATGGATCGCGCGGTTCGCGCCCATGGCGAGGCCGTTGCGCAGATGCGCCTGTGCATCCGCCGGGCCGATCGTCGCAACGACGACTTCGGTCGCGATGCCTTTCTCGCGCAGACGCAGCGCTTCTTCGAGCGCGATGTCGTCGAACGGATTGGCGGACAGCTTGACGCCGGAGGTTTCCACGCCCGAACCGTCGGGCTTGACCTGGATGCGCACGTTGTAATCGACGACGCGCTTGTAACCGACCAGAATTTTCATCGATCGCTGATTCCCTGATGGACGTCCGCGCGCAGCCCGGCGCGGAGGGGAATGCGATTCTACCCGATTGATTGGAGCAAAGGCTCCAGGCGCGGCCGGCTCAGCCCTGCGGCGCCTCGGTGCACTGCGGTGGTATCGGTGCCTTGCGCGCCACGCAGTGCTTGTAGTCCGCGGGCAGCCCGTTCAGTGCCTTCGATTCGCCGCGGGCGAGGGCGAAATCGGCGATGTGGCGCGTCGTGCAGGTGGTCGCGCTGGCGTTTTTCGTCTCGGCATGGCAGTCGCTGGTGAACACGACGTAGTGGCATTGACCGCTCGCGCTTTCGCGGCAGGTGAACGAGGCCGCACCCGGCGCCGACTCGCGCACGACCGAGTCGAGCACGTCGGCGCCGTTGACCGTCGTCGTCGTGATCGAGGTGCTCGGCGCGTAGTTGCAGCCGGCAAGCATCAGGGACAAAACAGTCGAGGCGAGTATCGGGCGCATGGTCGGATCTCGTGAGAGGAGGTCACATTGAACGGAACAGGGTCATGAACGGCTGGCTGACGGTCAGCGTCTCCGGCCGCGTTTTCAGTTTCACCGTGCCGCGGCCGGTGTCGTCACGCACGATCGAGGCGATCGCTTTCAGGTTGACGATGGTGGAGCGATGGATCTGCTTGAACACGGTCGGATCGAGCCGGCCGAGCAGCTCGCGGATCGGCGTGCGCAGCAGCGCTTCGCCTTGCGCGGTCATGACCGTGGTGTATTTGTTGTCGGCCTGGAAGTAGGCGACATCGTCGACGAGGATCAGTTTCGTCTCCTTGCCCGCGCTCGCGGTGATCCAGGCGAGCGGCGGCTTGTCGACGACCTGCGGCACGATACCGAGCTGGCGGATGACCGCGGCGAGCGCGCCTGCATCATGGGCGCTGCGCGACTGCAGGCGTTTCACCGTCGCGGCGAGGCGCTCGCGCGTGATCGGCTTCAGCAGATAGTCGACGGCGCCTTTGTCGAACGCGTCGATCGCGTACTGGTTGTAGGCGGTGACGAAGACGATCTGCGTCGCCGGGCTGGCCTCCGCGGCGGCAGCGGCCACTTCGAGCCCGGTCAGCCCCGGCATGCGGATGTCGAGGAAGGCGACGTCGGGTTGATGCGCGTCGATCGCATCGAGCGCGGCGCCGCCGTCTTCGCATTCGGCGACGATCTCGAGCTGCGGCCAAGTCTCGCGCAGCAGCATCAGCAGCGAGGCGCGCAGCAGCTCTTCGTCTTCGGCGACGACGCACTTAAGCACGGGCTTCTCCCGCGGCGGGCGAGGTCGGCACCGTGATCGTCGCGGCGACGCCATTCGGGAAATTCGCCGCGATCACGAACGAGGCCGCCGCGCCGTACGCCAGGCGCAGGCGTTCGCGCAGATTCTTCAGACCGATGCCGGTGCCGCTCGACTGCGCGTTGAAGCCCTGCCCGTCGTCGGCCACGGTAACGGTGAGACTGCCCGCGTTCTCGCGCGCGAGGATCCAGATCGTGCCGCCGCCGTACTTCGGTTCGAGGCCGTGCTTGATCGCGTTCTCGACCAGCGTCTGCAGCATCATCGCGGGGAACGGCGTGCTGCGGAGCGCCTCGGGCACCTCGACCTGCGTGCTCAGCCGCGCCCCCATGCGGATCTTCAGGATGTCAAGATAGGCGCGCGCGCGTTCGAGTTCGGCGCCGAGCGTGGAGGGGCCGTCCTCGGTGCGCGGCAGCGAATGGCGCAGGTACGAAATCAGGTTGCCGAGCATTTCGTCGGCGCGCGCCGGATCGCTGCGCGTGAGAATCTGCGCGCTCGCCAGCGTGTTGTAGAGGAAATGCGGTTCGACTTGCGCGTGCAGCAGGCTGAGCTTGGCGACCGCGAGTTCCTTCTCGGTGCTCGTCTGCTTCGCGCTCGCCTGCTCGCCGCGCCGGCGCTCGGCGACGCGGCGGGCGATTGCGCGTGAGACCGCTTCCACGTTTTCGAGATTGCTGCCGTCGTCGAACTGGAACCAGTCGCTGAAAATACCGCCCGCGGCTTCGCAGATCAGGGTCACGCTGCTCGTGCCGTTCGCCGCGGTGAGCGTGGCGAGAATCTGGTGGCTGCGCACGACGAGGAAACTCCAGTCGACGCCGAAATAATAATAGGCCTTCGGCGCGAACTCCTTTTCGGTGCGCGCGCGGACAGTGAGGCTGCCTTGCGAGCTTTCGTCGATGCGCACGTTCGGCAACTCGCGAATCGCCGTATCGACGATGGCGAATGCTTCGGCCGTTTCGAACGGAATCTCGATCAGGCGGCGCTGGCGGTGCGCGAGCGTGTCGGCGTCGATGCGTCCTTTGATCAGCTGAACGCGGCGCAGACGGTCGATGGCGTGGATGATCTTTGCGGCGACGAAACCGATGACAACGACCGCGAACAACCAGTCCAGCGGCGGAATGCGCGGAAAGCCGAAGGTATCCCACAGCAACGTGGCGACCAGAGCCACGGCGAACCAGACCAGGGCCGTGCGCGCGATGAAGAGGAAACCTGCCATTGCCGTGAACTCGCCGTTTGCCGATTGCCGCGCAGCATAGCCGCGCATGCCGCCGAAGTATCGCGGCCGGCGACGAAACCGGAAAATGGGCGACAAAACGGCCTGGGCGCGGCGCGAGTCGGGGCGGATCGACGAAAAAACGGGGCCGCGCGCGGCCCCGTGGGAGGAATATCGGGGCAGATTCCTGAAGTTATTGCGGGTTGGCCGCGCCGTTCTTGTGCGGCGCCCAGCGTCCGGCCGGCAGTTCGTCGGCGGTGATATAGCCGTCGCCGTTCTTGTCGAGCTTGGCGAAATGCGCCTGTGCGGCGGCGAGGTACTGGTCCTTGGTGATCACGCCGTTCGTGCCGATCTTCGCCACTTCGCGGTCGGCGAATTTTTCCGCGCGCTCGTTGGCGGGCTTCGAGCTGGCGATCTGTTCGGCCGTGATCTTGCCGGTGCCCTGCGTGTCGATCGCGGCGAAACGCGCGGCCGCGGCGGCCTGGAATTCCGCCGACGAGATCTTGCCGTCGCCGTCGGTATCCATCTTCTTCAGCATGTGGTCGAACATCGAGGGACGAGCCGGGGCGGACGCTGCGGTCGATTGCGCGAACGCCGCGAAGGGCAGGGCGCAGGCCGCTGTCAATGCCGCGGTCAAAACAAACTTGTGAGTACGCATGAATATTCTCCGTTGTGGTGGGGTGGTCGGTGCCACAGCGGATACAACGCGTGCCTGGATGCGTCGTTTACCGGACGGTGGTAAACGAACGTAAGCAAGCGCGGGATTCTTCGTGTAGCCGCGCGGCGGCGGCAAACGGCGGCGGCGCCATGCGCCGGGGCGGATTACAGCTTGTGCGCGGCCAACTTCTTGCGCAGGGTGGCGCGGTTGATGCCGAGCGCTGCGGCTGCCTTGCTCTGATTGCCGCCGGCCCAGCCCATGACTTCGCGCAGCAGCGGCGCCTCGACTTCGTCGAGCACGAGTTCGTACAGTCCGTTCGCTTCGCCGTCCATGTCGTGCAAGTAACGGCGCACGGCGCGTGCGACGCATTCGCGCAAAGCGGGCTGCAGGGCGGATTCGGCCGTTTCTGCCAGGCGAAGATTGGGAGCGGCGTTCATGGTGGAGGTATCCCCCTATAAGTTTCAGTCTTCCCTGTTCACGACAACTCCGCCTGCGGCTCGCGCAACTTGCGAGCCGAAGATTTTGTAGCGCGGGTCGGATAGTTTATCGCTGCAACACGCGCTTGGTAAGTATTTTTTTCTTTTGCAAGAAAAGTCGGCGGCATATGCAAGCGGCGTTCCTGTTTCGTCGCCGCGGAACCCTGCCTTTCCGCACGGCAATTGTCGCGTTCAGGAATGAACGCGCAGAAAACGCGGGATCAGAGGAACTTGAATTCGTAGGCGACGGCGTTCTTGCCCGGATCGGCGACTTCGAACACGAGCGCCGTCGACCCGTGTGCGGCAAGGCCCGCATTCAACGTGCGCGCATCGCCGAGATATTCGGCAGGCTTGAAGCGGCGCATCGCGATGCGCTGTTCGTCGAGATCGGTCAGCGTGATCTCGACCGTGGGAAATGCCTGCGCCACGTCCGCGTCGTTGCGCAGCGTGGCCGAAATGATCAGCGCGTTCGGCACCGAGGGGTGCGGGCGGACGTCGCGCGAGAGCAGGGTGAAGCTGTCCGCCTCGCGGGCGAGCGGCAGCCTGCAGTGCAGATACATGCAGCCGCGTTCGAGCCAGGCGCGCGTGTTCGGGTTCTCGAGCAACTCGTTGCGCTGGCCCCAGGCGATCTGTGCGAGCAGCAGCGGCACGAGCGCGGCAATGCCGGTTTTCCATATCCAGCCGGGCGAGCCCGACGGCGCGCGGTGTGCGCGCGCGAACTCCGGCGTCGGCGCGGCACGCGGCGGGTCGGGACGCTTTTTCACCGCGCTGGCGACCGGGCGCATGACCGGGAGGGTCAGCGTCGGCACCGAAGTATCCGATTCATGCCACGGCAGCTGCTGTGCGCCGGCCGGCAGATTCTCGATCAACGTGCGCAGCGCGTCGAACACGGCCGTGCAATGGTTGCAAACCACGCTGCCGCGCGCCTGCGCGAGCGTCTCCGGCGTGATCAGATAGATCGTCAGGCAATCGGGGCACTGCGTGTACATGGGGCGATTGTAGTGAACGCGAGTGAGGCCGTTGGATACATGGATCGCATTCCTTGCGCAAAGCGGAAGGGCGGCGGATTAAGTTTCGCCGCGCCGCACGCCGGTAATGCGCACCCAGTCTTCGCGGGTGGCGACCTCAAGACGGTCGAACCAGGCCGCGTAGCGCGCGAGAAGCTCCGTTTCCTGCCCTTGAAGAATGCCCGACAGCGCCAACAGGCCGCCCGGCTTGACACAGTCGGCGAACAACAGCGCCAAGTCGCCGAGGGGGCCGGCGAGGATGTTCGCGATCAGGATGTCTTCGCGCCGCGGCGAAAAATCTTCGGGGAGGCACAAGTCCAATCCCGCGGCGACGCCGTTGCGTTCGGCGTTGATGCGGCTCGAGACGATCGCCTGCGGATCGTTGTCGACACCCACCGCGCGCGCCGCACCGAGCTTCAGCGCGGCGACCGCAAGCACGCCCGAGCCGCAGCCGAAATCGATGACGGTTTTGCCGTTGATGTCGGTCGCGTCGAGCCACTCCAGACACAGCGCCGTGGTCGGATGCGTGCCCGTGCCGAAGGCGAGACCGGGATCGAGATG
>DAIMZS010000093.1:0-11186 GCA_036733825.1 Rudaea sp.
TGCGACCGGCTGCGCAAACGGCTTGACCCCGAGCGCGTCGTAGATTTCGCTCGGCGAATAGGCTTTGTCGCCTTTGATCACGAGCGCGACCTGGCGGATGTCGGAAATATTCTTGGTCGGGTCGCCGTCGACGAGGATCATGTCGGCGCGCTTGCCCTGCATGATCACGCCGCGGTCGTCGAGCACGCGCGAGTACTTGGCGCCATTGTAGGTCGCGATTTGCAGCACCTGAGCCGGCGTGAGGCCGGCCTGTACGTAAAGTTCGAGCTCGCGCTGCAGGGTGAAGCCCGGCAGCGCGTCGGTGCCGGCGACGAGCGGAATGCCGGCCTTGTACATGCGGCCGGTGAATTCGATCATCTTCGCGTACGACTTCTCGTGCACCTTCCAGGTCGCGTCGTCCGGAATCTTCATCGAACCCTGATACAAACCGCGGCGCACGTCGGGCGGCATGTGGTCGGCGACGGCGGCGTAGGCCTGCGACAGGTCGCCGTCCTTCTGGCGGATGAAATCGAACGTGGTCAGGGTCGGATCGATCACCGTCTTGTGCTGGACGAGTTCGGCGATGAAGTCCTGCACCGGCTTGGAATCGAAATCGAGCCCGGCGACCTTGTCGGCCGGCAGCTGGAAACGCTCCAGCGTGCGCGTGTCGGTCTTGTCGGTGACGAGAAAGTTGAGCAGCACCTGATTGATGTGCTGGATCTCGTCGTAGCCCTGTTCGACCGCCTCGTGCGCGCGCAGGAACACCGGGATGTGGCCGCTGACGCGCAGGCCCTTGCTGTGCGCGTAGGCCGTCGTCTCCGGCAGGATCGCCTTCGGGAACGAGTTGTAGATCTTGATCTGCGGATAGTGATGCTCGGCATACCAGTCGATCGCGTGCTTGGCTTCGTCGAGATTTTTGATCACGAAGCCGTTGCGCGCCGACATCGGGCTTTCGCCCTCGATGAAGCCGGCCGGCACGATGCGCGGCGCGAACAGGCTGCCGTCTTCCTCTTCGGAAATGTATTGCTGCAGCGTGGCGTTGTCGTTCGCCATGTCGCGGATCGAGGTGATGCCCGCGGCGAGATGCAGGCCGCCGTCCCAGGCGGTGTAATGCGCGTGCATGTCGAACAGGCCGGGCAGGAGCACGCGGCCGTTCGCGTCGATCGTGCGGTCGGCGTGGCGCTTCTCGCTGCCCGACGGGCTGATCGCGATGATGCGGCCGTCCTGCAGGAGCAGATCGCTCGGCGTGCCGAGCGTCGCCTTCTCGCTGTCGAAGATGCGCGCGTTATGCACCAGCGTCGTGCCCGCGATCGGATGCGCGAGGCGCTTCTGCATTGCGAGCAGCAGGTTTTTCTCCGCCGCTTTCTGCTGCTTTTCGAGTTCGGGCGTGTTGCCGTCCCAGCCCTCCTCGATGAGCTGGAAGAAACCTGGAATGATAAAGGCGAACAGCTTCGGCGATTCGTCGGTCGTCGCCCAGGCGAAGGTCGGGGTGAATCCGATGCCGGTCAGCGCGACGAGCTGCACTTTGCGCTTCTCGCCGCCCTTGCTCACTTCGCTGTCGACGAGTTTCTGCCACGACAGCGTGCCGCCCGGAATCAGCGGCAGCTTGCCGTCACTGCGCTTGGCCAACGCGGCGAACGCGGCGGAGAACACCGCCGGCGTGCCGCCGAGCGGGGTGTACATCGCGGTGCCGTAGACGGTCTGGTCGCCCTTGTCGGTGGTCGATTTCCACGTCACCTGGTCGCCCTTGCGTTCGAACGACTCGTTGATCGCCGCGCCGAAGGTCGATTGGCCTTCGACGTGGTAGGCGACGAAGCCGCCGTCCTTCGCGACGGTGAACTGCTCCTTCAGCTCCGGCCCGCGGCCGTTGTCCTTGAACAGGAAATCGACCTTGGTCACGTTGTCGTTCGTGGTCTGGTACATGTGACCGGCCTTGGTCTTGCCGCCGTTGACGAGCGCGGTGTACTTGGTCGTTTCGTCGGCCAGCGCGGCGTTGGCGACGAGCAGCGACAAGGCGAGCGGGGCGAGCGCGAACATGCGTTTCATGGACGTTCCTCGTTGATGGGGCGCGGCAAAAGGCGGCGAGCGTAGAATATGGAGAGTACAACGCGCACCGCGCATGTGGCGAAGGTCACGTCGCCGGCTGCTGTGCCAACCGTTCGTACAAATCGACGGTGTTGCGCATGAGCACGGGCGCACTCCAGGCACGGGCATCTTCGCGGCCGGCCGCGGACAGCTCCGCGCGCGCCGCCGGCGAACGCAGCAGCGCGGCGACGTGGCCGGCGAACTCGGCGATGTTTTCGCCGCTGATGCGCGCGCCGTGTGCGCCGCGCAGCACCGTGGCGGTGCCCATGACCGCGGTCGACACGATCGGCACGCCGAGCGCCATCGCTTCGATCAGCACGAGGCCCTGGGTTTCGGTCGGCGAGGCGAACACGAATACATCGCCGGCGCGATAGCAGTCGAGCAGCGTTGTGCGCCGGTCGAGATTGCCGGGAAAGCGCAGGTGCTTTTCCAGGCCGAGGGCGCGGCCTTTCGCACGCAGCGCCTCGGCGTCGGGGCCTTCGCCGGCAATGACGAAGGCGAGATCGGGAAATTCGCCGAGCAGCGCACGCGCGACCTCGAGCAGAAAGCCGATGTTCTTTTCCGCCGCGAGCCGGCTCACGGTGACCAGCGTCGGCTGATCCGCACGAATGTTTTGCGCCTGGCGGAAGCGCGCGCCGTCGCCGCCGGCGAATTCGTCGAGATCGATGCCGGTCGGAATGACCGTGGTCGGCGTCGCGATTCCGTATTGTTTGAGCACGCCGTCCATCTGCCGCGTCGGCACGATCAGGTGATCGACCTCGCGGCAGAGCCGCCGCGAAATGCTGCGCGCGACAAAGCGCAGCGGCGCCGCCGGCAGCCAGGGGAAATAATGCTTGGCGTAGGGCTCGAAATAGGTGTGATAGGTCTCGACCAGCGGACGCCGGGTGAACTTGCGCAGCATCACGCCGAGCTGGTGCGCGCGGAACGGCGTATGCACGTGGATCACGTCCCAGCGGCGCTGGGCGAGCTCCACGGCGGCGTCGCGCAGCGCGGCGCGGCGGATCAGGCGGTCTTCCGGATCGAAAAAGATGCCGCTCGCGCGCAGGCGGAGCGTTTCGAATTCGCCGTTCTCGTCCGCCTCGCCGTAGGCCGGCGCGACGATCGTGACGCTGTGCCCGAGCCGCTGCAGCTCGCGCGCGAACGTGCGGATCGACGTCGATACGCCGTTCACGCGCGGAAAGTACACGTCCGACAGCATCAGGATATTCATGACGGGCTTTTACGACGCTTTTTTGACAAAGCCAAGACAGGGACGAGCCGGCAGGCCGCTTCCCGAGCGTGTCAGTGCGCACGGCGATTCGTCGTACCTCCCATTGTCCGGCTTCGGACGAACGATTTCCTCTCGTGGAGAACGCGAATGAAACGCATGATGTTGTTCGCTGCTGTCTCGCTGCTCGCCGGCTGTTGCGACCCGCCGCTCGTCGCGACCGTGGACGTGCCCACGCTGCCGCAGCAGGCGTCGAATTGGTGCTGGGCGGCGTCCGGCCAGATGACGATGCGCTTTCTCGGGCACGACGTCGCGCAATGCACCGAGGCCAACGATGAGTTCGGCCAGACCACCTGCTGCCAAGACAACTCCGACAGCTCGCCCGGGAAATGCAACAGCAGCAACGGCGGCTGGCCCGACTACCCGAAATACCATTTCACCGCCGACCAGACCCCCGATCAAACCAGCACCAGTGCGCTGACCTGGGCGCAGGTGCAGGGACAGATCTATTGCGCGAAGAAGCCCTTTGCCTTCAGTTGGCATTGGAACGGCGGCGGCGGACACATGATGGTCGCCAAGGGCTACCTCGTCGTCGGCAATGTGCAGTACGTCGACATCAACGATCCGGAGCCGTACACGAGCCTGAATTCGCTGACCGGCGGCACGGAAAAAATCGTCACCTACGCCGACTACGTCAGCGGCAGCGGCTACACGCACTGGCGCGACTACTACAACATCACCTACGCCGGAGGGCCGTGACATGAAACGCGCATTTCGAATTTCATCGCTGCTGTGCGCCTGCGTGCTCGCCGCGTGCTCCGGGCGCTCGCCGTTCGGCAATCATGGCGACAGCGCGGCGGCGCAGCCCGCGCCGAGCGCGACTGCCGACGCGGCCGCGCAGGCGGGGCTGCATACGCTGCAGGAATTGGTCAACGAGAAAAACTACAAAGGTTTGGGTTTCAACACGTTCGAAGAGCGGCAGCGCGCCACGCTCGACACGCCGATGCGCACTTACGTCATCGGCCTCGACGCGCTCAAGCGCGCCAACGCCGAGGCCGATCCCGGAACCTTGTTGAAGGACGCGGGCAAGTCGCTGTATCCGATCAAGGTCGAAAACACGGTGGTCAGTTCGCTCGCGGTGACGCAGCGAGCGGACGGCTGGCGAGCGAGCGAATTCGGCGGCGCGGCGGTCGCGCGGGCGCTGGCCGGATTTCGCAAAAATCCGGACGACGCCGTCGTGGAAGTTCCCGCGCTGCTGCTGCGCTTCGTCGCGCGCAAGACGGACAGCGACTGGATTCTGATTCCCGTCCGCGACGATGCACGCTTCGAATGGCGCGCGGGCGACGAGGTGAACGCGCGTCGAGCGGTGCAGGTGTTGCAGCGCTATCTCGAAAACTATCAGGAAAAGGGCCCGATCTGAGGCCGTTCTCCGTGAAGGGGCAACGATGAACCGAGCGGGCGCGCAGTGGCCGTTGCTGGCTATTTCGCGTCCGCTTTCGCCAGTCTGGCGCGCAGAAAGTCGGCGAACACGCGCAGTTTGGGCGGCACTTGGAAGCGGCTCGGGTAGTAAAGATAGAAGCCGTCGTAGGGCGGCAGCCATTTGTCGAGCACGCTGACGACGCGGCCGCGATCGAGATGTTCGCGCGCCTGATGTTGCAGCACGTGGGCCAGGCCGACGCCGTCGAGCACGGCGCGCATCATCAGATTCGTGTCGTTGCAGATGAGGTTGCCGTCGACGTCGGTCTCGAACCAGCGCCCGCGCTGCGGGCCGGACGGATGCGCGAATTCCCACCGATACGGCGGCCCGTTGTGGGTGAAGCGGAAGCGGATGCAGTTGTGCCTCTGCAAGTCGCGCGGATGCTTCGGCGTGCCGTTCGCGCTGAGATAGGCTTTTGAGGCGACGACCAAGGAGCGCTGCGGCCCGCCGAGCGGCAGCGCAACCATGTCCTGCTGGATCATTTCCGACAGGCGGATGCCGGCGTCGAGGCCGTCCGCGATCACATCGGTCAGCGCGCTTTCCATGCGGATGTCGACACGGATGTCGGGAAACGCGCGCAGGAAGTCGGCGAGATAAGGTTCGATCAATGCGGTGATCGCCACCGGCGGCACGGTGAGGCGCAGCGTGCCGGCGGGGCGGCCGCTGAGTTTCTGCATCTGCTCGATCGCGTTGTCGATCTCGCCGAGCGCGGGCGCGACGCGTGCGAGCAGGTCGCGACCGGCTTCGGTGAGGCCGACGCTGCGCGTGGTCCGCTGCAGCAGGCGCACGCCGAGGCGCGTTTCCAGCGCGCGCATCGTCTGGCTCAGCGCCGAGGGACTGACTTCGAGTTCTTCCGCGGCGCGCGTGAAGCTGCCGTGTGCGGCGATCGTGCGGAAGACGCGCAGGGCGGGAGAGGGATCGATCCGCATTGTTGAGCTCGGCTAAAAGCAGCATGCATAGAATCGGGCTTTTTCTGCACAATGGCAAACGCGCATACTGCGTTCTCCCCAACCCCCACTTCGGAAAAGTCTCCCATGCCCCAAGCCCAAGGTTACGCCGCGCACGACGCGCATTCCGCGCTGGTGCCGTTCACGTTCGAGCGCCGCCAGCCCGGTCCGCACGACGTGCAGATCGAGATTCTCTACTGCGGCATCTGTCATTCGGACCTGCATCAAGCACGCGACGACTGGCGCAATTCGCTGTATCCGATGGTGCCGGGACACGAGATCATCGGTCGCGTCGCCGCTGTCGGTGCGCAAGTGAAGAAATTCAAGGTCGGCGATTTCGCCGGCATCGGCTGCATGGTCGACTCGTGCCGTGCGTGCTCGGCCTGTGCAGACGGCGACGAGCAGTATTGCGAACAGGGCGCGACCTGGACCTACAACGCGAAGCTGCGCGGCAGCGACGAGCTCGCGTTCGGCGGCTATTCCGATCTCATCGTGGTCGAGGAACGCTTCGTGGTGAAGGTGCCGCCGACTCTCGACCTCAAAGCGGCCGCGCCGCTGCTCTGCGCCGGCATCACGACGTGGTCGCCGCTGCGGCACTGGAAGGTCGGCAAAGATCAAAAAGTTGGCGTGATCGGATTGGGCGGCCTCGGCCACATGGGCATAAAGTTCGCCAAGGCACTCGGTGCGCACGTGGTGATGATCACGACCTCACCGGAGAAGGCGAAGGATGCCATGCGTCTGGGGGCCGACGAAGTGCTGCTGTCGACCGACAAGGCGGAAATGAAGAAGCATGCGCGAAGCTTCCATTTCCTGCTCAACACGATCCCGAACGGGCACGATCTGAATCCGTACGCGGCGCTGCTCAAGCGCGACGGCCACATGGTTCTGGTCGGCGCCCTGATGGAGCTGACCCCGCCGCTGATGGGCGGAAGCCTCATCGGCGGGCGCAAGAGCATCGCCGGCTCCGCGATCGGCGGCATGGCGCAGACGCAGGAAATGATCGATTTCTGCGCCGAGCACGGCATCGTCAGCGACATCGAGCTGATCGATATCCAGTCGGTCAACCAGGCGTACGAGCGCCTGCTGAAGAACGACGTGAAGTACCGCTTCGTGATCGACATGGCGTCGCTCAAGAAAGCGGCGTAAACGAAGCGGGTTTGCCGGAGAGCGAGTATGGGAAAGCGTCTGCAGGATCGTATCGCGCTGGTCACGGGCGCTTCCTCCGGCATCGGCGAGGCCACGGCGATCGCCCTGGCCGAAGCCGGCGCCAAAGTCGCGGTCGCCGCACGCCGGCGCGATCGGCTCGACGCGTTGGCGAAGCGGCTGGCCGCGCTCGGCGCCGAGCCGTGGGTGCTCGAGGCCGATCTGCTCGACGAGCACGCCGCGCAGCGCATCGTTGCCGACACCGAAAAGCATTTCGGCAAGCTCGACATCCTCGTCAACAACGCCGGCGTAATGTATCTGGAGCCGGTCGCCGAGGCCGATCTTGGCCGCTGGCGGCGCATGCTCGAATTGAACGTGCTCAGTTTGATCGCGTCGACGCAGGCCGCGCTCGCCGGAATGCGCGCGCGCAAGGACGGACACATCGTCAACATTTCCTCGACCGCGGGCCGCATCGCCAACCCGAACGCCGCGGCCTATTCGGCCACCAAGTTCGGCGTCGTCGCGTTTTCCGAGGCGCTGCGCCGCGAGGTGTACGCCGACAACATCCGCGTGAGCGTGATCGAACCCGGCGCGGTCGCGACCGAACTGCGCGAGCACATCGGCCACGCGCAAACGCAGAAGGCGATCAACACCTGGGCCGAGAACATGCGCCAGCTGCAAGCCGAAGACGTCGCCGAAACGATCGTGTTCTGCGTGACGCGCCCGCCGCACGTATCCATCAACGAAGTCTTGATGCGGCCCACCGACCAGGAGCGCTGACGCGCTGCCGGTCCGCATCCCTCCCCGCCGTCAGGAGACGAAAATGAAACAACGTCGATTGGGCCCGAACGGTCCGCAGGTTTCCGCGCTCGGCCTCGGCTGCATGGGCATGAGCGATTTCTACGGCGCGCGCGACGACGCGCAGTCGATCGCGACGATTCATCGCGCGCTTGATCTCGGCCTCAATTTTCTCGACACGGCCGACGCTTACGGCCCGCACACGAACGAAGTTCTCGTCGGCAAGGCGATTGCCGGCCGCCGCAACGAGGTGTTCCTCGCGACCAAGTTCGGCATCATGCGCGATCCGAACGACACGAGCGCACGCGGCTTCAACGGCCGTCCCGAATACGTGCGCAAGAGCTGCGACGGCAGCCTGCAGCGCCTCGGCATCGATCACATCGATCTCTACTACCTGCACCGCGTCGACAAGAACGTGCCGATCGAAGAAACGGTCGGCGCGATGGCCGATCTGATCAAGGCGGGCAAGGTGCGTTATCTCGGCTTGTCCGAAGCATCGGCGGCGACCGTCGAGCGCGCGCAGAAAGTGCATCCGATCACCGCGCTGCAATCCGAGTATTCGCTGTGGACGCGCGATCCGGAAGAGCAGGGCACGCTTGAGGTCACTGAGCGGCTCGGCATCGGTTTCGTGCCGTACAGCCCGCTCGGCCGCGGCTTTCTCACCGGCGCGATCAAGAGCCCGGACGACTTCGACGCGGACGACTACCGCCGCACGAGCCCGCGCTTTCAGGGCGAGAATTTCGCCAAGAATCTCGCCCTCGTTGCGAAGGTGGAAAGCCTGGCGAAGGACAAGCACTGCACCGCGGCGCAGCTCGCGCTGGCCTGGGTGCTCTCGCGCGGCGAACATGTCGTGCCGATCCCCGGCACGCGGCGCATCTCGGCGCTGGAAGAAAACATCGGCGCGATCGAAGTAACCTTGAGCCCGGCGGAACTCGCCGAGATCGACGCGATCTTCCCGCCGCACGCCGCGACCGGCGCGCGCTACACGCCGGCGATGATGAGCGCGCTCAACGGCTGACGCCGTAGCAATCTGCGGGACTGTTGCGCGGGAGGCGAAGTCGATAAAGTGCGGCTTCGCCTCGTTGTGGAGCCCGCATGTCGATCGTCGTCGAAACGCCCCGCTTGGTTTTGCGCCGCCTCGAAGAGCGAGACGCGGAATTCATTCTCACTCTGGTCAATGATCCGGCCTGGCTGCAATTCATCGGCGACAAAGGCGTGCGTACGCTCGACGACGCGCGCGCCTACCTGCGCAATGGTCCGATCGATATGTACGCCAAGCACGGCCACGGCCTGTATTGCGTCGAGACGAAAGCGAACGGCGAGGCGATCGGCATGTGCGGCTTGATCAAGCGCGATACGCTGCCCGATGTCGATCTCGGCTTCGCCTTTCTGCCGTCGGCGCGCGGCGGCGGCTACGCCTACGAGGCCGCCTCGGCGACGATGACCTACGCGCGCGAGACGCTCAATCTGCAGCGCGTCGTGGCGATTGTTTCGCCGGGCAACGAACGTTCGATCGGGCTGCTCGAAAAGCTCGGCTTCCGTTTCGAAAAATCGCTGCGCCTGCCGCCGAAGGAAGATCAGGAAACCCTGCTCTACGCATCGGACGGTTGAGCGGATTTCTTGTCAGTGCCCGCCGCCGGCGCCGCCCGCGGCGCGCGCGCCGAACGGCGGCCGCGCAAACCAGATCACCACGATCAGCGAAAGAAAAATATAGCCGAGCACGTGGAACAGCTCATTGAACGAGAGCTGGTACGACTGCGCGTTGATCATGTTGTCGAGGATGCGATAGGCCGTCGGGTCGTTGCCGCGGCCCAGCGTCGCCACCGCCTGCTGCGTTTCGGCATCGAACGGCGTGAGGTGCTCGGTGAGCTGCGCGTGGTGCACGATCGCGCGATGCTGCCACATGAAGTTGGTGATCGAGGCGGCGAAGCTGCCGCCGAGATTGCGCACGAAGGTGGCGAGGCCCGTGCCCGAGGCGATCTCGTTCGGCTGCAGGTCCGAGAGCATGATCTGCATCAGCGGCATGAAGAAGAACGCGACGCCGAGACCTTGGATGAGCTGCGCCATCGCGACGTGGCGGAAATCGATCTCCAGATAAAAATCGGAGCGGATGAAGCTGGTCATGCCCATGATGAAGAACGCCATCGAGGCGGCAATGCGCAGATCGACGCGATTGATGTAGCGGCCGATGAACGGCGTGAGCAGGATGGGCAGGATGCCCAGCGGCGCGGCGGCGAATCCGGCCCAGGTCGCGGTATAGCCCAGATAGCGCTGCAGCCATTGCGGCACGAGCACGTTGATGGCGAAGAATGCGCCGTAGGCGAGCGTCATCGATATCGTGCCGAAGACGAAGTTGCGATGACGGAACAGTTTCAGGTCGACGATCGGCGCCTTGTCGGTCAGCTCCCAGATCAGGAAGATCGTCAGCGAAACCGCGGAGACGATCGCCATGACGATGATGAAGTTGGACTGGAACCAATCCTCGTCGTTGCCCTTGTCGAGCAGGATCTGCAGCGCGCCGACGCCGACGACGAGCGTGGCGAGGCCGATGTAGTCCATCTTCGGCCGCAAAATCTGTTCGGACCGTCCGCGCATCTGCGTGTAGACGACGAGCGCGGCGAAGATGCCGACCGGCACGTTGACGAAGAAGATCCACGGCCAGGAATAGCTGTCGGTGATCCAGCCGCCGAGAATCGGGCCCGCGATCGGCGCGACGATCGTCACCATGACGAGCAGCGCCAGCGCCTGGCTGCGTTTTTCCGGCGGATAGATCGACAACAGCAAGCTCTGCGTGACCGGATACATCGGCCCGGCGACCGCGCCCTGCAAGGCGCGAAACAGGATCAGCATGGTCATGCTCTGCGCGATGCCGCAGAGGAACGAGGCGAAGACGAACAACAGCGTCGTCGCGACGAACAGCTTCACTTCGCCGAAGCGCCGGGTCAGCCAGCCGGTCAGCGGCAGCGCAATCGCATTGCTCACCGCGAACGAGGTGATGACCCAGGTCGCCTGGTCGGCGCTCGCGCCGAGATTGCCGGCGATCGTCGGCAGCGACACGTTGGCGATCGTCGTGTCGAGCACCTGCATGAAGACGGCGAGCGACAGGCCGACCGTGGTCAGGCCCGGATTCGCGGGCCGAAATGGAAGAGGAGTTGGGGTGGCCATTTTTCTTCGTAGGGGTTCGATTTATCGAACCCGGCTGTAGTCTTCGGGTTGCAGGCGCCGAGCGCGATGAATCGCGCTCTGAGGTTACTTCGACGCCACGTCCGCGCCGGTGCGCGCCGCGTTCTCGTGGATGATGCGATCGATGTCGGCCTGCGCGCCTTGCATTTGGCCCTGGTAGACATCGGTCGTGAACGCCGGCTCTTTCGGCGGCTGGGTTGCGAGCGCCGGGCCGTTCTGGTTGTGCAGATCGACGTCGACGGCCATCGACAGGCCGATGCGCAGGGGGTTCTTGTCGAGTTCCTTTCCGTCGAGTTCGATGCGCACGGGCACGCGCTGCACGATCTTGATCCAGTTGCCGGTGGCGTTCTGCGCGGGCAGCAGCGAG
>DAIMZS010000094.1:0-2611 GCA_036733825.1 Rudaea sp.
CTCAAGCTGCCCAAGCTCAAAGGCGATCTCGGCGTCGAGGAGCTGGCCGACAGCGCGCTGTGGGTGAAAAACGTGTACTGATAGCCGCTCGGACGCAAAGCAGCCCGTCCGTCACGAAACTGTCACGAAAACGGCGGTTGTGTATACGTGTAAATCTTTGCAATTTCTTTACATCTCCGGTAAAAAAAGCGTGTGGGAATCCCGCTGGCGGCAGGCTCGTGGTTGGGACCGCGTGTCACGCCGCCGCACACCGACAAGCTTCGGCATCGACCGGGCGCGGTGCTTGGGATTGGGGACGAAATCGTTCACGCCATCTCGCCCGTTAACTGGAGACCCGATCATGTCATCGCACCATTCCGCCCGCGCCCCGCGCGCGCCGCGCCGCTACACCCTGAGCCTGGCCATCGCCTGTGCCCTCGCCGGCAACGGCGCCTTCGCCGCCGACGCCGCGCCGGCCGAGGAGGCCGAAGCGCCCAAGCAGCTCGCCGACGTCACCGTCACGGCGGAAAAGCGCAGCGAGAACATCCAGAAAGTGCCCGAATCGATCACTGCGATCGATCCGGAAAAACTCGACATCCTCAAGTCCGGCGGCGACGACGTGCGCTTTCTTTCCGGCCGCGTGCCGAGCCTTCTGATCGAGTCCTCGTTCGGCCGCACCTTCCCGCGCTTCTACATCCGCGGCCTCGGCAATACCGACTTCGACCTCAATGCCTCGCAGCCGGTGTCGTTCGTGTACGACGATGTCGTGCTGGAAAATCCGATTTTGAAGGGCTTCCCGGTGTTCGACATCGACCAGGTCGAAGTGCTGCGCGGCCCGCAAGGCACGCTGTTCGGCCGCAACACGCCCGCGGGCGTGGTCAAGCTCGATTCGAAGAAGCCGACGCAGGAGCCCGACGGCTACGTCGACGTCAGCTACGGCCGCTACGGCAACACCAACGTCGAGGCCGCGTTCGGCGCCGGCCTCAATGCCGATTGGGCGTTCCGCGTGTCCTTCCTCGATCAGCACCGCGACGACTGGGTGAAGAATACCGCGCCCGGCAAAAGCAACGAGCTCGGCGGCTACGACACGCAGGCGCTGCGCCTGCAGCTCGAATACAAGCCGTCCGACACGTTCAGCGCGCTGCTCAACGTGCACGGCATGAACATCAACGGCTCGGCGATCCTGTTCCGCGGCAACATCATCCAGCCGGGCACCAACGATTTTGTGCCGGGCTTTCAGCGCGACCAGATTTCGATCGACGGCCAGAATTTCCAGAACGTCACCTCGAGCGGCGCGAGCCTGCGCCTGAAGTGGGATTTCGAGAGCATGGAGCTGAACTCGATCACCAGCTTCGACCGTGTGCAGACGCTCAGCCACGGCGACATCGACGGCGGCTACGGCGCCGCATTCGCGCCGCCGTCCGGTCCCGGCCTGATTCCATTCCCGTCCGAATCCGCCGACGGTCTGCCGTTCCACCGCCAGATCACCCAGGAAATCCGCCTGTCGTCGAAGGACAGCACCTCGCCGCTCGACTGGATCGTCGGCGCGTACTATTTCAACGAGAACATCACCGTCGACAGCTTCGACTACGCCACGCTCGCCGGCAGCGTCGAGGACGGCTATGCGCAGCAGAAGCAGCTCGACATCAGCGCCGCGCTGTTCGGCTCCGTGGGCTATCAGTTGACCGACGCGCTGAAGATCAAAGGCGGTCTGCGCTACTCGCACGACGAGAAGAACTGGACGGCGACGCGCTATCTCTCGCCGATCGGCGCCGGTCCGATCGGTCCGCTCTACGAAGATCCGTCCTACTCGCACACCACGGGCGACCTCTCGGCCACTTACAGCGTGAGCAAGGACACCACGCTCTACGCGCGCGCCGCCACCAGCTACCGCGCGCCGAGCATCCAGGGCCGCCTGCTGTTCGGCGATACGCCGTCGGTGGCCAAGGCCGAGACGATCACCTCGGGCGAAGCCGGCATCAAGTCCGACCTGTTCGACCACCGCGCGACGATCAGCGCCGACGTCTACGCGTACGAGATGAAGAACCAGCAGCTCACCGCGGTCGGCGGCACCACCAACTTCGCGCGCCTGGTCAACGCGAAGAAGACCGAGGGCCGCGGCTTCGAGCTCGATGCACGCGCCTACGTCACCGACAACCTGATGCTCACCGCAGGCACCAGCTACAACTTCACCAAGATCAAGGATCCGAACCTGTACATCACGCCGTGCGCGGCGTGTACGGTGCTCGATCCCGAGACCGTCGAAGGCGGCGTCACCCTCGCCTCGATCAACGGCAACCCGCTGCCGCAGGCGCCGAAGTGGATCGGCAACCTGACCGCGCGCTATTCGATCCCGTTCAAGGACGGCGAGCTGTTCGCGTACACCGACTGGGCTTATCGCAGCAAGGTGTCGTACTTCCTCTACCAGTCGATCGAGTTCACCGGCAAGGCCTGGGTCGAAGGCGGCCTGCGCGTCGGCTATGCCTGGGACGAAGGCAAGCGTGAAGTGTCGCTGTTCGGCCGCAACATCCTCGACAAGAAGGCGATCACCGGCGGCATCGACTTCAACAACCTGACCGGCTACGTCAACGAGCCGCGCCTCTGGGGCGTGCAGTTCCGCGGCGAGCTTTGA
>DAIMZS010000094.1:2711-11164 GCA_036733825.1 Rudaea sp.
GTGCGCTGCTGCTGGCGCAGCATCGTCACCACCAGCGTGCCGAACAGCAGGATCGAGGCGACGATGAAGATGGTGATGCCCAAGCTCTCGCCATGCAGGCCGCGGCTCACGTCTTCGGCGCCCTGCGCCACCGGCACGAAGCCGGCCGCCGCCATCGCCGTGTAGTGCATGCCGCATACCGCCACGCCCATCACCAGCGCGGCGCCGAGCAGCTGCATCCAGCCGCGCAGGTTGAAGGCGAGCCAGAGCGCGGCGATCGAGGCGACGATGGCGATCACGATCGACAAGGCGACGATGGCGGGATCGTAGACGATCTGCGCCGGCATCAGCATCGCCGCCATGCCGGTGTAGTGCATGCCGGCCACGCCCAGGCCCATGAGCACGCCGGCGAGCGCGAGTTTGCCCCAGGAAAACACGCCGCTGCTCGCGACTGCGAGACCCAGCGTGCAGGCCGCAATGCCGATCAGCGCAGAGAGCACGGTCAACGGCAGATCATAGGTGACCGGAATTTCCATCTGGCAGGCCAGCATTGCGATGAAATGCATCGCCCAGATGCCGCCGCCGCCGACGGCGGCGCCGGAGCCGAGCAACGCCTGCCAGCGTTCCTTCGCACTCTTCGCGGCGGGGATGCCGATCGCGAGCTGCAGCGCGGTATACGAACCGAGCACCGACACCAAATAGGACAACAAGACGAGAACGGTGTTGTGGTGGCAATGTATCGCATTCATGACTTGGCCCCTTGAAAATGCGTTCGGTGGAAATGCGAATGAATCGGGACTGCTAAAAATCCCGCCGCGTCATTCGTTGAACGTAAATACGCAATAGCTCGCCCCCGAATTGCGGCAATGCGCTTCCTCGACGTTCGCCGGCCTGTCCTCGCGCGAGGTATTCAACAATCCCTCGAAAAATCCGCGGAAAAAATGGCAGGTGCGCCCATGCTGGCCGTTGCCGCAGAACGGACTGGCTTTGATGCGCAGACCTTCGTCGTCGATGTCGGCCGGCAACAATTGCCGCACCGCCGGCAAGGCGATATGACGGACGGCGTCGTGCAGGCCCAGGCGCGCGCCGAGCGAAAAGTCGCGTTTGTATACCCAGGCGCCGACGCGGCTGCCGACATAACGCAGCACGCCGTCGTGCTCGTCGGGCGGGACTTCCTGCTCGAGCAGCACGAGGCGCGGCAGGATCTGCGGATAGTCCGCGGCGAGCTTGGGCAGCACGATTTCCAGACGCGAACGGTCGTAGCTCGGCCTCGGTGCGGCAGTGCGCGCGCCGAATTCGGCCGCGCGCCCGTTCAACGGCATCTCGTGCGGCGAGGCCCGCGCCATGATCGGCGGCGGCGCGTAGTTCGATGTCTGGCCGTAGCCACCCGCGCGCGGAACCGGAGCCGCTACGGTCCGCGGCGCCGTCGGCGCCACTTCGTGCATCATCGATTCGTAGGAACGCACGCGTCGATGCGTGGCCAGGCGATCTTCGAGTTCGAGCACGCTCGCTTCCGGCCCGCGCACCGCGAAATTGAGCGAAACGCCTTCGTTGCTGTCGGCCATGCGCTGGCGGACCAGGGAGAAGCCGCAGGCCATGACGATCTGCCCGAGCTCGAACACGAGGCCTTCCTTGTGATCCGCGACAACGCGGACCTGTACTTCCACGTAACGCGAGTTTAGCTCGTTCAAAATCCCCCCTGAGCGCAATTGCGGCACGAGCGGAACCGCACCGTCCGGCATATTGCGGCAGTCGTCGTTGCTGAGTTACTGCGGCGGAATTTGTAACAATTTTTCCCAAAAAAAAACGAGAATTGCTGCCTATTCTTCAGGTGTTTCTTAAAATCGGAATTCGACCGAGAAAAAATAGCGGAGCAGTTCGCACTCCGCCTTATTTTGCGCCGATCGAAAATCCCTGCGGACGCGAAACTCCCGGCGCTTCCGCGGATTCGGAGCTCTCCGCGTCGGCAAGGTCGATACGGCGAACATCGTCGACGCGGGCCAGCGGCGGTCCGCGTCGCAGCCAGGCTTCGAGCGCGTCCAACGCCTCCGCTTCACCCCATGCGAGCACCTCGACGCGGCCGTCGGGCAGGTTGTCCGCGCGGCCGCAAATGCCGAGCGCCAGCGCTTCGCTGCGCGTCGAAGCGCGGAAGAACACGCCCTGCACCTTTCCCGCGACGAGAAATTTCGCGCAAGGCATCGTCGCTTACGGCTTGATGATCGCGTCGAGATCTTTCATCTGGATCGGACCGAGAAACGCCTTGGCGACGCTGCCGTCGGGTGCGATCAGATACGTGTTCGGCAGGCCCTTGGGCGTGTCGAAATCCTTCGGCGGATCCATCACGTCGAGCTGCGCGACCGGATAGCTCAGCGGATGCGCCTTGAGAAATTTCTCGATGTCGGCCTTGTCGCTGTCTTCAAAGGCGAGGCCGATCGCGGCGACCTTGTCCTTGTGCTTGTCGACGTAGGCCGAGATGTCGGGCAGTTCCTTGATGCACGGCGAGCACCAGGTCGCCCAGAAATTCACGATGACCCATTTGCCGTTTTGCGCGGAAAGATCGAACGACTTGCCGTCGAGCGTCGTCACCTTCAGCGCCGGTTTCGGCGCGGTGGCAGCGCCGGCACCGGCGGCGATCAGCAGGCCCGCGGCCAGGGCGATAAGAAATCGTTTCATGTTCTTCCTTCGTAGGGGTTCGCTATGCTTTGGACCGCGCCACCGGCGGAAAAATTTCGGCGAGCGGCACGTTCAGCTGCGTGCGCAATTCGCCCGCGGTCTCCTCGAGCTTCTGCGTCGCCGCGGCGTCGAGCGCCGACTCGCCCGCCACGGGCAGCGGTTCGTGCAGCGGAATGCGATAACCGGTCGCTGAGTAAAAATCGTACAGGCTCATCGAAGCGAGATCGCGCGCGAGGATGAAATCGCCGCGCTCGCTGCGCCGGATCAACCCTGCTCGGGTGAGATCGCCTAGATAGCGCTGGATCAGCGCGTCGTTCAGGAACGGCTCGTGCCGGCACAGCTCGTCGGCGGTCAGGCCCTCGCCCGTGCGCTGGGCCGCGGCGAAATGCGCGAGCACGCGCACGAGGCCGCGGAACTCGTCGCCGGCCGGCAGCTTGGGCGCATCGGGCCGGTAATCGAACGCGGCCAGCGTCGAGGTGATCGAGGCGCCGACGAGCACGATGATCCACGACAAGTAAATCCACACGATGAATATCGGAACGATCGCGAGCGCGCCGTAGACCTGGTTGTAGCTCTTGCCCACGTACGAAGTGAATCCGCGCTTGGCCGCCTCGGACGCGATCGCCGCGATGAACGCGCCGATCAGCGCATGACGCACGCGTACGCGGCAGTTCGGCACCATCACGTAAATCGCGGTCAGCGCGAACCACGAAATCAGGAACGGCAATAAGCTCAGCAGCCGCGCCTTGACCTGAAACGACTCGCCGGCCTGCACGAGCAGCGGCAGCGCGAGCACGTAGGACGAAATCGCCAGCGCGCCGGCGGTGAGGATCGGCCCCGCGGTCAGCACCGCCCAGTACATCAACAGGCGCGAGGCCAGCGGCCGCCCGGTCGGCACGCGCCAGATGCGGTTGAACGCATCCTCGATGCTCATCATCAGCGAGATCGAACTGAACAGCAGAACGAGAATGCCGACCGCGGTCGCCTTGCCCGCATTCGCGGTGAACTGAGTGAAGTAATCGCGGATCGTGTCGCCGGCCGAGGGCACGAAATTGTCGAACATGAACTGGGTGATCTTGTCCTGCCACTCGGCGAACGCCGGAAACGCGCTCAGGATGCCGAGGATCGCCGCGATCAACGGCACGAGCGCGAACAGCGTCGTGTAGGCCAGCGCGCCGGCGGCCTGCGGGCAGCGCTCGTCGAGAAAACGCTGCAGCATGAAGCGGCTGAAGCTGAAGACGCGGTTGCGGTCGAGTGTCATGGCATTCCGAACCCGGGGTTCGGCACAAGCCTACACAGTTTCGTCATTCCGGCGAAAGCCGGAACGGCGAGCTTATACTTCCGCAGTCGTCCACCGCATGGTTGCAATGAGCGAAATCCTGATCGTCTACTACAGCCGCACCGGCAACGTCGCGCAGCTCGCACGCCTGGTCGCGCGCGGCGTCGAGGAAGTGCCCGGCATGCGTGCGCGCCTGCGCAGCGTGCCGCCGGTCGCGCCGCTGACCGAAATCGCCGCACCGCCGGTGCCCGACGAGGGCGCGCCGTATGCGACGCCCGCCGACCTGCGCGAATGCGCCGGGCTGATCCTCGGCAGCCCGACGCGCTTCGGCAACATGGCCGCGCCGCTCAAACACTTTATCGACACGACCGGCGCGGAGTGGGCCTCCGGCGCGCTCGTCGGCAAGCCCGCGGGCGCGTTCACCTCGACCGGCACTACGCACGGCGGCCAGGAATCGACTCTGCTGTCGATGCTGCTGCCGCTGTTGCATCACGGCGCGCTGATTGTCGGCCTGCCCTACACCGAAGCCGCACTGAACGCGACGCGCGCGGGCGGCACGCCGTACGGCGCCAGCCACGTCGCCGGGCTCAACGCCGATCGCGCGATCGGCGACGACGCCAAGCTCCTCGCACGCGCGCTCGGCCGCCGCGTCGCCGCGGTCGCTGCGAAGCTCGGCGCATGACCTC
Source organism: Rudaea sp. (assembly GCA_036733825.1). Classification (GTDB taxonomy): domain Bacteria; phylum Pseudomonadota; class Gammaproteobacteria; order Xanthomonadales; family Rhodanobacteraceae; genus Rudaea. The sequence goes on from DAIMZS010000094.1 coordinate 7,329, forward strand.
CGCCCTGCGCACCGCCGTCGCCGCGCTGACCGCGCTGCTCGTCCTGCAACTGGCCTGGCACGTGTGGCTCGCGCCGCCGAAGCCCGGATTTCTCGTGCCGACCTTGCTGCTCGCGGTCGCGCCGCTGCTGTTCAGCCTGTGGATCGCCGCCAGGTCGCTGCGCCGCGGCGTGCTGATCGGCGGGATGCTGTGCCTGTTCTATTTCTCGCACGGCATCAGCGAACTATGGAGCGGCGCCGCGCCGCACTGGCCCGCCGCCGTCGAAATCGCGCTCGCCCTGCTCGTCGTGTTCGCGCTAGGCTGGGAGGTACGCGCCAGCAAACGCAGATCCTAGGAGGCCATCATGTCCTTCGTGCAAGCCGCACCGCTGCTCGGCAACCAGTATCGCGACGATGCGCTGCTGCGCTCGTATCTGCGCCGCGCGCTGTCCGCCGACACCCTCGCCGCGATCGAGCCCGACCTCGACGCGCTCGGCCAATATGCCGCCGAGGCCTGGTCCGCCGCGCGCGCGTGCGCTGACGAAGAACCGCGGCTGACGCATTGGGACGCCTGGGGCAATCGCGTCGATCATCTGGAGCTGACGCGCGCCTGGCAGGCCGCCGCGCCGCTCGCTGCGCGCTACGGACTGGTCGCGGCCGGACACGAAGCCGCACACGGCGCCGCGGCGCGCGTGCATCAATTTTCACTTTTATACTTGTATCATTGTGCGAGCGAGTTCTACTCCTGCCCGCTCGCGATGAGCGACGGCGCAGCGACCGCGATCCAGGCCTCCGGCAATGCCGAACTCGCCGCGCATGCGCTGCCGCACCTCTTGAGCCGCGATCCCGCGCAGCATTGGATCAGCGGCCAGTGGATGACCGAGAACACCGGCGGTTCGGACGTGTCCTCGAGCGAAACCACGGCGCGCCTCGTCGACGGACAATGGCGGCTGTATGGACGCAAGTGGTTCACTTCGGCGATCAATGCGCACATGGCATTGGCGCTGGCCCGTCCGGAGAGCGCGCCCGACGGCGCCGACGGCCTCGCCCTGTTCTACCTTGAGCCGCGCGATACGCAGAACCGCTGGCAACACGTCCGCCTCGACCGGCTCAAGCACAAGCTCGGCACACGCGAGCTGCCGACCGCGGAAATCCATCTCGACGGCGCGCCCGCGCGCCTCGTCGCCGGCGCGGATCACGGCGTGCGCGCGATCGCGCCGATGCTCAACGTCACGCGCACCTGGAATGCGATTTGCGCCATCGCGACGATGCGCCGCGCGCTGGCACTCGCCGAAGACTACGCCCAGCGCCGCCGCGCCTTCGGCAAAGCGCTCAGCGAGCAGCCGTTGCACCGCGCCACGCTGGCGAACCTGCGCGCGCCGTTCGAAGCGGCCTTTCACTTCAGCTTTCACGTCGCCGAGCTGCTCGGCCTGGCGCGGGCCGGCGAAACAAGTGAGACGCAGCGCAACCGGTTGCGCCTGCTGACGCCGCTTGCCAAATTATGGACCGGCAAGCTCGCCGTGGCGGTTGTTTCGGAGTGCTGCGAGTGTTTCGGCGGCGCCGGCTATCTCGAGGACACCGGCATGCCGCGGCTGCTGCGTGACGCGCAGGTGTTCTCGATCTGGGAGGGCACGACGAATGTGCTCGCGCTCGACTTCCTGCGCGCGCTGCGCGGCGCCGGCGGCACGCAGACGCTGCTCGATGCGCAGGCCGAGTGGCATACACAGATCGAATCCGCGGAGCTCGCATCGTGCACGCAAATCGCGGGTGAACTTGCTGAAAAAACGGCGACCAAGCTGCAATCGCTCGCGAACGACCGCGATGCGCTCGAAGCGCAGGCGCGCAATCTCGCCTTCGCCTTCGCACAAAGTCTCGCGCTGAGCCTGCAGGCGCGCCATGCCGACTGGGCGCTGCGCAACGAGAACGATGGGGCGCGCGTGGCGGCGGCGCAGCGCTTTGCCGACTTGCTGACTTCTTAGAGCGCACTCGCCGAATCGAACAACGCATCCTGCTTGCCCGCATCGCAAACCGCGTAAGTGAATCCCTTCTGGATCGCGTACGCGCCGACGTCGCCGCGACGGTTCAACGCAAGAAACCCGACCTGCAAATCCTTCGCCGATTTCATGCGCTTGCGTACGATGCGCCGCACGGCTTCCTCGCACGCCTGCTGCGGCGAGCGGCCCTGACGCATCAGTTCGACGACGAGAAAACTGCCGGCGCTGCGGATCACTTCTTCGCCGACGCCGGTCGAGGTGGCGCCGCCGACCTCGTTGTCGACGTAAAGGCCCGCGCCGATGATCGGGCTGTCGCCGACGCGGCCGTGCAGCTTCCACGCCATGCCGCTCGTCGTGCAGGCGCCGGCAAGGCGGCCCTGCGCATCGACGGCGAGCAGGCCGAGCGTGTCGTGATTGTTCGCATCGCCCGGCTTGCCCTTGCCATAGGTGCGGTTTTCGCTGTTGGCCGCCGGCTTGTATTCGCTCTTCTTCAGCCATTCACGCCAGGCCTGTTCGGATTCCGGCGTAAGCAGCTCTTCTTTCGGAAAGCCCTGCTCGAGCGCGAACTGCAACGCGCCGTCGCCGACGAGCAGCACGTGCGGCGTTTTCTCCATCACCCGGCGCGCGACCGAGATCGGATGCGCGATGTGCTCGATCGCGGCAACCGCACCGCAGTCGCCGTTGCCGTCCATGATGCTCGCGTCCAGCGTCAGGCGGCCGTCGCGGTCGGGATAGCCGGCGCGGCCGACGCTGTGGTTCTTCGGATCGGCCTCCGGCACACGCGCGCCGGCTTCGACCGCGTCGAGCACGTTGCCGTTTTTGCTCAGGATCTGCCACGCGGCCTGATTCGCGGCGACGCCGAAATCCCACGTCGACACGACGCGCGGGCGTTTTCCCGCAGACGCGGTCGAACCTGCGCGCGCGCGTGTCGAGGTCGTAGCGGCGGCGGCCGCGAGGGAGGCGGCGAGAAAACGGCGGCGATCGGTCATGGCGAAACTCTTCTCGAAGAAGACAGCGCGAGCGAGTGTAGCCGAAAGCGGCGCAGCGCCTGATAAACTTCCGCTCGACATCGACACCGCGGAACGCGCCATGCTCCAGCACCTGACCATCGTCACCACCGGCGGCACGATCGACAAGGTCTACTTCGACGACAAATCCACCTTCCAGATCGGCGCGCCGGCGACCGGCGACATCTTGAAGCAGCTCGGCGTGGCCTTCGATTTCGATGTGATTGCGCTGCTGCGCAAGGATTCGCTGCACATCACCGACGAGGACCGCGATCTGGTCAAGCGCACGATCGAAGCGCAGCCGCATCGGCATATTCTCGTCACCCACGGCACCGACACGATGGTGGAGACCGCGCGCGTGCTGCAGTCGATTGAGGACAAGGTGATCGTGCTGACCGGCGCGCTCAATCCGGCGCTGTTCCAGGGTTCGGACGCCGTGTTCAACGTCGGCTGCGCGGTCGGCGCGCTGCAGACGCTGCCGAACGGCGTCTACATCGCGATGAACGGGCGCATCTGGGATCCGCTGCGCGTGCGCAAAAACCGCGAAGCCAATCGCTTCGAAGCCGCCTGAGCTGGCGGATTCTTTCCTTCTCCCTCCGGGAGAAGGTGGCGCAGAGCGCCGGATGAGGGTTCGGCTTCGAATCGACGCCATGAGCATACCGAACCCTCACCCCAACCCCTCTCCCGGAGGGAGAGGGGCTTGATAAAGTAGAAGGGCCGCTTACGCGGCCCTTCCGTCTTGCGTCGCTGAGTCGTGCAGGCTTACTGCACCGTCAGCGTAATGTCGTCGAGCACGAACGAGGTCTGCAGCGACGAATCTTCCGCACCGGTGAACTTGACCACCACGGTCTGGCCGA
>DAIMZS010000095.1:0-11140 GCA_036733825.1 Rudaea sp.
GCACCGTGCTGAACAATGTCATTCCCGCGAGTTCGCTCACTTCGAGTCAAGGGTTAACCAACAATACCCGGTGGTTGGGTATCTCCATAGTTGATTCTGCAGCCCGCGCGAGTGTGAACGTTATCAATGCGGGCCTGACCCTCAACAAGACGTTTTCGCCGGCGACGCTGTCGCTAGGAACGGCCAGCCAGTTGCAAATCCGGTTCGTCAACACGAACCCCAACAATGTCGCCCTCTCAGGCGCCGCTCTGACCGATGCGTTGCCGAGCGGTATGGTCGTTGCGAGTCCGGCCAGTGCGTCGTTCTCGGGCAGCGGGTGCTCCGGAACGGTCGCCGCGGCGCCCGGCGCGTCCACGGTGGCATTGTCCGGAGCGAGCATCGCCGCAGGGGGAACCTGTAATCTCAATGTCAATGTCGTCGGCAGCGCGGCCGGCAACTTGGTCAACACGATTCCGGCGGGTGCCTTCACGTCGACGCAGGGCGTTACCAACGGTGGCGCGGCGACAGCCACTTTGTCGACGACGGGTAGCGCCGATCTGTCGATCACGAAGACTGACAACACCACCACGGTGGCCAGCGGGACCAGTGCAACGTACACCGTCGTGGTGAGCAATGCGGGGCCGAACAACGTGGCTGGCGTGGTCGTCGCCGACACGCCTCCGACGGGCATGACGTTCACGAGTTGGACCTGCGCGGCCAGCACAGGCGCGACATGCACCGCCTCGGGCAGCGGGGCGATCAACGACACGATCAACATCAACGTCGGGAGCACGGCCACCTACACCGTCACCGCCGCGTTGGCACCGAACTATTCCGGCACCACTGTGGCCAACACCGCCACCGTGACCCAGCCCGGAACGGTCGCCGATCCCAATTCGGCGAACAACACCGCCACCGATACGGATACCGTGGTCCAAGGCGTTGTGCTCGCGCTGACCAAGACGGACGGCAGCGCGACGTACACACCGGGCGGCACGGCGACCTATACCATTACCGTGGCCAACACGGGACAGGCCCCGGCAACGCAAGTCAATGTGACCGACGCGCTGCCGAGCGGGGTGACGCTCAACGGCGCCGTGACCTGCAGTGCCACCGGTACGGCGGCCTGCGGAACGGTCACCGGCAGCGGCGGCCAAACCAGCTTCGGCGCGACGAACGCGGTGATACCCAGTGGCGCGGCGAACAAGCTGACGTTCACCGTGCCGGTGAAGTTCGCCGGCACGCTGACGACCAGTCCGCTGGTCAATACCGTGACGGCCACTGATGTCCCGAGCGGCGCAACGGGGTCGGCGAGCGACAGCGACACGCGCAGTTCGACGGCGGATGTTTCCATCGTGAAGGCCGGTCCGGCGACGGTGTCGGCAGGCAGCCCGATCACCTATACGCTCACCGTCAGCAACGCGGGCCCGAGTTCAGCCAACGGGACGACGTTCAACGATGCGGTGCCTGCGGCGATTACCGGCGTCACTGCAAGCTGTGGCAGTGCCATCGGTGGCGCGGCGTGCCCCGCCTCGGTCAATGTCTCCGGCAACACGGTGAGCGGCACGGTTCCAACCCTGCCTGCAGGCGGTTCGGTGGTCGTGACGATTACCGGCACGACCTCCGCGAGCGGCAACGGCGCGCCACTGACAAACACCGCGACGGTTGCCCCGCCTGCGGGGACCACGGATTCGACCCCCGCAAACAACACCAGCGCGGTGACGACGGCGCAGAGCAATCAAGCTGACCTGTCGATTACCAAGACTGACGGGAAAGCGGGCTACGTGGCGGGTACGATCAATACGTACACCATCGTAGTTGCCAACGCCGGTCCGTCCGACGCGCCGAGCCTCAACATCAGCGACGTCGTTCCGGCGAGCCTGACCGGCGTGACGGTCACGTGCGCCGCCAGCGGCACCGCGAGCTGCGGCACGAACGCCTCCTCGGGGAACAACATCTCGTTCACTGGCGGCAGTGTGAACGCCGGCGCGGTCAACTTCTTGACCCTCACCGTCAGCGGTACGGTAGATCCGTCAACGACCACCAATGTCGTCAATACGGCCACCGTCTCGGTACCCACCGGTGCGACCTATACGGATCCGAGCCTGGGCAACAATACGGCTACCGACACTGATACGCCGCTGCCGCAGCAGGTCGATCTGGCGATCACGAAGACCGACAACCAGACGTCCTATGTGCCGGGAGCGCCGATCACCTACACGATCGTGGTGACCAATGCCGGACCGTCGACCGCAACGGGATTCAGCGTGGCCGATGCGGTGCCTGCTTCCATCACAGGTGTCACGGTGAGCTGCGCCGTCACCGGCGTGGGCAACTGCGGCACCAATGCCAGTTCGGGCAACAACCTCTCGTTCACCAACGCCTCGCTCAACCCGGGCGCCGGCAGCAACGCGTTGACCTTCACGGTCCACGGAACGGTCGATGCCAGCACGACCGGTGACCTGACCAATACGGCGACGGTCACGGCAGGAATGGGAGCGACGGAGATCAACACCGCCAACAACACGGCCACCGATACCGACATCCAGGGGGTTGCTTCCGCCGATCTTGCGATTACCAAAGACGACGGCCAGTCGACCTATGTGGCCGGCAGTCCGGTGAGCTATACGATCAAGGTAACCAACAATGGTCCGTCCAACGCGCCGAACTTCGACGTCAAGGATGCCGTGCCCGCCAATATCACGGGGGTGACGGTGACGTGTACGCCGACAGGAACCGGCAACAGCTGCGGCATCAACGCGTCGACGGGCAATACCGTGTCATACACGGGCGCCAGCCTGAATGCGGGGAGCGGCAATGTCCTCACTCTCACCGTTCAAGGCACGATTTCGCCTTCGGCGACGGGCGATCTGGTGAATACGGCGGCCGTGGTCGTCCCCGCGGGAGCGGCTTATACCGACCCGAATCTGGCCAACAACAACGCCACCGACACCGACACCCCTGCGGGCGCGGTGGTAGATCTGGCGATCACGAAGACCGACAACCAGACCTCCTACGTACCCGGCGCGCCGATCACGTATACCCTCGTGGTGACCAACAACGGTCCGTCGTTGGCCAGCGGCTTCACGGTGTCCGACACGGTTCCTGCCGCGATCACCGGAGTGACGGTGACATGCGCGGTCGCCGGCACCGGCAACTGCGGCAGCAACGGCAGTTCGGGCAATGCGGTGTCGTTCAACAATGCGACGTTGAGCCCGGGAGCCGGCAACAGCCTGACCCTGACGGTCAGCGGTACGGTGGCGGCCAGCACCACCGGTTCTCTCGCCAACACGGCAACGGCGACCGCGGGTGCCGGGTCGATCGATTCGGATCTGACGAACAATTCGGCCACCGACACCGACACCCAGGGGGCCGGTCTGGCCGATCTTTCCATCGTCAAGGACGACGGCAGTGCGACGTACGTTGCCGGAACGCCGATCACCTATCAGATCACCGTGAAGAACAACGGTCCCTCAAACGCGCCGAGCTTCTCGATCGACGATCCCATAACGGCGCAGATCAGCGGCGTGACGATTGCCTGTGCCGTCGGCACCGGTACCGGCGGCTGCGGCACCAACGCGTCTTCGGGCAATACCCTGTCGTTCACGGGCGCGAGCTTGACGGTTGGCAGCACGTTGGTCCTGACCGTGTCCGGTACGATTGACCCGGCCGCCACGGGCAATCTGGTCAACACGGCAACGGTCACCGTGCCACAAGGCGTGGGTTATACCGATCCCGACACGACCAACAACGCCAGCACCGACACGGACACGACGACGCCGCAACAGATCGATCTGGCGATCACGAAAACCGACGGCCAGACCTCCTACGTGCCGGGCACGCCGATCACCTACACGATCGTGGTGACCAATGCCGGTCCGTCGACCGCGACGGGCTTCAGCGTGGCCGACGCGGTGCCGGTGGCGATCACCGGAGTGACGGTGACCTGCGCCTCCACGGGAGCAGGCAACAGCTGCGGCTCGAATGCCACGGCCGGCAACAACGTCTCGTTCACCAACGCGACGCTGAACCCCGGCACCGGCAACGACCTGACCCTGACCGTGAGCGGCACGGTGAGCGCAAGCGCCACGGGCGATCTGAGCAACATCGCGACGGTGACGACGGGCAGCGGTTCGACGGAAGCCAATCTGACGAACAACTCGGCGACCGACACCGACACCCAAAGTGCTCCTCAGGTGGACTTGGCGATCACGAAGACCGATAACCAGACCTCTTACGTGCCGGGCGCATCGATTACCTACACAATCGTGGTGACCAATGCCGGTCCGTCGACCGCAACGGGATTCAGCGTCGCGGACACGGTGCCGGCGGCTATTACCGGGGTGACGGTGACCTGCGCTCCCATGGGAGCGGGCAACAGCTGCGGCTCGAATGCCACTGCTGGCAACAACGTCTCGTTCACCAACGCGACGCTGGGCGTCGGTGCGGGTAACAACCTTACATTGACGGTCAGCGGCACAGTCAGCGCGAGCGCCACGGGCGATCTGGTCAACACGGCGACGGCAACGGCGGGCAACGGTTCGACGGACACCAATCCGGCGAATAACTCGGCCACCGATACCGACACCCAAGGTACCCCTCAGGTGGACCTGGCGATCACGAAGACCGATAACCAGACCTCCTATGTGCCGGGCGCGCCGATCACCTACACGATCGTGGTGACCAATGCCGGTCCGTCGACCGCGACGGGATTCAGCGTGGCCGATGCGGTGCCGGCGGCGATCACCGGCGTGACGGTGACCTGCATCCCGGCGGGAGCGGGCAACAGCTGCGGCTCGAGCGCCACGGTCGGTAACAATGTCTCGTTCACCAACGCGACGCTGGGCGCCGGTGCGGGCAACAACCTTACGTTGACGGTCAGCGGCACGGTCAGCGCGAACGCCACGGGCAATTTGAGCAACACGGCGACGGTGACGGCGGGCAGCGGTTCGACGGACACCAATTCGGCGAACGACTCGGCCACCGATACCGACACCCAGGGCACCGCACAGGTCGATCTGGCGATCGTCAAGACCGGCCCTGGGTCGGCGAAGCCGGGCGATGCCATTCAATACACCCTGACGGTCAACAACACGGGCCAGGCGGATGCCGCCGGATTCAGCATCGCCGACGTGGTGCCGGGTGCGGTCACGGTGTCGAGTGTGAATTGCGCCGTCACCGGAACCGGCGGCTGCGGAACGAACGCGAGCGTCGGCAACAACGTCTCGTTCACGAATGCGCAGTTGAACACAGGGTCGGGCAATATCCTGATCGTTACCATCAACGGGCATATCGCCGCTAATGCGGCCGGGAGTGTCGTCAATACGGCAACGGTGACCGCAGGTGCGGGAGCGATCGACGTCAGCACGAGCAACAATTCCTCCGCCGTCACGACCTCGCTGACGCCTCTTCAGCCGCCCGTGCCCACGCCGGCCCTGAGCTGGTGGGGGTTGGCGGGATTGATCCTGTTGCTGTTGAACATCACCTACGCTGTCCGGTTACCTGGCCAACAAGAGCGGCGCAGGAATTAGGCTTCGCCCTCCCGCACGAGTCGGACACGGATGTCCCGCTCGATGTATGGTCGCAATCGCAGATGTACACAGCCCAGCCAACGAACGTCGACACAGATATCTCTTGATGCCGACGTTCGTTGGCCGCTACTCGATGTGGACGGGTCTCGGTTACATTTGACTGACCGAGATACACCCCAAAACCCGATACACTTATCCACTGTCGAGACGCCCCCTCGGCTTCCTTCTCCTATGAGCATTCGAAGCTTCTCATTTGGAATTGTTCGCTTGGAGCAGGAGACGCAACAGGCAGAAAATGTGTATATATTAGTGTATATCTGTGAGAAAATTATTTCACAATTGCATTGTAAATCAATAAGATAAGTACATTTATGCTGCTGATGATCGACAACTACGACAGCTTCACTTACAACCTCGTGCAGTACCTGGGCGAGCTCGGTGAAGACGTGCGCGTGGTGCGCAACGACGAGCTGACGGTGGGAGAGATCAAGAAACTCGCGCCGGAAAAAATCGTGATTTCCCCGGGCCCGTGCACGCCGAACGAGGCGGGCGTGTCGCTCGAAGTGATCGAGCAGCTCGCCGGCCAGGTGCCGATCCTCGGGGTGTGCCTGGGCCATCAGGCGATCGGCCAGGCGTTCGGCGGCAAGGTCGTGCGCGCGCGCGAAATCATGCACGGCAAGACCTCGCCGATCCATCACAAGAATATCGGCGTGTTCGCCGGCCTGCCGAATCCGTTCGAGGCGACGCGCTATCACTCGCTCGTCGTGGAAAAGACTTCGCTGCCGGCGTGCCTGGAAGTCACCGCGTGGACGCAGCACGCGGACGGCAGTCTCGACGAGATTATGGGCCTGCGCCACAAGACCCTGCCGATCGAAGGCGTGCAGTTCCATCCCGAATCGATCATGACTCAGCACGGGCACGATCAGCTGCGCAATTTTCTGCGCGCGCCGAAGCTGGCGGCGTAAGCGAATGGGCATCACCCCGCAACAGGCGCTGCAGCGCACGATCGAACATCGCGAGATTTTCCACGACGAAATGATCGACCTGATGGGTCAGATCATGCGCGGCGAAGTGTCGCCAACGATGACTGCCGCGATCCTCGCCGGCCTGCGCGTGAAGAAGGAAACCGTCGGCGAAATCGCCGCAGCCGCGCGCGTGATGCGCGAAATGGCGGCGAAGGTGCCGCTGCCGGCGCAGGCCGACGACAACCGCCATCTCGTCGATATCGTCGGCACCGGCGGCGACGGCTCGAACACGTTCAATATCTCGACTGCGTCGATGTTCGTCGTCGCGGCCGCCGGCGCGCGCGTGGCCAAGCACGGCAACCGCAGCGCGTCGTCGAAATCGGGCAGCGCCGACGTGCTCGAGACGTTCGGCGCGGCGATCGACCTGTCTCCCGCACAGGTGGCGGCCTGTCTGGAGGAAACCGGCATCGGCTTCATGTACGCGCCGAATCATCATCCGGCGATGAAGAATGTCGGCGCCGTGCGCAAGGAGATGGGCGTGCGCACGCTGTTCAACATCTTGGGCCCGCTGACCAATCCGGCTGGCGCGTCCCACATCTTGATGGGCGTGTTTCATCCCGATCTCGTCGGCATCCAGGTGCGCGTGCTGCAGCGCCTCGGCGCGGGCAATGCGCTCGTGGTCTGGGGCCGCGACGGCATGGATGAAATCTCGCTCGCCGGCCCGACGCTGGTCGGCGAGCTGCGCGACGGTGCCGTCAGCGAATACGAAATCGAGCCTGCGCAGTTCGGCTTCAGCGCCGTCGACAGCGCCGTATTGCGCGTGGAAAATCCCGAGCAGTCGAAAGCACGCGTGCTCGAAGCGCTGGAGAACCGCGCCGGCGCCGCGCGCGACATCGTCGCGCTCAATGCCGGCGCGGCGTTGTACGCCTCCGGCCGCGCCGATTCGATCGGCGCCGGCGTCGAGGCGGCGAAAGGAGCACTTGAAAGCGGCGCGGCGCGCGCCAAGCTCGATCAGTTCGTCGCCGCGACACGGCGGCTCAAGGAGACTTGAATGAACACGCAGGCCAACCTCATCGCGCTCAGCACGATCACGCGCCGCGAGGTGATGCGCATTCTGCGCATTTGGTCGCAGACGCTGCTGCCGCCGGCGATCACGATGACGTTGTACTTCGTCATCTTCGGCAGTCTGATCGGCAGCCGCATCGGCGAGATGGCGCCGGGCGTTTCCTATATCGAATACATCGCGCCGGGCCTGATCATGATGGCGGTGGTCCAGAATGCCTACGGCAACATCACCAGTTCGTTTTTCGGCGCCAAATTCCAACGCTTCGTCGAAGAGATGCTCGTCTCTCCGATGCCGAACTGGGCCATTCTCACCGGCTACGTCTCCGGCGCCGTGCTGCGCGGCTTCATGGTCGGCCTGATCGTGCTGGCGATCAGCCTGTTCTTCACCAAGATCCATCTCTACCATCCGATCGTCACGCTGACCACGTTCCTGCTCGCCGCGGTGATCTTCGCGCTGCTCGGTTTCGTCAACGCGATCTACGCGCGCAAGTTCGACGACATCGCGATCATCCCGACCTTCGTGCTCACGCCGCTGACCTATCTCGGCGGCGTGTTCTACAACGTCGCGCAGCTGCCGTCGCCGTGGAAAGAGCTCTCGCATCTCAATCCGATTCTGTACATGGTCAACGCGTTCCGCTACGGCCTGCTCGGCGTATCCGACATCGACCTGACCTGGGCCTACCTGATCATGCTCGCCTTCGTCGTCGTGCTCGCGACGTTTTGCCTGGGCTTGCTGAGGCGCGGTATCGGCTTGCGCAGCTGAAGCGGCCCCGGCATGCTTGCGGCGTTGCCATAGCGGCAACGTCAAAAAGGGGATCAAAACATGATTTTGCGCACGCTGGCCCTGCTTGCGGCCTGCTTTTTCGTTCTTCCCGCCGTCGCCGACGAGGCTGCCTCGCAACATCAGACGGTTCAACAGTTCGTCGATTCGCTGCATTTCAAGACGGGAACAGTCAGCGTGCCGCGTGCCCACGCGACGTTGAAGCTTACCGACGATTTCCGTTTTCTCGACGCGCACGATGCGCAGCGCGTATTAGAACAACTCTGGGGTAATCCGCCGGACGCCGATGTGCTCGGCATGCTGGTGCCGACCTCCGCGCCGCTGACTGACAAAAACGGTTCGTGGGCTGTGGTCGTCACCTATTCGAACGACGGCTATGTGTCCGATGCCGAGGCGAGCAAGATCGATTACGACAAGGTGCTCAAGGAGATGCAGGAGGACACGCGCGAAGTAAATGCTGAGCGCAAGAAGCAAGGCTATCGGGCTGTGGAATTGCTCGGATGGGCCGAGTCGCCGCACTACGACGCTACGAGCAATAAGCTTTATTGGGCCAAAGAGCTGGATTTTGACGGTGCGCACGAGCACACGCTCAATTACGACATTCGCGTGCTCGGCCGCGACGGCTATTTGAGCCTCAACGCGGTGGCCGGTATGGGTCAGCTCGTCCAAATCAAAGAGGAAATGCCCAAAGTGCTGGCGATGACCGACTTCGACGCCGGCCAACGCTACAGTGACTTCAATGCGTCGACCGATAAGGTCGCCGCCTACGGCATAGGCGCGCTCGTGGCGGGTACGCTGGCCGCCAAGGCCGGTTTGTTCGCCAAGCTATTCGCCGTATTGTTGGCCTTCAAGAAAGTGCTGATTGCCGGTCTCGTCGCTCTTGCGGCAGCGGTACGCAAGTTCTTCTCACGCAAATAACGCGGCGCTTGCGCGGATAATTTGAGGATCAAACCATGCGTCAGTCGCTCCTTAGCTTAGCGTTGCTTGTCAGCGTGACCTGCGCGCAAGCGGCCGATGCGCCGCCGACCGAGCCGTCGGGGTTGCGCGCATTGGCCGATCAGGTCAGCGCCGATCGTCTGCACGCGACGGTGGCCAAACTCGTCGGCTTCGGCACGCGCCACACCTTGTCCGACACGAAATCCGACAAACGCGGCATCGGCGCGGCGCGGCGTTGGGCGAAATCGGAGTTCGAGGCCTATTCGAAGGATTGCAGCGGCTGCCTGCAGGTGGAAACGCCTGCGCAGACCTTCAGCGACGGCAAGCGCATTCTGCAGCCCACCGAGGTGATGGACGTGATCGCGATCCAGCGCGGCACGAGCGATCCGAACCGCGTAGTGCTCATCACCGGCCATATCGACTCGCGCGTGACCGACGTGATGAACGCGAAGAGCGATGCGCCCGGCGCGAACGACGACGGTTCCGGCACGGCGGCGGTGATCGAGGCCGCGCGCGTGCTGTCGAAGCACAAATTCGCGGCGACGATCGTCTATGGCGTGCTGTCCGGCGAGGAGCAGGGCCTGTACGGCGGCAAGGTGCTCGCCGACTACGCCAAGCAGCAGGGCTGGCAGGTCGAGGCCGATCTCAACAACGATATCGTCGGCAATTCGCACGGGCAGGACGGCGTCAACGACAATACTTATGTGCGCGTGTTTTCCGAAGGCACGAAGAGTGGTGAAACGCTGGATCAGGCGAAATACCGTCGATATCACGGCGGCGAGGTCGATTCGCCGTCGCGCAATGTCGCGCGCCTGCTCGCCGATCTTGCCGAGAAGCATCTGACGAATTTCCGCGTGCGCATGGTCTACCGCACCGACCGCTACGGCCGCGGCGGCGACCAGGTGCCGTTCCTCGAAGCAGGCTTTCCCGCGGTGCGCGTGACCGAAGCGCACGAGAACTACACGCGCCAGCATCAGGATCTGCGCGTGGAGAAAGGCGTGCATTACGGCGACACGATCGACGGCGTCGACTTCGACTATCTCGCCCAGGTGACCCGGCTCAACGTGCTCGGCCTCGCCACGATGGCCGCGGCGCCGGCGCCGCCGGCCGGCGTCGATATCGACGGCGCCGTGTCGAGCGACACGACGATCCACTGGCAGCCGGTCGCCGGTGCCGCCGGCTACCGCGTTTTCTGGCGCGACACTCTCGCGCCGCATTGGCAGCGCAGCGAATGGATCGGCAGCGAGACCAAAGCCACGTTGAAGAACATCGTCGTCGATGATTATTTCTTCGGCGTCAGCGCGGTGTCCGCCGACGGCTATGCGAGCCCGGTGGTGTTTGCCGGTCCGTCGGGGAACTTCGGCGCCGCCGCGCCGCGCTGACACGTTTCCGCGGGAATCACCCCGCCGGCAAAGCGAAGAACCGGCGCGCCGTCGCGGTCGCGTTCGCCGCAGTGACGGCCGCGTCCTCTCCGCGGTCGCGCGCGACTTCTGCGCAGATGTGGGCGAGATACATCGGCTCGTTGCGCCGGTGCGAAGGCATCGGCTTGACCGTGCGCGGCAGCAGGTAGGGCGCGTCGGTTTCGAGCATCAGGCGATCGGCCGGAATGCTCTTCACCAGCTCGCGCAGATGGGCGCCGCGGCGCTCGTCGCAGATCCAGCCGGTGATGCCTATATGGAAATCGCGGTCGAGATAATCGAACAATTCGTTCTTCTCGCCGGTGAAGCAGTGGACCACGGCGGGGCCGATGCGGCCGCGCACGTTATCCATGCAGGCGACGAAATCCGCATGCGCATCACGCTGATGCAGGAACAGCGGCTTGCCGCATTCGACGGCGAGCTGCAACTGCCGCTCGAACGCGAACAGTTGCGCCTCGCGCGGCG